>JALZJC010000015.1 GCA_030859945.1 Actinomycetota bacterium | reverse complement strand
CTCCTTCCTCACCTCAGGGCGGCTGGCAGCAACCGGGCGGGCGGCAACCGCCGCCGGGACCGCCGCCGGGATCAGCGCTGCCCCCTCCGTCGCAGGGGTACGCGCCGCCCTCTCCGTACGGCTACGGCCCGCCCCCACGCCAGACCGAGGGCACGGCCATCACCGCCCTGGTCCTTTCCATCACCTCCTTCCTGATCTGCCCCATCATCCCCGCCGTCGTGGCCCTGGTGCTGTGCTCCTCGGCCCGGCGCAAGATCGAGGAATCGGGCGGGGCCCTCGAGGGAGAGGGAATGGTGAGGGCGGCCAGGATCGTCTCCTGGATCAACATCGGCCTCTGGGGAACCGCCCTTGCCTTCTTCGCCATCGTGGGCCTGATCGGGGCCATCGTCAGCAACTCCTCGGACGAGTTCTCCCTGGTTCTGAACCTCGTGGGCTGACCCGCCCCTCGGTTGTCTCAGGCACGATTTCGTGCTATCTCATGTTAGATGGCCCAGCCGCCGAGCGACGCGCCGGCTACCGACGGAGCAATGGCGGCTCGAGCAGCCCGCCATCCGGGGCTGGCGGAGGTGGCCGAGGCCACGGACACGACCCCCGGGGACGGGCCGGCGGAGGGACGGCGCCTCGCCGACGCAGGCCCTCTGACCCCCGAGGAGGTGGCGGGCGTCGCCGCCGCCGTGGCCACCACCCTGGCCGACCTGCACGAGCTCGGGATCACCCATGGCGCCATCGACGCCACCCGGGTCATCGTGACCGACGACGGGCGCCCGGTCCTCTGCAGCCCGGGCCGGGGCGGAGAGCCCGCCGACGACGTGGCTGCCCTGGGGCGCCTGGTGATCTCGCTGCTGGGCCGGGGCCCCGGGGAGCAGCCCCCGTCGAGGGGCTGGGCCCGGCGGCGGCGGCGACGCCTCGGCCCCATGCTGGCGCCCCCGGCAGCCCCGCTTCTCGCCACCCTGGCGGCCCAGGCCATCTCGGTCGACACGGCCCGGCGCCCGAGCGCCCGGGACCTCGCCGGCGCCATATCCGAGCGTGTGCCCTCGGCGCGCCTGCCCCGGAACAGGGCGGTGGCGCCCCCGGCGTCCCCCCTTCACCCCCCACGTCAGAGGTCACGATGGAGAGGCGCTCCTCGCCTGGCCCTGGCCGCCGTGGGGGTCCTCCTCGTTGGGGCCCTCGCCGCGGGGGCGCTCCTGGTGGTTCCCCGGGTGGCCCTTCCCGGTGGTGCCAAGGCGTCCGGAGGCGAGGAGGCCCCGGCCGGTGCGGATCCGGCTGGTTCCTACGCCGTTGACTTCGATGGGGTGCTCACCGTCGACGGGGCCCGCTACCACGTCGGCCAGGGCGGCGACGCCGTGGCCGTCGGCGACTGGGGCTGCACGGGGCGGCCCACACCCGTGGTCCTCCGCCCCTCCACCGGCGAGCTGTTCACCTTCGACGAGTGGGCCCAGCCGGGTCGCGACGTCACCGCCCGCCCCCTCGGCCGGGTGGAACATGCCACCAGCGTCCGAGCCAGCCGGGCCGGCGTCGGTTGCCACCAACTCGAGGTGGTGCGGAGCCAGGGGCCGCCCGCCCGCGTCGAGGTGGCACCGTGAGGTCGCGGCTCAGGGCGGCCGTCGCTCTGGCCGCGTGGCTGGCGTTCCTGGTGGGCGGAGTGGCGGTCCTCCACGCCCTGGGCGCTCGCCTGCCGCCGCCGTCGCTGTCCAGCCCGCCCGGCGGCGCAGTTTGGCTCATGCAGCACCAGCCCGCCGAGGTGGCGTTGTCCATTCTCCGGCTGATGGCGCTGGCTCTCGGGTGGTACCTGTTGGTCGTCACCCTCGGGGCCCTGGTGGCCCGCCTGCTCCGCCTCGCCACCCTCACCAGCGTGGTCGACGCCGTGACCCTTCCCGCCGTGCGTCGCATGGTGAGCGGGGCCGTCGGCCTGTCCCTGGTCGCCACCAGCTTCCCCGTGCTGGGATCGGTGGCAGGAGCACAAGGCGAACCGCCGGCGGTGGAGACCATGCGCCGCCTTCCCGACGGTGCCCCTCCTGCCGGGCCCTCCTCGCCGCCCCCGACCATGCGCCGTGTCCCCGACGCCCAGTCCCCGGCGAAGTCCCCGGCACCCCCGGCGAAGGCCCCGGCGCCGTCCCCGGCGAAGGCCCCGGCGCCGCCAAGCCCGAGCCCGGCGCCCGGCTCGTGGACGGTGCGCCCCGGCGATCACTTCTGGGCCGTGGCCGAGCGCGTCCTCACCGACGCCTGGGGCCGGGTACCCGCCGATGGCGAGGTCGACCCCTACTGGCGGGCGCTGGTGAAGGCCAACCAGGCCCGCCTGCGTGACCCTCGCAATCCCGATCTCCTCTTCACCGGCCAGACCCTGGCAGTGCCCCCGCCACCACCGCTACGGACCTCACCGGCCCCACCCCCTTGAGGATTGGCCTTTGCCGCCGCCCGCCTGGTCTGAAGGACCGGCGCTCGCCAAACTCCTCAGGCGTTCAGGCGCAGGCCCAGGTCGTCGAGGCGTTGGCGCAAGGCCTCGGCTGTGGTCTCGAACAGCATGGCGATGGCCCGCAGGTCCTCACCTCGGATGGTGATGACCCGACCGTTGAAGTCCTGGCGCTGGACCTGGATCATGGCCATGTAGCGGCGGAGGAGGTCGGGCTCGGGACCGCTGCTGGCCTCCAAGCGGCTGAGGTCGATGGTGACCGTGTCGTCCCCGTCGGCCCTGGCCGTCCGAGCGTTGAGCTCCTCCTCGAGCTCGGGCGCCACGGCCTCGCTGGCCGCGGCGCCCCGGGCGGCCAGAGCGCCACCCAGGTCGCGGGGGAGGAGCTGGTCCACCGGCACGCTGTAGAAATCGGCCAGGCGCTGGAGGCGGGGCACGGAGATGGCTCGCTCGCCCCGCTCGTAGGCGCCGAGGACGGAGGCCTTGAACTCTGTCTCCGACGCCGCCTCCACGCCTTGCAGCGAAAGGTTCTTCTGCTTGCGAACGGCGCGCAGACGCTCACCTACTCGCCGAGAGTAGCTGCTGGACATGTTCTCGATTGCCACCGCCACCCCTCTCCGGGGTTGACATTAGTCCTCACGCCCACGGGGGGTGGTGAGTAAGTCAGAGTGGTTCCCGTGGGCTGGCACCGCGCTCCATAACCAAACCCGTGCGTAGCGAGCACAGCAGCACTCCCGCAGCCACCGCCGCCGTCTCGGCCCTGAGCACGTTTGGGCCGAGGTCGACGGTGGCGTGGCCCAAGGCCAGTTCCTCGGGAGCCCAACCCCCCTCGGGCCCCACCATCACCGGCCGCTCGAGTGAGAGGGCCAGACCTCCAGGTTCGGCAAGGACGGCGCCGGCGGCGGCCCCGTCGACGGCCGTGGCTCCAGCCAGAGGAAGCACCCCCTCGAGCTCGGGCAGGCTCGTCCGCCGGCTCTGCATGGCCGCCTCCCTGGCCACCCGCCGCCAGCGCTGCACTCTCCGGCCCGCCGTCTCCTCGTCGAGACGCACCACCGAGCGGGCCGCCACCAGGATGACGATGCGATCCACGCCCACCTCGGTGAGCTTCTGCACCACCCACTCGGGCCGCTCCCCCTTGGTCAGGGCGAAGCCCACCGTCACCGGCGGCGACGGTGCCGGCGAGCGCACCACCTCCCCCACCGGCTCCAATGCCGCGTCGCGGCCCCACCTGCAGCACCGCCACCCGCCGGCGCCGTCGGCCACGGTGACGGCCTGACCGAGACCTAGGCGCAGGACCCGCTCCAGGTGATGGCGATCGTCCTGGCTCAACCGTGGGGCCTCGAGGTCGTCGACGAAGACGTGGGCCGCGGCCGACCGCAGAGCCCGGGGGTCCCCGGTCGTCACCGGCCTACTTGCCTATTTGAAGGCGCTGCGGATCCTCGACAGCATCCCCGCCCCGGGGGGCGCCACATCCTCGCCCCGCGCCGTGGCGAGCTGGCGCAGCAGGCCCTCCTGGTCCTCGCTGAGCTCGGCAGGGGTGTCCACCGTCACCTGGACCAACAGGTCTCCGCGGCCTCGCCCGTCCACATGAGGAACCCCCCGGTCCCGTAGCCGGAAGGTCCTGCCCGTCTGGGTGCCCGGGGGGACCACGAGGCCCTCGGGGCCGTCCAGGGTCTCCAAGGTCATGGACACGCCGAGGGCGGCTTGAGTCACGGGCAGGTGCAGCTCGTGAACGAGGTCGTAGCCGTCCCGCTCGAAGCGGGGATCGGGGCGCACCCGCAGATGGACATAGAGATCGCCCGGCGGACCGCCCCGAGGGCCGGCCGCACCCCGGCCCGTGAGCCGTAGGGTGGTGCCGTCGTCCACCCCGGCCGGGACCTCCACCACGAGGGAGCGCTCCTCCACCACTCGCCCGTCACCCCGGCACGTGGCGCACGGCGAGGTGACCTCCTGGCCCAGGCCCCCGCACCGCGAGCATGGCTGGGTGGTGACCATCTGACCCAGGAGCGACTGGCGTACCTGGCTCACCTCACCCGAGCCCCCGCACGCAGAGCAGGTGCTGGGATAGGTGCCGGGGCGGGCGCCGCTGCCCTCGCAGGTCTCACAGCCGAGCGGCAGGCGGATGTCCACCTCCTCCTCGGTTCCGAACACGGCGGCGCGGAACTCGAGGTCCAGGGCCACCTCGGCATCGCCGCCGCGCACCGGTCCTCGCCGGCGGCCTCGCCCACCGCCGAAGGGGCTGCCGCCGCCGCCGAAGAAGGCGTCGAACAGGTCCCCCAGGCCACCCCCGCCGAAGGGGTCGCCGCCGGCGCCGACCCGGGCCCCGTCGGGACCGAAGGCGTCGTAGCGGCGCCGTCGCTCGGGGTCGCGGAGGGTCTCGTAGGCGACGGTGACCTCCTTGAAGCGCTCGGCGGCGACGGGGTCGGGGTTGGTGTCGGGGTGCAGGTCGCGGGCCAGGCGGCGGTACGCTCGCTTGAGGTCCTCGTCGGTGGCGCTACGGGTCACGCCCAGCACCTGGTAGTAGTCGGTGGCCACGCGGGTCCTCTAGCCCTCGTTCAGGTACCGGCCGAGGCGCTGGCTCACCAGGGCCACGGCGGTCAGGGCGGAGGGGTAGTTCATCCGGGTGGGCCCCACCACACCCACCGTGCCCCCGCCCTCGCCCTCGCCCAGCTCGTAGGAGGCCACCACCACCGCACATTCGGACAGCGACTCGTTGCCGTGCTCGGCCCCGATGGCCACTGATAGGCCCCGGTCGAGGACGTCCCTCAGCAGGGTGACGACCACGAACTGCTGCTCGAGGATGGCGAGCACGCCCCGCACCGTATCCACGGTGTCGAAGGCGGCGGCCATGCGTGAGGCGCCGCCCACGAACACGTGGTCGATCTCCTCGTGGTGACTGCCTCCGAGCGAACGCAGGCCGGCGGCCACCACGGCGTCGGCGAGGGCATCGCCGGTGGTGGGAGGTGGTGCGAGGTCGGCGAGCGAGCTGAGGGTCCGTCCCACCAGGTGGGTGGAGAGGTGGGTGGTGGCCGCCTCCAGTTGGGAATGGGTGGCCACTTCGGCCAGCTCCAGGGTGCGCTTCTCGACCACGCCGTTTGAGAGGACCGCCACCAGCAGGGCCACGTGGGAGGTCAGACCCACCACCTGCACCGAGCGCACGCTGGCCGCCTGGTGGGGCGGGCCCACCACCACCGCTGCGCAGTCGGTGAGCGTGGAGAGGAAGCGGGACGTGTCGTGGAGCATCTGCTCCAGCTCACCGTGGGCGGTGGCGAAGAAGTCCCGCACCTGGCGCAGCTTGGCCGGCTGCAGGGTGCCGGGGGCGGTGAGATGGTCCACGAAGAAGCGGTAGCCGAGGTCGGTGGGCACCCGCCCGGCGCTGGTGTGGGGTTGGGCCAGGTAGCCCTCGCGCTCGAGCGTGGCCATCTCGTTGCGCACCGTGGCCGCCGAGGCGTTGACGGTAGCGGCCCTCACCACGCGGGCCGAACCCACGGGCTGGGCCGTCTGGATGTACTCCTCGACCACCGCCCGCAAGATGGCGGCTTTGCGTTCGTCGAGCATCGTCACTCTCCGCACCGCCCGGTCGGCGGCGCCTGGCACTCGATACTACCGAGTGCTAAGCGCCCGAAGCTTCTCCTGTCATCGGGAGCGGTTGACGCGGGCCTGGACCTCGGAGGCCAGGGTGTTGAGCCGGGTGCGGACCCCGGGCGCGGTCTCGGGGGGGGCGCTGGACTGGGGGGCGCTGGACTGGGGGGCGCTGGGCTCGACGGGATCACCTTGAGCGGAGCCCTTGACGCCGCCCAAGTGCCGGCCGGCGGTGACGGCCTCTTGGACGGCCGCCCCGATGCGTCCGGGCAAGGCGTCGGCCAGCTGCGAGAGGCGCTCTGCTGCCGCCTGAGCCTCGGTCATGGTGCCCAAGGTCTGCTGTTGACGGCTCACGGCGTCGCTCAAGACCCTGATCTGTGAGTTCAGCCCCTCGAAGGAGTCCTGGAGCCACTCGAACACCTGGTCCCGCGCCTCGTCAGAGGCGCGCCGCGGCGTGGTCTCCGCTTGTGACTCCACCTGCTCCGGCGCCGGCGCCGGGGGCTCCACCTTCATCGCCTGTCCTTCCTTCAGGGGCCATGCCGTGCGTACCGTCCGCCTTTCTCCGTTGGCGAGCAGGGGTGGCAGCCCAACGGCCTCGGTCGCATGGTCCAGGGACGGGGCCGGCGGGGGCCCGGCCTCTTGGGCGTCCGGGCGCGCCAACACCACCTCCCGAGGGCCGTTGGCCCACACCGTGGCGCAGCCGGTGAACTGCCCCTCGCACACCACGCCACATTGCCTGCAGTGACAGGACGACTCCCCCGCCGTCATCAGGTGGGCGCAATCGTCCTGAACGGTCACACCGAACTCGTGACACCAGCCCATGGGCACCATGGTACGAGGCATTGGCCAGGGCACCTCTGCCCTGCCCTAACCTTCGGCGGTGCGCAAACCCCGGTGGGCCTACCTGCTCATGCTCTTGGTCGGCGCCGGGTTGGGGGTGGCCATCGCCGGCGTGCCCAGCCGGTCCAAGGACCCGCCCCTGCGGGTCCAAACCGAATCCACCACCACCACGGCTCCCGCGCAGACCACCACCACGGCGGCACCCGAGCAGGAGCTCCCGCCATCCCCGCCCACCACGGCTCGTCCCACCACTACCCGCCGCCGGTGACGGCGTAGCCCGAGCGGTTACGTCTTGGCGGCCTTGGCCGCCTTCTTGGCCGGGGCCTTCCTGGCCCCCGCCTTCTTGGCCGGGCTGGCTTCTTTCACCGGCACGTCGTGGTCGTGGTCGTGCGCTTCTCCCTCGTGCTCGCGCTCGAAGTTCTCATGGGGGAAGTGGGAGTGCTCCAGCTCGGCGTGGTCGTGGTCGTGCTCGTGCTCCGAGCTCAGGTGGTCGAAGCCTCCGGCCAGCCGATTGTGGTTGTGCGTCACGTGGTAATGGAGATGCGCGTGCACCACGGCATCGTGCCGGTGGGCCTCCCACTCCCCGTGCTGCTCGTGACCTTCTGCCATGGGTACCCCCTAGTCCGCTCGCAGGAGACGGTAGTTGGACCCGCTAGCGCCGTGCTCAGCCGCGCGCCCATGAGTCAGCCGCCAGCATGCTCAGCCGAGCCCACGAGCCAGAGACCCCGCTCCAGCGCCTCCACCGCCATCGGGTCTCCGCGGCCTAGACGGGCCGCCCACTCCTCAGGAGTCCAGGCGAACGGCTCCACACGACCGGGGCGAGAACCAAGGCTATCCAGGCGTTCGAGCAGGGTGGCGCCCAGGTTCTCGGCCACCACCACCACGTCCACATCACTCCAGCGGTTGAAGTCGCCCCTTGCCACCGAGCCGACGACAACCACCGCCCGCACGTCGAGGCTGGTGTCCAGGCCGGCGACGAAACACCGAGCCCGGTCGACAAGGGCCTCGCGCTCGGCTCGTCGACGGGCGACGACAGCGTCGGCGCCCAACTCAGCCGCTCGCCTCGGCAACCAGCTCTTCCCACGCCGAGCCCACCTCGGCAGCCACCAGGACGGCGTCGGCCAGGGCCTGAGCGCTGTCGGTGGGCCCGTAATGGGCGCCCGGCGAACCCGACGGATGAGCGTCGGGATAGCGCGCCGGGATGTAGTGACGCGACAGTCGCTGCAGCGCCGCCGCCACGTCGGTACGGACCACCTCACCCAAGGCCTGGCTCCAGGCAACTCCCAGCTCCACCAGGTCGTGCCCCCAGGCGCCAGCGCCGATGCCGTGAAGCAGACCCTTCACCACCAGCTGGGCGGACTGCTCAGCCAGGAAGCACGTCCAGTGGTGGAACCCGGCCTCGGCCTGCACGCGAGCCGCGGCCAGGGCGTCGGCGCCGGCGTGGCGCCATCGCTCGTACTCGGCCTCGTCAAGCACGGCCCATCCTCCCACGGCCACCCGAGTGAGGGCGGGCCCGTGACGTCTCCGCGACCGCCGGCCTCGGCCCAGAGCTCAGCGCCGCACGGCGGGCAAGGATCTCGACGCCGGACCGTGCGGCCCCACCGGCCCGGTCATAGGCTCGGTGAGTGCCCGCCCCCCTCGATGAGGAGGAGTTCCGGCGATGGCGCCACCAGGGTGACGGCGCAGCCCACACCGCGGCGCTCGCCGCCGCCGGCGGCCGCCACGACTGGGCCTGCTTCCTCTCCGAGCAGGCGGCCCAGCTCGCGCTGAAGGGTCTCCTGCGCGGCGTGGGAGCCGAGGCGTGGGGCCACGACCTGGTCGTCTTGCAAGCCAGGGCCGCGGAGGAGCTGGCCCAGGCCTGGCCGGTGGGGCTCGACGAGCCCGCGGCGCGCCTGGCCCGCCACTACATCCCCACCCGCTGTCCCGATGCCCACCCATCGGGCTCGCCGTCGTCTCACTACACCCCCGCCGATGCCGCCCAGGCCGCCGAGGACGCCCGCCGACTGCTGGGCGCCGCCGACGGCGCGTGGTGGCTACTTTCCCAGGCCGAGGGGCCGGCATGAGCGAGCAGCAGGCGAGCCACCCCGTCATCGTCCGCCGGCGGGCCGAACAGGCTCACCTGGTGCAGCGGGCCGCGGCGTGGGCCCAGCGGCTGGCAGGGCGCCTGCCCCTGGACGCGGCGGTGGTGTTCGGTTCCGCGGCGCGGGGCGACTTCAACCGCTGGAGCGACGTCGACGTCCTCGTGGTGTCCGTCGCCCTACCCGATGACGCTCGCCAGCGGCTGGAGGTGCTCATGGACGACGCCCCGCCCGGGATCCAGCCCGTGGGATGGACGCCAGAGGAGTTGGCCCGACGACGTTCCGAGGGCGACCCCATCGCCCGGGAGTGCGACGAGGTGGGCCGCACCGTGTACGGGGCGCTCCCCCCAGCCCCTCGGCGTAGTGGGGACTGATACGAAGTGGACGGCGTGGCAAGCCGCGGCCGATGGTGGCAAGCCGATTTCCTATGCTCTCCGTCGACGGAGAGCGGCGAACAGGTCCTCACCGAAGCGCCATGAAGACCGTGTACCAAGAATGAAACCGGCAACTGCGGCTACCAAGGCGAGACAAGCTCTGGTCCAACAACTGGGCCGCCGTGGCGCCCTAGTGCAGGCCGTCATCGACGCGGGGGCATGGATCATCGCCCTCAGCGTGGCCACGCTGTTCCGCTATGACTTCCACCTGAGCCTCATCAACCGGGCCGGAGTGGCGGTCATGATGCCCTTGGCCATCGAAGCCCAGTTCGTGTCCGGCTACGCCTTCGGCCTGTACCGGGGCCGATGGCGATTCGGCAGCTTTGACGAGGTCGAGGCCCTCGTGAAGGCCGTGCTCCTGACCTCCGCCCTCGTCTTCGCCCTCGATCTGGCCCTGGTCTCCGACCGTTCCATCCCGCTCAGCTCGGCCATCGCCGCCGGGCCCATCGCCCTGGTGCTCATGGCGGGAGCTCGATACGCCTGGAGGCTCCGCCTCGATCGCCAGAGACGCCCCACCGGGTTGGACGGCACCCGCCTGATCGTGTTCGGCGCCGGCGAAGGCGGGGCCCAGGTGATCACGGCCATGATGCGCGATCCCACCAGCCCTTATTACCCGGTGGGCCTGCTCGACGACGACCACGCCAAACGCAACCTCACCATCATGGGCGTACCGGTGCTGGGTGACCGCAGGCGGATGGCGGAGATTGCGGAGCGCTACCGGGCCGAGGCGCTTCTGGTGGCCATTCCCAGCGCCGGCGCCTCGCTGCTGTCCGAGCTGGCTGACCTGGCCGCCGAGGCCAACCTGGCCGTCAAGGTCCTCCCCGCCGTGAGGGACCTCTTCGGCGCCGACGTGGGCCTGGCCGACATCCGGGACATCGATGTCAAGGACCTGCTCGGCCGCCACCAGGTGAAGACCGACGTGGCCTCCATAGCCGGCTACCTCATCTCCAAGCGAGTCCTCGTCACCGGCGCCGGCGGCTCCATCGGCTCCGAGCTGTGCCGCCAGATCGCCCGGTTCGCGCCAGCGGAGCTCATCATGCTGGACCGCAACGAGAGCGGCCTCCACGCCGTGGAGCTATCCATCGGGGGCCGGGCCCTCCTCGACTCCGACAACGTCGTCCTGGGCGACATCAGAGACGTCGAGTTCCTCCGCCGGCTGTTCCAGGAGCGCCGGCCCCAGGTGGTCTTCCACGCCGCCGCCCTCAAGCATCTCCCGTTGCTGGAGCGAGCCCCGGGCGAGGCCATCAAGACCAACGTGTGGGGCACCCTGAGCGTGCTCGAGGCCGCTGCCGAGACGGGAGTCGAGCGCTTCGTCAACGTATCCACCGACAAGGCCGCCGACCCGGTGAGCGTGCTGGGCTACTCCAAGCGCATCGCCGAGCGCCTCACCGCCCACTTCGCCCGGCAAGGCAACTTCTTGAGCGTGCGCTTCGGCAACGTGCTGGCCAGCAGTGGGTCGGTGCTCACCACCTTCCACCAACAGGTCAAGAACGGGGGCCCCCTCACCGTCACCCATCCCGACGTCACGCGCTACTTCATGACCGTGGAGGAGGCCTGCGAGCTGGTCATCCAAGCCGGTGCCATCGGCCGGCCCGGTGAGGCCCTGGTGCTGGACATGGGCACGCCGGTGCGCATCGTCGAGGTGGCCGAACGGATGGCCTCCCAGGCCAAGCGGCCGACGCCGATGGTGTTCACCGGGCTGCGACAGGGCGAGAAGCTCCATGAGGTCCTCCTCGGAGCAAGAGAGGCCGACGAGCGGCCCATCCACCCTTCCATCTCCCACGTGCCGGTTCCGCCCCTCGACCCTCTCGAGGTCCGCTCCCTCGACGCCTGGGAGAAGACCGAGGCCGTGCTCGAGACCATGAGCCACCTCTGCCTCAGCGAGCCCGTCCCCTCACCCCGCCCGAGCTGACGAGGCGGTTGGACGCGGATGCGCATGAGGAGAGCCAGCGTTCGCGAGCACGCGACGACGCGCCCGGCCGGCTGGCCTTCCCATAGGTGTTCCTATAGGGGCACCGGCTCGCTGAGGAGAGGGGTACGAGGCACGCCGTGGAGCCGACGGTGACATAAAGGCAACCGCTTCGGGGCGTCAAGCAAGCCTGCGGGCTGTCAACGGGCGAACCTCGGCGATGCGATCGAAATCTCCATCGACGTGGAGCACGCCGAGCTGGTTGTGGAGCGCGGTCTCGGCAATGAGAAGATCGGGGATGGGCGTGCGATGCCACATGCCGTGATGGTGAGCCAGATCCTCCTGCAGCCGGAGCGCCCGGTGCAACACGTCGGGCGGGCAGGCAACTATGCCGAAGCTGGCGTGGAGGTCGGCTTTGAGGGCGTCGTACTCTCGCGCCGAGCGGGCCGAGTAGAGCTGCTCGAGTTCACCCACCGGGCACACGAAGAGCGAACCCGCAAGCTCGCTGAGCTGGCGTCCCACCCCTTCATCGCCGGCTCGCACTGCCGCGCTCTTGTCAAGCACCCAACCCGCTACCGCCACATCTCCTCCGAAGCGAGCACATGCCGGTCGACCCGGGCGGTGAGGCGTTCGAGGTAGTCCCGTTGTCGCGCCGCCCGCTCAGCATGTGCTCCCTCCGCGGCCTCGGCAGCTCTCCGCAGCGCCTCTTCCACCGTCGCCCGCGTGGTATTAGCGCCAAGGGCGCGTTTGGCTCGCCCCAGCAGGTCTTCGTCGATCTCGATCGTGGTGCGTCTCAGCATGCATACACACTAGCTAGGAAATGTGTATGTCGTGGAGGCTCGGAGCAGGCAGCGAGACCGCTCCCTTCAGCGCATCTGTCCTGTGCCAGCCAACGGCATCTCTGACAGAGCGCTTCTGGTCAAGGGCGTCCCCGAAGGGGACACGGTTCTTCCGGCCGCCAGGCCGGAGGTTTCGCCCTCAGGTTCCTTGCTCGATGCGCGCTCCAGTGAGGAACTGGGGTCAACGTGGAGCGCCCGCAGCCAGAGGCGAGGACGAACGACGTTGACGCCGGGAACGACTGGCGCAGAATTCTCGACGGGGAACCTTGGGCCGTACTCCCTCAGGAGGGGGACAAAGACACAGCCGGACCGTTCACCGAGCCCAGACAAGTGGGCGAGCAGGCCGATCGGAGCCGGCTGCCGGGCATCTCTTCGCGCCGCTCAAGGGCGCATGGTGGGGTGCGGCCACAGCCAGACAGTTCAATCACTTAGAGTCCACCGCTGATTAGACCGCGCGTCATATGCTTGCCTGGTGGAGCTCTCCAGGGAAGGACTCGCTGAGTTCTTCGGGGAGACGCTGAGCCACCTCAACGAGCGCCAGCGTCGGGTGGTTGCCGGTTCAATGGCCAAGGCGCTGGGCCGGGGCGGCAAGACCGCCGTGGCCGAGGCGTCGGGAATGAGCCGGAACACAGTGATCAAGGCGGAGCGCGAGGTGCTCGAGGGCATCGAGCCGTCGGAGCGGCTCCGTCCGCCCGGCGCTGGGGCCAAACCGGCGACGGAGCTGCAGCCCGGCCTGTTGGAGGCACTCGACGAGTTGGTCCATCCCGAACGCGCGGCAACCCAATGTCGCTGTTGCGCTGGACGTCGAAGTCCACGGCCAAGTTGGCCAAGGATCTTCTCCGCCAGGGGTTCAAGGTCTCCGACGACACCGTGGGCCGCCTGCTCAAGAAGCTGGGCTACTCGCTGCAGGCGCCGGCCAAGCAGAAGGAGGGCAGCTCCCACCCCGATCGCAACGCCCAGTTCGAGTACTCAACGCCACCGCCGCTTCCTTCGTGGTCGATGACCAGCCCGTGATCAGCGTGGATACCAAGAAGAAGGAAATGGTGGGCGAGTTCTCCAACGGTGGCGCCGAGTATCAGCCCGCTGGTGAGCCCGAGCGGGTCAACGTGCACGACTTCGTCGACCCGGCCCTCGGGCGGGCCATCCCCTACGGGGTCTACGACACGACCAAGGACGAGGGCTGGGTGTCGGTGGGCGACACCGCGGACACCGCCGAGTTCGCGGTGGAGTCCATCCGGCGGTGGTGGCGCTCCATGGGCAGCGCTCGTTTCCCGGCTGCCACCCGGCTGCTGATCACCGCCGATGCGGGCGGCTCCAACGGCTACCGGGTGCGAGCGTGGAAGGTCGAGCTCGCCAAGTTGGCTGCCGAGACCGGCCTGGAAATCACCGTATGCCACTACCCGCCAGGCACCTCCAAGTGGAACCGCATCGAGCACCGCATGTTCAGCTTCATCACCATGAACTGGCGGGGCCGGCCTCTCGTCTCCTACCGCACCATCGTGGAGCTGATCTCGGCCACGACCACCGAGTCGGGGCTAAAGATCAAGGCCCAGCGAGACATGGAGTGGTATCCGACCGGTGTCAAGATCAGCGACGCCACGCTTGCCGCCCTCCCGCTACACCGTCACGACTTCCACGGCGACTGGAACTACACCATATCCGCTCACTCAATCTAGCGGTGAGCCCTTAGCGACCACGCCACCGTGATGGGGGTCATGCCGTTACGCGAACGCGCGTCCTGGCTGTGTCCGATCCGGCTCACCCTGCCCTCGCAGCCTTTGCCAGGCAGCGGATCTCGCCGTCACGCAGGCCGTAGTAGGGATCGGGTCGGGACGCGGTGGCGGTCTTTCGACCGGCCCGTTTCCCCGACCCGCACCTCCGAACCGGACATGCGCGTTCCCACGCATCCGGCTCTCCACGCATCCGACTCGATGCGTCATGCGACGACCGCCTCGTCGGCTCGGGACCACGGCGAGGGAATCCTGGCTCCCCGGTAGCGGTATCGGGTTGTCCCGACCGACACCGGGTTGAACAGGGCGATGTCGCCGTCCGAGATGCCGCTCCACAAGTGGTAGCGGCCACGGAGCTGCCTCCAATTGGACCTCGGGTGCTTGCGGCGGAGCCAGAGAACGACCCGCCACCAGCTGATGTGGCCCAGGTAGCCGAAGGTCTGGGATGACGACCCTGGCTGGAAGTAGTTGGTCCAGCCCCGCTGCACCGGGTTGAGCCGGTAGAGCAGGACTTTGAGCGGAACGTTCGTGCCTCCCCGGGTGAGGGTTCGCACCTTCGCCTTGACCCTGGCCAAGGAGTCCTTGGAGGGAAGGGTGTAGGTGTAGCGCTTCACCGCGCCTCGCTTCCGTTGCCGCTGGATGCGCCAGCCCAGGAAGTCGAAGCCTTCCTCGATGTGAGTGATCACCGTCTTCTCCTCCGACAGGCGCAGGCCCATCGGGCGGATCACTGCTGCCACCTTGGCCCGAAGGGCTTCGGTGTCGGCTCGGGTTCCGGCCACCATGACCACGAAATCGTCCGCGTAGTGGACGAGGCGGTAGGTGGGCAGTCCCCGGCGACGCCGTCTCCAGCGCGCGCTTTCCGACCCCCATGCCTGCCAAGCCCGCCGGATATAGCGGCCGAAGTGGTGTCCTGGACCCGAGGAGCGGGGAGCCTCGTGCTACTTCTCGGTCAGACGCCTATCGATCGGCCTCCACCTCGAGCCTCGAAGCCTCGATGACGGGGACGGGCGGATCGGCGGGCGACTCGGGAACGACCACGTTGTCTTCCTGCGATAACTTTGGATCGGGAGGGAGGGTTGCGCGGTGTCCACGAATGGTCTCTTCGATCGTGTCACTGAATGCACCGCAGCGAGCCCAGGGAGGATCTCCCGGTCAGCAGCTCGGTCCGACGCCGGAAGTCGGGAGCTGCGGTGCGCTTGACCAGCCGTGTTTAGGTGTCAATAGTTTCCGCCTGGTGATCGGAGGACCCATGGCGGCACCCCCGGATGAGGGGCGGGACAAGCGCGTGAAGGCGATCCTGGCCGAGATCGAGTCACAGCGCCGGAAGGCCGCGGAGGCGGGCCAGCACTTCACGCTCCCGACTGACGCCGCCCAAAGGATCGGGCCCCGCAGCCAGCCCCTCATCGTGTGGCAGGCTTGGAACCCGACAACGTCCCCGGGCCGATCTCTTGTCTGCAACGTCGGCGTCGCAAACCCGTCGGCGAACGGTCATGAGGGCCTGTTCGTCCACCTCTTCGTTGGAACCGGCAACATCGTGGCCGTCGAGCCGGCATCGAGCCCCGGGGTGGTCACACCCGGCATTGACGTCCGTTTCCCGCAGCTGAGCCTTCCCCGGTACCCCGGCATCTCCTTCGAGGCGGGCCAGACCCGGAGCCTGAGCATTGGGTTGGTGGTCCCCAAAGCCATGGAACCCAGCAACTACATCGCCAACCTCCTGTTGTTCCAAGCGGTGTGGCATGACCCCGGCCGCAGCCTCGACCGCAGCCTGTTCGTTTTCGAAGTCAGGTAAGGGCTAGCCCATCCGCCCTGCCATGTCCCCCGAGGAGAGGTTTATGGCCGAGTTCCCGCCCTTGCTGAAAGACCTGCTGCAGGCGGTTCAGATCCTTCCCCTGCCGTCCCAGCGCAATCCTGGCGAGCCCCTAGACCTACGGCTGAGCCACGACGCGAGTTCCTTCGACGCCCTCCGGCAGGTGCGCGAGCTCGGAAGCTACGTGCTGGACATCAAGCGGCTGTCCCTGCCCGGCATCGGTTTGGACCCGAGCAGGAACACCCTGACCGTGGACCTCAACCAGATCGACCTCGGCCAGATCGCCAGCGACGTCCGGTTCTCGCTCGGGGAACTGCAGCTGTCCGGGGCCCAGTCGACGCTCGACCTCAAGGTCGTCTCGAGATCGACCGAAAAGGCGCCCAGCTTCGCTACCGTCCTTGCGGCGCCCGCCACGCCGGGCGCCACGACGGTGTCCACCCGCGCCGCCCCGGCCGTGGGAGCCGTTGTTGAAGTGGACAGCGCCCCGACCGCCGAGGTCCGCACCGTGGCCGGTGTGTCCGGCACCGGTCCCTACACGGTGACCCTGGCCCCACCAGCCTTGGGGTTGGCCCACCTCGCCAACGTCCCCGTCACCCAACGCATCCCCGTCGGCGCCGTTGACCTCGACCCCGCGGAGACGGCCGTGCCCCTCACCGAGACGCTCGGCCTCGGCAGCCGGCTCGTGGGCATGCTGGCCAGAGCGGGTGGGGTCATCACCCAACTTGCCACCGCAGCGCTGTCCCAGGTGCCGGGCCGGCCGGGGACGGTCGAAGGGGTGCTCGGGCCAAAGCCGGGGGCCGCCACGATCACACTTCCCGGCCTGGCGCAGATCGCGGGCACGGCCGGCGAAGTGGCGGCCTCGATCAAGCAGTCGGTGCTTCCTAGTGGGACCGTGCCCACCGTTGAAGTGCGGTGGAGCATCACCGACGAGGCGGGCCGGGAGCTCACGGGGACACCCGACTTGGTAGTGGTCAACGGTGCGCTGTCGGGCGTGCTTGGCTCTGTGACGCTGCCGACCATCGCCTTCCTTCCGGAGTTCGTCGATCTCGGCGCGGTTGGCACCGCGGTCCGGCGGGTCTCCTGCACCCTCACTCTCAAGGCGGCAGGCTTCACGGACTTCCCGAGGACGATCGGGCCGATCCCCGTCACGGTTCCCCAGGTGGGCCTTCCCACCGTGCTTGCGCTGTCCGACCAGCCAGGGGACGTCCGCGACCCGAGCGCGGTCTTGGTCGCCGTCCCCGGGAGCTACCCCTCGTGGGACTGGCGGACCTTGATGGGTTTTCTCGGCACGGCCCGCGGCATGCTCCAGCCGGTCATGTCCCTCCCCCCGGATCTGCGGGTCGGCTTAGGCGAGATGGTTGGCGTAATCGACCGGCTGCTGCACCTGCTCGATGTGCAGCCAGCACCCGTGAGCTTCTTCCGGACCAACGAGGTTCTCGACCTGTTCTGGGAGACGCGGGCACCAGGCTGGCCGAGCAACTGGCAGGACGTGATCAGCTCCATGGTGTTCCTCGGGACCGAGGGCCGGACCGTTTCGCTGCACAACCGTCCCAACCTGTGGTCGGGCACGGGAGCCTTCGAGGTGACGCTCGGCGTGCTCCCGGTGGCGATGGTTGACTCCCTCCAGTTCCGGTACTCGTCCGGCTCTCCCGAGGAGGGATCGGCCACGGTGATCCCCGCGACGAGCAGGGTCGAGGTAAGGGAGCTTCCCACCAAGGGCGCCCCGGCGCTCGAGCCGACCACCTTCGACAACGTGATCTCGTCGTTCCAGTTCCTACCGCCTCCGTCCGTACCGTCCGTGCTGTAGCAATGCCGCCGGCTGGCCTAGGGAGGTGGTCAGTTTCGACCGGTGGAAGGGCACCAGCGCAGCGCGAGGTAACGGTCGTGCCTACTCACAAGCCGCCATCCAGCGAACTCGTGCGGCCACGGCGCTGAGTTCCGCCGGGTATCGAGTGGAGATCGTCGACGGGCGGCCGGCCCCTTGGTACGGGCAGCAGAGCGTCAGGCGGTTCGGCGGATGGCGCCCGAGGCGAACCACTGAACGAGCACCACTGCGAGGTGAACAGCGGCCTCGGTCTGCTCTTGCGTAATGGGCACGGACATCCGCTGATCGTCGCTGCCATGGCGGTCCGTGTGGCCGTTCCAGAGGACGCTGCCCACCGGCTCACGACCTCAACCTGATCTGTTCCGCTCAGCACGACCTCCCACTTGCGGGGCGCATCTCGAAGGGCAATGAGGATCTTGCCCAAGGTGGCCTTGCTGTCCTTCGGGGTGACCACGGGGCGTGCCGCGGCCTTACGGCACGAACTGCCTCCAAGTACGCCTGGCTCGGGTCTGGTGCGCGGCCGTTAGGCCTCGTGCCATGCCTTCTTGAGATGCTTGCCAGCCTGGTCCGCCTTGAACGCGTCGTGTGCCGCCGACACCATGGGCTCCGGGAGCCGTCGCTGGAGTTCAAGCCCTGTTCGTCCTCTCCTCGGGCTACTACTTCCCATGCGGAGCCGGCCTCAAGGAGCATCTGATCCATGGTGAGAAGCTGGTCCTCGTCCGAACTCACCCAGAGTCGGAGATCCTGGAGG
This sequence comes from Actinomycetota bacterium, assembly GCA_030859945.1. Taxonomy (GTDB): domain Bacteria; phylum Actinomycetota; class Acidimicrobiia; order Acidimicrobiales; genus YB1-3. Next base: position 27,428 of record JALZJC010000015.1, on the reverse strand, counting down.
AAGTAATCGACCATGTCGAAGCAGAACTCGTCCTCGGCGGACGATCGTTCGAGAAGCTCCCCGATTGCCCCGCGTGTGCCGCTCGACCAATCGAGCGACAGCTTCAAGCGTCTCTGAAGCTGGAGAATCTTGACACGCTGAGTCTCTTCGCACTTTGGGCGCTGTTCGCGAATCCAGCGGAGTATGGACGGCTTGAGCCACGGGGGGACGCCCTCGTGGAGCGCGTCGAACTCAGCCTCGGCGTCTGCACCCTGTAGCCGAATGCGCAGCGGTCGCCAGCGTGGGCGCTCGTGTTCCTCCTCATCTGCCACCGCACCAGCGTACGACCGGGATGCGGCGACCTCTGGGATTTCTCGAACAGCTGTTCGACGCTCCCACAACCGGGGACCTCGGCCAAGATGATGAGCGCGGAGGCGCTCCTCATGCAGGCAATGGCACCAAGGCGCGGCGGGCATCAGCGTGCTGCCGGTCCCCCCTCCGTGCGCGTACGGGCTCGCTGGTACTCGGACACGGACGCGGAGACTCTGTGTGGGGCGGCACACCCCTGCGGTCCTATGGCCGCCCTCGGCCCCTCGACCGGTCGTAGCGCACGGTAACGGCATCACCGTTGGTGCGACCACCGGCGAAGAGATTGGTGAGACCGGTGGGCGACCGGAACAAGCTGGCGGAAGCCGCCGAGCGGTACCGTACCGAGCGCCGGCGCCTCGCTGCTGTCCGAGCTGGCTGACCTGGCCGCCGAGGCCAACCTGACCGTCAAGGTCCTCCCCGCCGTGAGGGACCTCTTCGGCGCCGACGTGGAGCTGTCCATCGGGGGGCGGGCCCTCCTCGACTCCGACAACGTCGTCCTGGGCGACATCAGAGACGTGGAGCTCCTCCGCCGGCTGTTCCAGGAGCGCCGGCCCAGGTGGTCTTCCACGCCGCCGCACTCAAGCATCTCCCGTTGCTGGAGCGAGCCCCGGGCGAGGCCATCAAGACCAACGTGTGGGGCACCCTGAGCGTGCTCGAGACCATGAGCCACCTCTGCCTCAGCGAGCCCGTCCCCTCACCCCGGCCGAGCTGACGAGCCGGTGGACGCCGGCGCGGACCACAGCTTCCCAGGTCATGATGGGGTGGTGACCGAGCTGTGGGTGGGGGCCGTGATCGCCCTCGGCACGAGCATGGTGGCCGGCCCCGTGGTCCTGCTCGTCCTGCAGCGCTTGCAACTGCTCGACCGACCCAACGAGCGCTCGTCACACCAGGCGCCCACACCAAGGGGGGGTGGACTGGCGCCAGCCATCGGGGCGACGGCAGGCCTGGTCGCGGTACCGCTGACCGGTGCGGGGACCATCCGCACCGGCATCCTCGTGGCTGCGGCCGGCTTCGGGCTCATCGGCCTGGTGGACGACTGGCGGGGCTTGGCCCCTCTTCCCCGACTCGGCTGGCAGGTGGCCGCCGGGGGACTGGCACTGGTGTGGCTCCTTCACGGGCTGGACGGCCCCCTCGCCTGGAAGGCGGCCTTCACCGCCGGCTGCCTGCTGTGGCTGGTGGCCTACGTCAACGCCTTCAACTTCATGGACGGCATCAACGGCATCGCCGCCGCCCAGGTGCTGGTGGCCGGCGGGGCCTGGTGGGTCATCGGACGGGTCGAGGACGTGCCCGCGCTGGCCGTGGGCGCAGCAGTCATCGCCGCCGCCACCCTGGCCTTCGTCCCTCTCAACTACCCACAGGCCCGGGTCTTCCTGGGCGACGTGGGGAGCTACTTCATCGGTGCCTGGCTGGCCACGCTCGTCATCGTGGGCCTGCGGGGCGGTCTGGCCATCGAGGCCGCACTGGCACCCGTCAGCCTCTACCTGACCGACACCGCCACCACCATCGTGCGACGGGTCCGGGCCGCCGAGGCCTGGTACCTCCCCCACCGCAACCACGCCTATCAACGCCTCACCCAGCTGGGCTGGTCCCATACCAGGACCACCGCCCTGGTGGCGGCCACGATGGCGATATGCAGCGCTCTCGGCGCCCTGTCCCTAACGGATTCCCTTGCCCTGCGTGCCGCCGGCGATGTCATCCTCGCCGCGGTGCTGGTGGCCTACGTGGTCAGCCCCCAGCTTCTCCGCCGGACCCGGTGCGCGGCGGCCTAGCTCCTTCAGGGCGGCGTCTACAACCCATAGTACTTGCGATACCAGTCGACGAAGCGGCCCATGCCGACCTCGATCGGCGTGGCCGGCGAGAAGCCGATGTCTCTGGCCAGGTCATCGACGTCGGCGCAAGTAGCGGCTACGTCGCCCTGTTGCATCGGCAGAAGGTTGAGTTCGGCGCGCCGGCCGAGAGCCTCCTCGATGGCCCCGATGAATGCCATGAGCTCCATCGGCCGGTGGTTGCCTATGTTGTAGAGCCGGTAGGGGGCTGCGCTGGTGGCCGGGTCGGGGGAAGCACCGGACCACGACAGATCTGGGGTGGCCGCGTTGTCCAGAACCCGCACGACCCCCTCGACGACGTCGTCGATGTAAGTGAAGTCGCGGCTCATCCTGCCTTCGTTGAACACGTCGATAGGCCGACCCTCGAGGATCGCACTGGTGAAGAGGAAGGGCGCCATGTCCGGCCGGCCCCATGGCCCGTAAACAGTGAAGAGGCGAAGCCCGGTCGTCGGGATGCGGTAGAGGTGACTGTACGTATGGGCCATCAGCTCATTGGCCTTCTTGCTCGCGGCGTAAAGGCTCACGGGATGGTCGACGTTGTCGTGGACCGAGAACGGCATTGCGGTGTTGGCGCCATAGACGGAGCTGGAGGACGCGTAGACAAGGTGGTCGGTGCCCCGGTGCCGGCAACCTTCGAGAACGTTGAGCGTGCCGGTGATGTTCGAGTGGGCGTATGCGTGCGGGTTCTTCAACGAGTAGCGGACGCCGACCTGGGCGGCCAGATGCACTATCCGCTGTGGATGCCGGCTGAAGGCCGTGTCGAGGGACCCCCGGTCAGCGAGATCACCCCGAACCAGTTCAAAGCCCTCTCGCCGCTCCAGCAGGGCGAGCCGCGCCTCCTTCAAGGTCGGGTCGTAGTAGTCGTTGACGTTGTCAAAACCGACGACCTCGTCACCCCGATCAAGCAAGGCGGCGCTCACGTGGGCGCCGATGAAGCCTGCCGCGCCGGTGACGAGTACCCTCACACCGTTACCCTAATCCGGACCTCAATGGGCCTCCGGTTGGCGCCGGTACTGGCGTTTCGTTCGTCGCGGTGTGCGGCATGAGCACGGTGCCCGTCCCGGTGTGATCGTCAGCAGGCGGTGGTCGTGCGCCGGCCGCAGTAGGAGGAGCCCCATGTCAGACCCGCGACAGGAATCCGTCGGACAGAAGGCGCTGGCGCTGCAGTGCCCGAGGTGCGCCCACGAGCTCGGCGCCAACCTCCGGTGTGGGGATTGCGGGGCGAGCTATCCCGTGGTCGACGGCGTCCCCGTCCTCATCGACGAATTCCAGAGCGTCTTCTCGCACGAGGACGTGCGCAACATGGCTGGAGGGCCCGAGCGGTCCCAGCGCATCGCTCATCGCCTCGTGCCGAGCATCTCCTCCAACCTGGTGACCGACCGCCTCTATCAACAGCTCCGGGCCCTTGTGCTCTGCAGCCCCCATCCCACGGTGCTTTGCATCGGCAACGCCGACGGCGGGAAGGGCTTCGAGCACTTCCGTCATCCGGACATCCGGATCGTCTCCACGGACGTGGCCATCACGCACCAGACGGACTATGCAGTCGACGCTCATTCCCTGCCGTTCCCCGATGGCTCGTTCGATGCGGTGGTCGCCCAGGCCGTCCTCGAACATGTCTCGGACCCGTTTCGGTGCGTGGCCGAGATCCATCGTGTGCTCCGCCGCGATGGACTCGTCTTTGCTGAGTCGCCCTTCATGCAGCAAGTCCACTTGGGACGCTATGACTTCACCCGGTTCACGCATCTCGGTCATCGCAGGCTCTTCCGGATGTTCACGGAGATCGAATCCGGCCAAGTCGCCAGCGCTGGTTCCGCGCTGGCGTGGTCGTTGACCTATTTCTCCACTTCTCTGATGGGCTCAGCGCGTGGCCGCCGACTCGCGTACGTGGCTGGGCGCTTCTTCTTCTTCTGGCTGAAGTACCTCGATCGCTGGCTCCGCCGCAACCCCGGTTCCTGGGACGCCGCCAGCGCCTTCTACTTCATCGGGCGCCGCGCAGAGCAACCGATCAGCGACCGCGAGGTCATCGCCGGCTACCGAGGCGCCGGGCGCTGAGCGAGGTCGGCGCCCGCCCGCGCGGTCATCCAACCAGCCCAGCTCACAGGCCCCTCTTCAAGTCAAAGGTTGGCGTGCGAGGCGGCCCAGCGCGCTCGACACCGCCTCAGCCACCTGGTCCCACGAGAACATCGAGGCGCGAGAGCGCCGGATCTCTGGCGCCACCCACTTCGGGTCCTGGAGCTGCCGGGCGATGTCGGCCGCCTCTCCGTCATCGATCAGGATGGCTGCGTCCCCCATGACCTCGAGCGTCAGGGGCTGGCATATGGCCACGACCTGGCACCCGGCCGTGAGTGCCTCGACCATGGGCAGTCCGAACCCTTCCTCGAGCGACGCCGTGACGTAGACGTGCGCCCTGCGGAAGATGGTTCGCATCAGATCGTCGTCGACCTCGTCGAACCGCTCGCAGGCTTCGCGGCCGAAGGCCTGGGCCAGCGTCTGAAAGGCGGCGTCGCTGACGCCCACACACAGGAATCGCCGAGCCCAGCTCGGCTTCGCCTGAGCCAAGGCCTCGGCGACAAGCTCATTGCGCTTGTGCTCGACCTTGCCCGCCAACAGCACGGCCCCCGCTTCCCCCTGGGCGAAGTCAGCCTCGCTCACAATGCCAGGGCCCGGGTGCAGTACGGTGCATCTCCCCTCTGCGGAGGGAATGAGCTCCAACATCTCGTCGCGCGTCCTCTGGCTAATGGCGAAGATGTGCTCGGAGGTGGCGACCGTACGGCGCAAGTCAAGGTAGCGGTACAGCCGGGACAGGTAGCCTCGTGTGCGCCTCCACCGCAGGTCGTACACCACGGCGACGACGGGGACCCGCAACACCAACGGGGCCGGCGTGGCGGTGACCAACGCCGCCGCGTGTGGTGGTCCAACCACCCGGATGAAGGAACGGATCGCACGGAGGGCACGACTCCTCGGTTCCGTCGATGACATCACCTGGATGCCGCGGTCGGCCAGACGGCTGTACACCTCACGCTGGAAGACGCCGGTGCCGGTGTACGGGGGCTGAACCGCCGAGGCCCACACCGTCCGGCCCCTCGCCTCCCGGCTACCTACGACCACGGTGGCATCGGAACAGGACGTGTGGACCACGCCGCTCCCAGAGCGCGAAGGATCGCTCGGCCTTCGGTCCTGCGGTCGGGTCGGACGGGAAGCCAACACATGGCCCGGACGAGGAGGCCCGTAGTGACCAGTAGCGCGGCGATCGGCCGGGGAAGTCGTCGGTGAAGTTGGAGGTAGTTGCGCGCCCCCACCGACATCAGCGGCAGGATGTAGGGCAGCACCGTACGGGCGCTGGCCGAGTGCAGGTGGCTGCAGTCACCGAGCGCAACGCTTACCTGGACAGCCCCACTTCGGTGAGCCCGGGTGAGGAGATCCACGTCTTCGAAGTACAGGGGGAAGCGACCATCGAACCCGCCGAGGAGCTCCCACGCCTCGCGGGTGATGGCGACGCAGACGAAGGGGAAGCCCAGCCCGTCAGGCAGCTGCTGGGGACCACACAGCGACGGATCAACGGTGTACGACCGCCGCGCCAGCCTCTCCCCGTATCGTCGGGTCATCCCCGCCAGTCCCGACACCAGCGCGACCACGCCCCGCGCGGCCGGAAGGGGGGTGATGCGCGGTCGGTCGCGGGGTAGGAAACCCATGATGATTGGCTCGTCACTCTCGAGGCGCTCAATGGCCACCCGTAGCGCTTGCATGGCCGCATCGGTGAAGTGCAGGTCGTCGTTGCACAAGACCATGATCTCGAACTCGACAGACTCGGCGACCAGGGTTGCCGCCCCTCCGTAACCGGTGTTGGCTCCCGTCGAGCGAGCGGAAGGGTGGTCGGCCAGGGCCGCAGCCGCGCTGGCGCTGTTGCAGACGATCACAGGGGCGAACCCGTCATCGGCTGCCAGCTTGGCCGTTCGCCGGGCGTTCTCGACCTGACCGACGGAGTACGTGGGCAGGACGAACACGTTGGGGCGACGTGCGCATCTCCGACCCGCCCGCTTTGCACCACCCGAATCGACCGTGACGGCGAGCCCGGAGAGGGACAGCCTCAGGGGTTGGTCTTCCAGGTGAAACGGTAGTCCTGGGCCTTCTCCACCACGAGGGTACAGCTGACCACCGAGCGGACCAGAGGAAAGAGCGCTGCCTCCACGACCGGCGGTAAGACCCGGCCTGAACGCTCTCGCCCCGCCAGATGCCACAGGCCCCGCTGGGCCAGCGTCGACGTGTGGCCGTAGGATACCCGGAAGCCGTGGCGGTGGAACTCGTCACACACTTGGCGCCATGTTCGGTAGGTGGTGAACGTACGGGAGTAGTCGGCATGAGACCGAGCGAAATCCTCGAGGCTGATCCCTGCCGAGGGTGCTTGAGAACGGTAGATGCCGAGGCCAAGCTTGCTGAAGCGGGCGATGAGCCAGCTACGGAGCCGGTGATCGCGGACCCGGTGGACCAGAGGCAGGCGCATGTGAGGCTCCAGAAGCATGTGGCGGAGCGGGAAGGCGTGCACGCCGAAGCCGCCTGGTCTCAGCACCCTCGCCGTCTCCGCACAGAAGGTCACCATGTCGACCACGTGCTCACAGACCTGGTTCGACACTACGATGTCAAACTCGGAATCGGCGAAGGGCCATGAGCCGTCCGGGCGGGTGGTGCGGATATCGGCGTCGTCGACCAGGAAGCCGACCTTCTCGCTCGGTTGGAGCCCGTAGTCCGCCGAGTCGAAGCCACTGAGCACGCTAGGCACGGTCTCAGCGATCAGGGCCAGCAACGCCCCGTCTCCACAGCCGGCGTCGAGGATGGCCGGCTTCTCGAGACCGCGCGCTTCGGCTTCACGCTGGACGAGACCGACCATGTGGCGATGTGCGAGCCCGCTCACAACCCCGGGACCCTAACGGAAAGCCGGCACCTTCAACTCCTGGTCGAGAGCTTCCCCGCCACCCCCAGGGCCGAACGATGGTGCCCGCCGAACAACGAAGCGATACACGAACTCGGTCACTGCGATAGCGAGGATCGACTTGTAGAAGAGAATAGTGACGCCTTCGCTGAAGAACACCAGCGCGCCGTGGCTCAGAATGGCCAGGCCAACTGGCCAAGCCCAAAGCCGTTTGATGATCCAGTGCCAAGCAAGGGTGAGACCCACCGTGGTTAGTGCTACTACCATTACGAGCCCTTGCACACCACCGACCAGGGTACCCATGCCGATAAGCGTCGGCGAACGACCCTGAGCAATGGTCGCATGGAGGGGGACTCCAACTACATCAAAGGTAAAGTAGTCCGTCAGTCCATATGGCCGATAGACGCGGAGGAAACTCCCAACGCTCAGTGCGTCCTGACGGTCAATCGCGAACAGCATCGAGCCGGCGCCGCCAACGCGTAGAAACAAACGGCCCAGCTCGATGTTTAGCGCCTCGGAGGACAGGAGGCTTGGTCGGTTACGCGTTACAGCAGGCGTCTCGGTAACTGCAAAGACTCGGTCCAGCCGGAGCGCCGAAAGGACTGGTGCGACCAACAGGAAGCCCACGAGGCCAGCGATGACGATCGACTTGCGCAACTTGGTGAAGCGACCGGTCAACAGCCAAGTAAAGAGAATAGGGAGACCGAAATTAACTATGGCCCCGCGGTGTGTGGAGATGTAGGCGTCACTCAGTGCTACAACGCCTGTGGCACCCACACACAGGTAACTCAGCTTCATGGCGTAGCGGTCGAACACCCAAATACCCAGGAGAAGTAGGCCAGGGTACACCTGAAGCCGGAAGAACAAGGTGAACGGGATGAGAGGGAACGGTAGCGACGGATTCTGCAGAGCGTTCTGTCCGAAGCCAACCACTATCTGCAGCACCGTAAGGCCAGCATACAGGATACTGGCCGCGACTAGCACCCTTCGGAATGTCAGAAGGTGAACCGGCCCCGAGGCGAGCGGCCGCTCAGGCCGGACTGGGATAGTCGCTAGAACGGTAGCCAACAAACAAAAAACTACAAACGCCAAGCTGAGCAGTCCGTAGACATAAGCAACGTCTTCCGACGAGATGAAGCTTAGTAACGGGGCCTGAGTGCTAATGATGGTTCCCTCGTCCAGGTCGTAACTCAGGAGATAGAGCTGAAAGATGCCCCCGACCAGGAAGACGGCCAGGATTCCCGCGTACATGACATGGGGGAGCCTGGTGCGTCGAAGACTAGAGAGCACCAGAACCAGCGAGAGCACGTTGGCCGAGGTCAGGAGAAACCAGGTCTGAACGTCGGCGGCGAGATGCTCCCGCCCAAGTACCGACCCGAGCATCAGCAGAGCCACCAGAAGGCCGCAGGCAACGGTGGCCGCAGGGCTGCGACGGACCCCCCAGCCGGACTCCCCGGCATCGGCCGCGCCCACCCATGCCCTGAATCTTCCCGGCTGGCCTCGGTGAGATGGACTCGTGCGGCCCATCGACCGAGCCGGGGACAGGGTCAAGCTCGAACCCACCAGGGGAATCGGAAGTGGTTAGCGTTATCTGCCATGAGCGTGCAGCTCATTTAGCGAGCCATGGGGGAAAGTGCCCATCCCGCGAGCCACGCTTTTGCACCCAGGACACTGATCCCAACTGAACGGCCTTCGATGGAATACACTCGCTGGGAGCCCCGGTCTACGGTCGTGCTCGCAGCACTGCGCGCCATGGGCCTTTCTGCATTCCCCGTGCGGCGAGCCTGTAGGTAGTTACAACCTCCACATCGGAGAAACCCGCGTCAGCCACCATTTGTACCAGCGTGCCCAAGGCAGGGATCCACCAGCCGGCGGTGACCCAACCGCCGAGGTATCGGACCAGCTGGTTCTCATCTCGGCTCGACGACGCAAGCGTTGGATCAAAGACATCGGATAGAAGCGCCTCACCACCAGTGACAGAACATATATGGTGGAGTGCTCGTATTGGATCCCTTAGGTGCAGAAGGATGTCACCGGCATGTACCAAGTCAAACCTTCCGAACCTGTTAGGGTCCAAGTCGTATACAGATCCAGCAATCCGCTTCACGCCAGAGCCGAGAACTCGGTGAGCGAGAGCGAAACCACCACCTAACGGGTCAATCAAGCCATGCTCCGCAGCCGTCCTCAGGAGAACGGGGGGAAGATCAAGCTCCGCGGTTGAATCGACGTCAAGGGCGGTTACTTGTCCACCTCGCTCCTCGAACTCGAAGGCCCAGAAACCGTCCGCCGTTCCCACATCGAGGACGTTCTTGCCGCCCAGATCATCTGGGATTCCGTAGATCGGAAGAAGGGGACGGTGATCGAAGTAGCCGGGCGTCACAACTCCGTGGGGCAACACAATGGTGTGGTACCAGGGATGGGCAGCTACTTCACGCGAAAGGGTGGCCGCATCGTCTTTCGGAGACCCATTAGATGGAGCATCCTTATTATGAGCATCTCTCCGCTCCAAGCGATCCCGTATAAACGCGAGACCGCGGTCAGAATCCCGTCGGACCGGAGCCACACCTGGAACACTACCAATCAGTAGTTTATCGCCGGTGGCCTCCGCTGAATAAGAGCGACTATTCGATGAGGCGCGCCGCTGAATATCTCGTAAAGGCCCCACCACACGGTCGGGAACGTCGATAGTTAGCTGCCATCCTTTTATGCCCAGGGTGCGTCTCGCCATTTCGCGTTCCATCCTACACACCCACACGAGTGGTGCCGCCCGCCCGGGTCTGCTGTCCAGGAGTCCGCCTTGGAGGAGCAGCTGATGCTCCCGGGGTAGGGCCCGACCGGGCTCTCGGGGCCTCGCCTACACGGTGCGCCGCCTGGAGCCCATCGTGGAGCGGATGGCCGGGGGTGAGCCACATCGCTCGGCTGCAAAGGCCGTCGCGACGATAAAGTTAGCCTGCTCCCCATGGTCGGAGACGCATACCCTGTGTCTCGACCGGCTCAAGCGCACCCATGCTCGTGACGACCTACGCGACAACCGTGACCAGCTTGGAGCGTTCCGCCAGCGAATCGTACCCGGGAAGTCGCGTGACCTGACTGGTCCGGCTAGATGGAGACCCGCAACGGGTCAATTCCGGCATTCCGTCAGGCCACACGCGAATTCCCGGCCCGTGACTCAACACGAGAGCAGATGAACGGAATCGATTGGACCCGTGTCCACGGGCGAGGAGGCGCTGGCCGTGAGTGCATGCTCAGCACCACCTGCCAGACCGGAGACCGTCTTGGCCTCTGGATCCCGTCCGTGCGTACGACTTCCAATGCACCTGAGGGACTCGTCGGATCTTGCAGCAGATTGAGGTCGGCGGGCTTCTTGTGGGGCGTCTTAGCGTGAGGCGAGGTGGGTTAGCAGCCCTCAGCAAAAGGGGGCGACGGTTCCTTCCAGCGGGAGCCCTGCGATCGGGTAGCCAACTCCTCGTCGGCTCAGCATTTCCTCAGTTCGGCATCTTCCTAGCCGGGGTGATAGTGGCGAGAGGTGAGCAGCCTCGGTCGTTTGGCCTGTACTCGGCGGCGTTCGCCCTTGGAGCGGTGATCGTTGGTGGGGCCGCGGCAGGCCTCCCGATCCTGATGCTGAGGCGAGCCTCTCAGGGTGATCTCGATCAGCGGACGTTGCGCCGAGCAGTCGGCCTCCAGGTCGGCTTCTCGTTGCTGGCGACCGTCGTCACCGCCCTAGCCGGTACCCTCATTTTAGGTGGTTTGGAGGGAGCGTTAGCCAGCGGTGCAGCGGCTCTATTCTTCACGACCAACCATCTCGCCACTCTGGGGCAGTGCGTCCAGTCCGGCCGACGCCGCTATCACCGGGCGGCCGCTACGGATGTGGTGGCTGGAACGCTGTTCCCCATCCTGACCCTGGCTGCTCTTGAGCTCGGCACGGGTATCATCGGTGCCCTCTTGGCGGCTGCGATTGCCTGCGCTGTCTCCTGCGGCGTCGCCTGGACGGGCTTGCCCGAGCTACACTTCGGGCGTAAACCTTCCCAGTTGGGGATGCTTGACGGACTGTCCTTCAGTCTGCTGGGGCTCGTCAAAGCCGGGTACGGGCGCATGGACACGGTAGCGCTCGGATCTATCTCTGGCCCCGCCGTTGCCGGTTACTACTCGGCCGCTTACCGGCTCCTCGGCCCCTTCCATCTCGTCGGCGCGGCGGTAAGCACAGTCTACTTCTCCCGCCTCTCGGAGTTCAGCAACGACCCGCAGCGGTGGGCGCAAGTGCGACGACGGGGCAGGCGACTCTTCTGTACGGTGGTAATCGGCGGCGCGGTCGTCGTGCTCCTTGTGACGCCGTTTCTTATCGAGTTCTTTTACGGACCCCGGTATCGCAGCTCAGTTGCGCCGGCGAGGGTCCTGCTGCTGAGCATCCTGCCTTGGTCTCTCTACTGGCTGAAGGTATCGGAGATGGGTTCGGTTCACCTCGAGAAGCGGGCCACTGGGGCCCTGGGAGCAGGACTGCTGATCAACGTTCTGCTCGTGGTCGCCGTCGGCCGGACTTTCGGCTCAGTGGGTGCCGCGTGGGCGTGGTTCGCCTCGGAGTCGGCAATGCTTCTGGCTCTCAGCGTGCTGAGTCATGACACCTTGACGCGTGTAGCCTCTGCTGCAAGCGCGACACCCGAGACCATCCCTCCGGCACCACGTGGGCGCTCCTGATGAGTATCGATCCGGTAGGCAGACCTGTGTGTTCAAGGAGGCTACTTGAGCACCTCACCGATCCATGGCTTTCGCTTAACGAGGTTCCCTTTCGGGCCGGCACGTGTCGTGATGATTCCCAATGCCCGCCACGTTCGGGCGCTCGTACCGCTCGCGCTCTGTGGGCGATGGGCTAGGTCGATGCCGGCCTGCTCGACGGAACGCCTCTTCGTTCTTCACTCCTGCAGCCGCGGTCGCGCTCTCGAGACGACGGGACATGCTATTGCTTCCGTCACCGCCCAGGGAAAGACGCACAGCGAGGGTCTTATTGCGCGTCCAATACTACGCCGTCCTCGCGACCTCCGCCGACCCCGATCGACCCGCGCCCGATATTGACTGAATCCACGCTCGAGCCCACCGTCGGGGTCGCTGGGGCCAACGGGCTCATAGGTCGCGCGATCATGACCGGCACGGATGTTCGCGCCATAACGCAACCGCATCTCACGGTTTGGTCATCGATTGATCTCGGTGACCCAACCAAGGTGGCCTGCCAATGGCGGTGCGAGCGCTCACAGCTCTACACCGCACTCGTCAAGCAACTCCGCGGCTGCAGGACGTTGATCAATGCGGCGGGTCGAGCCGACCCCGATGGGAGTGACGAGACCGAGCTTCTGATGGCGAACGCGGTTCTCCCCGTCGTACTGGCACTAGCGGCGCGAGATGCGGGGGTACAACGGCTCGTGCACATCAGCAGTGCGGTAGTGCAGGGTCGGATGCCCTTGACGGTGCACCTTGAGTACCAGTCGCTGTCCCCCTATGCCCGTTCAAAGGTAGCAGGCGAGCGGGCCGTCTTGGCCCTCGGTGCGGCTGGCCCCGACCAGGTCGTCATATATCGTCCACCATCAGTGATCGCCGCATCGCGGTTAACCGCAGCGGGGCTCCGACGGATCGCCCGACTTCCCGTGGTACCCGTGCTACGCGCCGACGCGCCGGTACCAACTGCATTGCTCAAGAATGTGGGGAGCTTTGCTCGGCACTTGGCCACGGTCGCCACACCGGCCCCGGTGTACGTCCATCCATCGGAAGGCATGACTGTGCGCTCATTGATCCAATCCGCCAGCGGAGAACGTGCGCCTGCGATCATCGACTTGGCTTGGTTGGATGGTGTGGGCGAAAGAGCGTTCGCAGCCGCGTGCCGCCTCGAGCGAGTCGCGCCTCGTGTCCGCCGGATAGAACTACTTCTGAGGGGCCAGGAACAGATTAATGCCGGACCGACGGCCGGCGCCTATGGCTGGTTCCTGGGGCCCGAGGAATACTCGAGGCAGTTGGGCGGCACGAGACGGCCGAGCGACCTCATCAAGATCGCGTTTGTGATCACTCGGTCGGACACCATAGGGGGGGCGGCTGTTCACGTTGCCGACATGAGCGCTGCGCTGGCGTCGGCCGGACACGAGGTCAGGGTCTTCCTTGGCGGCGAAGGACCCTATACAGAGATCTTGAAAACTCGTGGGATTGGCTACCATCCAGTCAAAGGCCTCGGCCGAGACCTGACAATCGGTGGGGACCTGGCGGCGCTTCGGGGGCTCCGAGGTGCCCTCCGAGCCTTTCGCCCTGACTTGGTATCTACCCACTCCTCGAAGGCTGGCGTTCTCGGGCGGCTAGTCGCTCGGTCCCTTGGCATGCCGGTGGTCTTCACCGCACACGGTTGGGCGTTCGCGGAAGGCGTTGATGAGCACCGACGACGGATCTACGCAGCCACTGAACGGGTGATGGCGCGCCTCACTTCGGCGATCGTCTGCGTTTCGACCGCAGACCTGCGCCTCGCGGAGTCGTTCAACGTCGGATCGTCGGTGAACCGGTACCTGATAAGGAACGGTGTACGCGACGTGAGCGAAGCGTGGCGGGCAGATCCTGGCGGGGAGCCCGTGCACGCTGTCATGGTCGCTCGGCTCGACGATCAGAAGGATTACCAGACCCTCTTCGCCTCGCTAACTGAGCTCTCGGAATCACTCAGAGTCTCGCTCGTAGGCGACGGCCCAGACGAGGGGATCCTGCGAGCGCGCCACCGGGAATTGGGGCTCAGCGGCGTGTCATTTCTCGGCCGGCGGCAAGACGTCCATAGGATCTTATCGGAGGCACAGATGCTTCTTCTGATCTCCAACTGGGAAGGCCTCCCTCGGAGCATCATAGAAGCGATGCGCGCCGGGCTCCCCGTCGTCGCGTCGGATGTGGGAGGCGTCCGGGAGCTGGTCGACGACGAGAGAACCGGGATGCTGGTCGGACGTAAGCACGTGCGCGCGCTCACTGAGGCGCTCAAGCGACTGCAGGCTGATCCCGCGCTCCGTGTGTCTATGGGCGCCGCTGGCCGCGCCAAGTACGAGGCCGAATTCAAGCTTGCCCGGCTCGTTAACCAGACTGTTGCCGTTTACGAGGACCTTCTCGGCCGGGAGGTCCGTCGGCCGACCAACCCTTCGGTCCTCGTCATCGAGTAGGTCCCGCCTTTGACGGCTCTTCGCGTTGGAGTAGGACTCGGTAGGTAGCAGGGATTGACATTCTCAGACCTCACCGATCTCACCAACCTGGACCTGCGCCTGGTCTGTTACGACCTGACCTCGACCTACTTCGAGGGGGACCGCCGCCCGTCTGAGCGATTCGCGTCCCGGGCCTTCGGCTACAGCCGTGATCACCGGGGCGACCGCCCCCAGATCGTGATCGGCCTGTTGGTGACCACCGATGGGATACCCATCGCCCATCACGTCTTCGCCGGCAACACCGCCGATGTCTCCACCCTGCCCGGCGTCCTCGATGACCTCAAGGCACGCTTCGGAGTGGGCACCATCACCATGGTGGCGGATCGTGGACTCATCTCCGAGGACAACGTCAAAGCCCTCTCCGACAAGGGATTCGGCCACATCCTTCCCACCCGCCTGCACCGTGACCACGACGTGGCCGCCGTGCTTTCGGCCTCGACGCGACCCGACGCCTCCTGGTCGCCCTGCCCGGAGGCCAACTCGGCAGTGTGCGAGGTGACCCATGACGGCCGGCGCTTCGTCGTGGTGGCCTCCACCGAGCGCTACCACCGTGACGCAACCCGCACCGCCGAGCTGGTGGCACGCACCTCGGCCGAGCTTCGGGCCCTGGAGGATCGAGTTCGGAGCGGGCGACTCAAGGACAAGGCCAAGACCGGCCAGGCCGCCGGGCGCATCCTGGCCCACTCGGGCGTGGCTCGCCTCTTCGATGTCGAGATCGGCGAGGCCAGCTTCGTCTACCACTACGACGAGGCCGCCCTCGACTACGAGGAGCAACTGCTGGCCGGCCGCTACGTGCTGGCCACCTCGCTGAGCCCGGCCGAGTCCTCGGCGCCGGAGGTGCTTCGTGCCTATCGACGACTGCTCGAGGTGGAGTCCACCTTCCGGGTGCTCAAGAACTTCATAGCCTTGCGCCCCGTCTACCACTGGACCGAGGCCCGGGTGCGGGCTCATGTGGCGGTGTGCGTGCTCGGTGCCCTCATCGAGGCCCTCGCCTCATCGAGGCCGACCTGCGCCGATGCGACGTGCGCGACCCTGACCTGCCCGACCAGGTGCTCTCACCGCGGCGGGCGCTACGCGAGCTCGGGCGCATCCGAGCCGCCACCATCCTCGCCGGCGATCGTCGGATCGATGTCGTCACCCGGCGCAGTCCCTTGCAGGCCAAGGTCCTCGCCGCCCTCGACGTCGACACCAGTGCCTGGGACCGCGCCCGCGTCAGCTGATCCGTCGAAAGCCGCCCGCGTAGTGGAAACACCTACCTCCCGCGCCCCTCCTCACCTGGCCTTTCGCCAGGAGGCCGCCGAAGTCGGGTCAGAGGCAGCCCAAACGGCGATGAGACGGACCACCAGCACGGTTCGGGCCACGCTGCGCTCTAAGGAAGTTCGCTGGCCGAGGGTGGTGGCCCAGCGCATGAGTTGTGGGCCAGCACGGTTCAGAGGGGCGAGAACGTCACTGCTCCTCACCGCGCTTACGCCAGTAGACACCCGTCCAGTCGATGGTAATCAGCGGGTCTGTGATCGAATTGGCGCCACGGAAGTCATCGACGGCCTGACGGCAGGCCGGGATGGCGCCATAGTCGTCGATGATCACGAAGCCGCCCTCCGACACCTTGGGGTACAGCGGGACCAGGATGTCCATTGTTGAGGCGTACATGTCGCCATCGGCGCGCAAGACAGCCAATGACTCGATCGGGGCGCCGGGCAGTGTCTCGGAGAACCAGCCTTCGAGGAACTTGACCCGGGCATCCAGGAAGCCATATTTGCGGAAGTTGCTCTTCACCTCATCCAGGCTGACCGCCAAGGCGAAGTTCTGGTGGTGCTTGTCGCCTCGGTCAGCGCTGACGGACGGGTCCGGGCGCGGTAGCCCCTGGAACGAGTCAGCCGCCCACACCGAGCGCGTCTCGTCCCCCAGCGCCTCCAGAAGGGCGCGCATGAAGATCGCCGATCCGCCCCGCCATACGCCCGCTTCGAGGAGATCACCGGGAATGCCGTCCTTGATCACCATGGTGACGCAGTGCTCGAGGTTGTCGAGCCGCTTCGTGCCCACCATCGTCTCGGCATCGTAGGCTTGGCCACGGCCCTCGTCCCGGAGTACCGGGTCGAACGGCCGAACCCGATCGAGCGAGAGACCTAGCGGTTGCAGGCATGATGCAATTAGTCGCAAGGCCCGGTCGAGCATGACGTTCCTGGCTCGGACGGGGTAACGAAGGTCACCAAAGTCGTAGCGCGTCAGGGTGCGCTTGAGCAGGTCGAGGTACAAGGTGCTCATGTCCGCGGGCACGGCCGAGCACAGTAGTGCTTCCTCACTACGATGCCCTCCCGGGTAGAGAGCGGTTTCGTTCCGCGGCGCTACCGACGTCGTGGTACTCACCCGACTGTTCTGTACACAAGACGTGCGGCCTGACCCTTCGAGGCAATGTCCGGAGGGCAGCCCTCGAAGGATCCGGTGACATGAGGGGGGCGTCGGGGCGAAACCTCGGCGGCAACGAGAGACCCGAGCTGGACCTCGTTAGAACGTCGCCACGCCTGGGCAGAACTTGCAGGCCGGTCGACGGCGGTACGATCGGTCCGCAATCACCGATGCGACGGTGGGCTTGCTATCCCGAGCCTCGCCTATCCAGCACTGAGAATGACACGCGTGTGAATTGATCCCTCCCCCCGACTCGCTGGCCCCGAGGGCCTCGACCCTCTCGAGCATCGTCCAAGCCAGCGCTCAATGCATCCTCACGAGGCTCGTGGCCGTGGCCCATCGCTGCACCAGCTGGCGACGTCGGCGACCGCCCTCATGGGCGTCTTGTTCGTGGCCGCGCCGCTGGTGATACGTCTGTTCTACGGATCGCACTACGAGAGCTCGGTGGGCCCAGCCCGAATCCTGCTGCTGAGCATCGTCCCCTGGTCTCTCTACTGGGCCAAGCAAGCCGACCTGGCCTCGGTCCACTTGGAGAGACGGGCCACCATCGCTCTGGCGGGCGGATTGGTCCTCAACCTCGTGCTCGTGGCCGCGGTGGGTGGGCGCCTTGGTGCCACTGGCGCGGCATGGGCCTGGGTGGCGTCCGAGTCCGCCATGCTTCTCGCCCTGAGCCTGATGAGCCGCCGCATCACCGAGCGCGTAGGCTTGGCCTCCCAGGCCGCGCCCACACCGCCCACGCCTCTGGTGAGCTCCTAGGAGCACCTGCCATGTCAGCTTCCGACACGACCTACCCGGACGCCGATCGGCGCAACGTCATCCCTCTGATCCCCCCGACGACCGCCCGCCTGCTCGATGTCGGCTGCTGGCGAGGAGCGTTCGGCCAGGAGCTCAAGCGGAGGAACCCAAACCTGTTCGTGGCCGGCGTCGAGGCAAACCCGGCCGCAGCCGCCGTGGCCGCAACCCGGCTCGACAAGGTGGTCGCCGGTCGGTTCCCGGAAGACCTATCTCAGGAGCGACCATTCGACTGTGTCGTGTTCAACGACGTCCTCGAGCACCTCGTTGATCCCTGGGAGGCTCTGCGCCTGACCAGATCGCTGCTAGCCGACTCCGGCACCGTCGTCGCCGTGATCCCCAACATCCGCCACGTCCGCGCCGTAATGCCGCTGCTGTTCCGAGGCCGCTGGGACTATGCCGACACCGGCCTGCTCGACCGCACCCATCTCCGGTTCTTCACTCGAGCCACCATGATCGAGTTGTTCGAGACTGCGGGTTATACCGTCAACTCCATCACCCCGCAGGATCTGAGCGACGTGGGCCTCCGAGGAGTGGGCATGCGGCTTCTGTTGGCGCCGTTCGGGCGAGAGCACAGCGAGGGGTTGCGCGCTCGTCATTACGCCCTCGTGGCCTCGCCGGACCGACCGACCGACCGGGTCGGCGATGCCGACGATGTCACCAACATTACAAGAGTAAGCCCTCGGCTTTCGGGACATGGGGAACGCCTCAACATCGCCGGGCCCTACCTGTAGCCTCGGAGCATGATGGCTGAGGACACGAACCAGCTCGAGCTGCGCGACTACCTGAGGGTTTTCCGTCGGCGTCGTGGCACCATCGCCTTGTCGTGCCTGGTCGTCGTGGCGGCCGCCCTCGTCAGCTCGTACCTTCAGAGGCCGGTCTATGAGGGTACGGCGGAGATCCTCCTGCAGAAGCGCAGCACGGAGTCCCTCTTCGACCCGCAGAGCGGCCAGCTTCGCGACCCAAACCGCGCCGTGCAGACGGAGATACAGGTGTTGAAGAGCCGGCCGGTGCGAGAGGAGGTGATCCGCAGACTCGGGGCCGCCCCGAAGGTCTCGACGGCCTCGGTAGGCCAGACGGATGTCATCCAGGTGAAGGCTCAGAGCACCGACCGGGAGCAGGCTGCAGCCATCGCCAACGCCTACGCCACCGCCTACATCGACTTCCGTCGCAAGCAGGCGGTCGACGACGTGCTCGGGGCCAGCACCGAGATCCAGCGAAAGGTCTCCCAGCTGCAGTCTCAGATAGATGCCACCCAGGGTTCCTCCACCCAGGCGCTGGAGGCGCAAAAGGCCTTGTTCAACCAGAAGCTTGACCAACTCCAAGTCGACGCCGCTCTCAAGACCGGCGGGGCGCAGCTCGTGACGCCGGCGGCGGCGCCAGACTCGCCCATCAGCCCCACTCCCATCCGCAGCGGTGTACTGGCACTGTTCGTTGGGTTCTTGTTCGGCGTCGGCATCGCCTTCCTTCTCGAGCGCCTGGACGAGTCGATCAAGGGCAAGGAGGACCTGGAAAGGGCCACTGACGGTCTTGCCACCCTCGGCCTCATTCCCGCTGTGTCCAGCTGGCGTGATCGTCAACGACCCGTCGTGGTCTCCCTGACGGAGCCCAAGTCGGCCGCCGCCGAGGCCTACCGCGCGCTGCGGACCTCAGTGCAGTTCATCGGACTGGACCGTCCGCTGCGCACACTGCAGGTGACCAGTCCCAACGCCAGCGAGGGAAAGACCACCACCCTCGCCAACCTCGCGGTGGCGCTGGCCCAAACAGGCCAGAGAGTGGTGATCGTGAGCTGTGACCTACGCAGGCCCCGGGTCCATGAGTTCTTCGGTCGTCCCAACACAGCGGGTTTCACATCCGTACTGCTCGGAGACACACCCATCTCCTCAGCGCTGCAAGAGCTCGACGGCGACGGGTTGTTCCTGTTGCCTTCGGGGCCCATACCCCCTAACCCCTCCGAGCTGCTCGCCAGCCGCCGCACCAGGGAGGTGTTCGCGGTCCTCCAAGCGGACGCCGACATCCTGCTCGTCGACTCGCCACCGGTGCTACCGGTCACCGACGCTGCAGTGATCTCCTCTCGGGTCGACGCCACGCTGCTGGTGGCAACGGCGGGCGTCACGACGCGCCGCGAGCTCCACCGCACCCACGAAGCCCTGCGCCAGGTGGACGCGCCCTTGATCGGCACCGTCCTCAACGGCATAACCGGGGAGAGCGCCTACGGCTACCAGTACTCCTACACCTACGCTGAGTCGGATCCGAACGGACGCAGAGGCCGGTCTCCGGCCAAGACCTCCTGAGCGCTTGGCCCAGCTCGAGCGGCTGACATCTGAGGTGCGTGGTCGAAGCGACAGGTCCCCGCGTCAAGCTGTCAACAACGGGCTCCAAGCGCCATAGAGATACGACGTCTGCCAGGCCGACACAACCGATTCTCATCCGCCGAGGGCGGCCCCACCAGGGGCCGTGGGAGCTGTCATCTGATCAGGCATCCGGAAGGCGAAGGTGGCAACTGATGCCCGAGCCCGGACCAGACGCCGTCGAGGGTGAGAAGTGAGCATCCCAGGCCCTCTGCAATTGCTATGTGCCAGGCGTCGTACGCCGTCAGTTTCCTCCCGCATCTGCCAGATGCGGGAGGCGAAGGCGTCGAAGGGAAGAGCTCCATGTCCAGCCCGAGAACGTCGAGTCCGATGAACGGACGCCCGAGTCAGACCTCCGCCGTCCCGCCTTCCCAGCTGACGGACAGACGTGGGCCGGGGACGGTGGCGAAGGTGGCCCCGAGCGCATCGGAGCGGACGCGGCCGGCGTCGTCGGCTTGGACCAGCACGGGTCGCCCGCCTCGGAGCACGAACAGCTCCACCCGCCGCTCCTCGGGATGGACCACCAGCACCTCGCCCACACCCAGATGGGCGTAGAAACCGAGCTTGGCGTAGGTCTCGTCCCCCGGGGAGACCATCTCCAGCACCACCGCTGCCGGCCCGTCAACACCTCGCTCGGTGGCCAGCTCAGGGCGGGAGTAGACCTGGTCGGGCCCGGTAGTCGAGGTCGGTACCCGGCCGGTACAGCCCCGTCTCGTACGAGCCCACCAGGCCCCTGGCCTTGGCCAGGGGATTGAGCACCATGGCCAGCTCCATGCCCAGGCGCTGGTGCAAGCCCGAGGGGGGCGGCACCATGTGCAGCTCCCCTTCCCGGAGCACCACCCTGCGGTGGCGAGCTCGATTGCTGGCAGGGTAGGCGCGGGGCGCAGCGGGTGCAGGGCGCCGCGATATGGGCCGGCCGGCGACCACCGCCATCGCCGGTAGCTCCCGGGCGTCGCCCGAGAGGGGCGCACTTCGCTAGTGGACGAGGTCAGCCGCCCGGAAGGCTGACGTGGCAGCTGATCCCCGGAGCCCGGGCCAGGTGCCCGTCGAGGGTGAGAAGTGAGCATTCCAGGCCTTCGGCAAGGGCTACGTACCAGGCGTCGTACGCCGTCAGATTGTCCCGCATCTGCCAAACCCGCGAGGCGAAGGGGTCGAAGGGAAAGAGCTCTATGTCCAGCCCGAGAAGGTCGGCGTGAGCCAGCGAGGCCCCCTCGTCGCTGGTCTGACGTGACAGGACAGCACGGCGCATGATGTTGGACGCCTCGGCCAACACCAGGTGTGGCCCCGCCAGGTCGTGGATGAAGACCTGGTCTTCCGCCCACCGTCCTTCCGCCCCGGAGTCGAGTAGGGCGGCCACGACGACGGACGCGTCGACCACGGCCACGGTCATCTTCGATCGGCGTCTCGGTGGGACAGGATCCGCGCCGGCGGGAGCCGGATGCCGGTGATGGCCTTCCGGGCGCGGATGCGCTCGGAGAGGTCCGCAGCGGATGGGCGGTTGGCAAGGCGTACCAGCTCAGCGCGCACGAACTCTTGCAGTGACTGCCCACTCCGAGCAGCCCGTGCCGCGAGCTCCCGGTGCACGTCAGATGGCACGTTTCGCACAGTGATACTTCTGTCGTCGATGCCTCTGTCAGCCATAGCTGCACAATAGCAGCGCAAGCAGCACTTTGCATGTGGCCTGTCGGCCTGAGCGGCGCTGGCGTCAGCCCGACTGCGTGACGTCTACTCTGACCCTTCGGTCGGCGACCAACTCCAGCCGCTCGGGCCTGTCGTGGCCCCCTTGGCCTGGCTGATTGGCTCGCCACCCTCGGGCCAGCTCGACCGAGGTGGACACTGCGTCGGGAGCCAGGAACGGCTGGCGGTGGAGGTCGAGGCCGTAGCCCGCGCCGCCGTCGTCGCTCAGTGACTCCAGCCGCCCCTCGAGATCGAGCTCGACCGTAGACGTTCCACCAGCTGGGACCACGACGTAGGCGGAATACACGTGGCGGCCCCGCTCCTGTTCGGACTCGAGGCGCAGAGTCTGGCCGTCGAGGCGGGCTCCGGAGAGGTTCAGCGGGCTGTAGATCGACAGGTAGAGCTTGTTGGCACCGATGGGAAGCGGCGGCTTGGTGACGCTGCCGATCACGTAGTCGGGTAGGCCGCCGGCGGGCGCCTGGTTGCTCAAGGTGATGCGCAATTTGGACCGGACGTCGCCTGAGCCAGGGTCGAAGTGGGCTTGGTAGCCAATGGACCGGCGCAGGAACCAGTCGATCTTGTTCCCGCTGGCGTTCTGGGTGACGACGCCCAGGAAGTCACCCCGCACCGCCGCCATGGCCCCCGCCACCTCGAGACGCTCGAGCGCTTTCTCCTCGGCGGGCTCGGTGCTGGCCATCTGGATGTGCTTCTCGGCCATGGCCGGGCTGAGGGCCCGGGCCAGAGCTGTCACGTCGAGGTTGGTGGTGGTGAGCCGGCGCCACACGGCGTCGGTGACGCGGGCCAAGAAGTCGATCCGAACCTCGCCCTCCAGCCTGACGTACTGCTCGAAGAGCAGGATCTGCGCCGCGTTGTCGGCGGTTATGGGGACCGGCCACTCTCTCACCTGGACGGGACCGACAGCCTTCAAGAGGGCAGCCAAACCCAGGGGATCGACGGCAATGACCCCGTCCACGGGCCGGCCACCCGACTGGGGGTACAGGCTGGCGACGGCCTGGGCCACGCTGGGGAAGTCGGGGGACATGTTGATGTTCTGCCAGGCCCGATGCGGGTCGAAGCGGGAGTAGCGGGCCATGTAGTCGGGCGGTGCGGCCAGGCGGCGCGCCGCCGGGTTGCCGCCCGTGTTCAGCTCCGTCGTCCGGCCCAGTCGCTCGAGGCGGAGGCGCCCACCGTCGGCACTGATCTCGCCGAAGTCGCCCATGAAACCCCCGCTGCCCCGCAGCTCGGAGGGGGTCTGCAGGGCCAGGAAGTAGCGACGGGGCCGATCCGCTCCCAGCAACGCCGGCGCCACCTCGGAGGCGGCGCTGATCACCTCCACGTCCTGGCGGGTCTGGCTGACCTCCCGCGAGAGCACACCCAGACGGCGAGAGACGGGAGAGACCAGCCAGGGTGAGCGCACCTCGGCCAGGCGAGCATCCGCGGTGGCGAGGGAGGTCAGGGCTTCACGGGCGGGAGCCTGGAGGGAGGCGATCCCCGCCAGGGGCACGGCCCCGTTGGCCAGGCGGATGGGGGCGGCCTCGATCTCCTTGGCGGCACGAGCCCCGGCCTCGCTCAGCGTCGCCCCCGAGTCGGCCATGGCCAGAAGGGCCCGGCTGTGCCGGCCAACCACCGGCACGGCCATGGCCGGACGAGCCCACCACGCACCGAGCACGCTGGAGGCTCCGCCGAACGACCGGGCTGCCTCGTCGAACTGACCGATCGAGCCGGCCGCATCGCCGGACCGCCCCTTCGCTACCGCCGAGGTGGCGACACTGACGCCCTTCTCGACCTCGGGCCGGGCTGAGAACACTGCAATCAGCCCGAGGGCGCTGGCCAGCACCGCCAGGCCCGTCACCGCCAGCCCGATACCCAGCGACTGACGGCGGGCGTGCTTGGGCATCCCGGTGAGGCCACCGGCCGCGAGCAGGGCGAAGACGCCAACCGCCACCACCGCGGTACCCAGGGCGATGCTGGGCCGGTCGAGGCGAAGCGCCGCCTGCCCTGTCATGCCTGCGGCTAGGGCCCGGAGGACGGGCGCGTTGAGGCGGGCCGAAGCCGTGCCCAGTGCCAGGCCGAAGCCGGCTCCCCCCAGCCACGCCGACGAGCCGCCCGCTGCCAGCACGGCGAGGGTGGAGGCTCCCAGCACGATCCACCGGCTGGCCCTACGGCGCGGACGGGACCGAGACCCGCCCTGAGCTACAAGGGCGACGGTGCCGGCGCAGAGCACAGCCCGAAACACCGCGTCGAGGCCATCGAGGCCGGTAGCCGCCGGCTCCGCGACCAGCCCGCCCACGGCGAACACCCCCGCCAGGACCGCGACCAGCGGCCCTGAGCGAAGTATGGGACGAGGGACGTAGAGTCCCGCCAGCCCGGTAACCGTGAGGCCGGCGGCGCCAGCGACGAAGGCGTTCAGGATTCGAGGACCTTAGACGGCCCCCCGGCGCCCCGAGCCGGCGCCCGAAGGCGCCGCGTGGAAGGCGGCCGAGCCAGGTGGGCTAGGACCCGGTGGCTTGGGCGGCGCGGCGGCGGCGGGTGGCGGCCACGGCGAAGGCACCTATCAGGACCAGGCCCACACCAGCAGCGGTGAGCGGCGCGGTGGAGGCGTTCCCGGTGTCGGGCAGTGTTCCCCGGCCACCAGCGGCCGCTCCCCTTTGGCTGAACCCACCAGCGTCCAGACTTGCCTGCTCGCCGCACACCGCGGTGTTGGTTCCGCTCACGTTGAACAGGACCGACGTGGGGGGCACCACACCGGTACCGGCGACGTCGAGCCTGTGGTCTCCGTCCTCGACATCACAGGGCACCGTGAAGTCGAAGGTGTAGAAGCCTGTGTCGTCTGCCACCGAGCTCCCGAGGAAGTGGGGATGGGAGTTGAGGGTGTGGTTCTGCTGCGACCGGGGAGAGGCACAGCCGTTGACGTTGCCCCGGTCGCCCCGGCGCAGTGTGTTGTCGGGCGTCGTCGCCCCCTTGGCCGCCTGGCCCGGAGGGTAGGCGTTGGGGCCGCCGGGGGCGCAGGGGCTGGCGTTGGGGTTGGCGCCTGCGTTGGGTGACTGGGCCTCGGCCATGCCGGTGAACGGGACCACTCCGGCCGCTGTGGCCACCGCCAGCCCCCCCAGCATCAGATTTGCTCGCACTCTCAAGGAATCCGCCTTCCGCTCGTCCCCGCCCGGTGGCGATAGGGACCTCCACTCTTCATGTCGGCGGTAGGAGCTCAGACCTTGAGGGAAACTTTGAACGGTCAAGCACCTAGCCGGTCGCGACGCGAAGGGGAATCCCTGCCAAATGAGATCATGACTGCACTCTCAGCGATGCTATGACGCCTCATGCGGACGACGGTGACCCTCGAAAGCGACTCGCCGCGGCCCTCGAGCGGGTCGCTGGCGAGCGCCGCGTGTCGTTCAAAGAGGCCCTCAACGCCGCCGTCCGGGCTGGTCTGCGCAGAGAGTCAGCTCCCGCCCGCTGTTACCGGATGCCCCGGCGCCGGCTGGGGCTGCGACCGGGGGTAGGCCTCACCAAAGGCGGTCCAGCTGGCGTCCGCCCTCGAGCGGGGAGACCTTCGCCTTCACTTGGAGCGTCCTGCTCGCCTTCCTGCGCCTCACCACCAACCCCAAGGTGTTCGAGAACCCCTTTCCCGTGGCCGGCGCCCTCGATGTGGTCGACGGCTGGCTGGCCCAACCCTCGACCACGGTCATCGGCCCCACCGAACGACACGCCACCGTGCTGCGAGAGCCTCTCGAGCCGCTGGGGACAGGGGGCAACCTGGTGTCCGACGCCCACCTCGGCGCCATCGCCATCGAGCATGGCGCCACCCTGTGCACCGCCGACCGCGACTTTGGCCGTTTCACGGGCCTCAAGTGGCTGAACCCGCTCGCGGGGTGAAGTGGCACGGCTGGCAGCGTCCAGTCGCCATCGTCGTGGGGAGGGAGATCGACGGCCCCAGGGCTCGACGCCTCCGCCGAGCCGGTCAGCCCCCCCGGCGGGCCCTGTCGGCGCTCATCAGGACCTCGGCCTCGGACCACGCCGCCGGCAGGCCCACGCCGGGGCGGCGGCTGGCGCCGCCCACCGAGACGCCAACCCCCTGGCGGTCCAGGGCATGGCGCAGGCGGGAGACCACGACCCGTAGGTGAGGCTCGTCGCAGTCGAGGGCCAGGAGAGCGAACTCGCCGTCGGCGACACGGGCCACGGTGTCGCTGTCCCGGCTGGCGTCGCTCAGGGTGCCGGCCACCATCCGCAGCATGCGGTCCCCGCCTACGGCGCCATGAGCCTCGTCGAGCCCGTCGAGGTCGTCCAAGCCGACCACGATGACCGAGGCGTGGCCCCCGTAGCGGCGGCACCGGCGCTCCTCGGCCTCCACGGCCCGGTCCCAGGCCCGGCGGTTGGCCGAGCCCGTGACGGGGTCGACGAAGCCTTCCTCGCCGGCCCTGTCGGCCCGGCGAGCCTCGTCGCGCGCCCGGTCCAGGGCGCTGTGCGCCTCCCACTCCGCGGCCAGCACCGTGGACAGCACGTCGGCCATCCGCTGGGCTCGGGAATGGTGCCCGGCGTGGCCCTCCCTGGCCGCTCCCAGGGCGCACAGGAAGCCGAAGACGGAGCCATCGGGCAGCTCCAGGGGGAGCATGAGGTCGGCCTCGGAGGTGGGAGGCAGGTGCTCGCCCTCCTCGAGAGCGCGCTCCGTGCCGGCGGCGCAGAGCACGATGCGCTCGTCGCCGTCGGCCCGGGTGACCACCCAGGTCACGCCGCCGCCGTGGTCGTGGGCGTCCTCCACCAGGGCGCCGGCGGCCCGCAGGAAGCGGGCCGAGGCGGGGCGACCGGCGGCCTTCTCCGTGCCACTCCCCATGCCACAAGGGAACCACGACCCAGCCGCCGGGGCCAGAGGGATAAGGCGGACGGCACCGCAGGTCTAGTCGGCGCCCTCCCGCTCGAGCGCCTCGCGCGCCTCCCGCTCCTCCCGGACGGCGGCGAGGACCTCCAGCTCGATGCGGTCCTTGGGCCGCCCCGCGGCCCGCTTCATGCGGATGAGGTCGTCGAGGTCGCACACGGGAACGACCAGGCCCCGGCCGAGGTCGAGCTCGGTGGCGTTGGCCATGAGCTCCCCGAAGCCGGTGGTGCCCGCCGGCTGGCCCAGCACGTCGAGCGATCCGGCCGTCGTGTCGAAGGCGAAGTTCTGGCCGCGCTCGAGGGTTCTGATGTCGAGCAGGATGGGCACGTCGTCGTCCACGCCACGTAGGCGGGCACCGAGCTCCTTCAGCGCCGCGACCAGGCGCTCCAGGTTGTCCGGAGCCCGGTCGTAGCAGACGTCGAGGTCATCGGTGAGCGAGGTCGAGCCCCATGCTCGACCGGCCATGCCGCCGATGAGCACGAAACGCACGTCATGGCGCTGGAGCGCCTGCAGGGAGCTCCGGGGAGCGAACTGGGGCGTCACGCTCGCGCCCTCGGCTTGGCGCCCTCGAACAGCGCCAACGCCTCGGCGTTTCTGGTGGCCACATCGAAGCGCTCCGCCGGCGTGAGGCGCAGCAGCTCCCTTATGCCCGTACGGTCGACACCCATGCCCGCCAGCGGCACGGCCTCCACGCTGTCGCCGCAGGCCCGGAGCAGCCGGTCCAGGGTGTCGATTCTCGGAACCTCCCGGCCTCGCTCGATGCGGGCGATGGTGGGCTGGGCCACGCCCGTTGCCGCCGCCAGCTGGCGCTGAGTGAGATGGGCCCGTCTTCGGGCGTGGAGGAGGGCTCGGGCCGCGTTCACCCGCCTAATGATAGCGGTTAGCTCATCGAGCCGGCCGGTGCCCTAGTCGTCGAGGCGGAGGGCGGAGATGAAGGCCTCCTGGGGCACCTCCACCCGCCCGATGTTCTTCATGCGCCGCTTGCCCGCCTTCTGTTGCTCGAGGAGCTTGCGCTTGCGGGTGATGTCG
>JALZJC010000153.1 GCA_030859945.1 Actinomycetota bacterium | reverse complement strand
GGAAGCTCTGCTTGCGAGGCGATGAGCGGAGGTGGACGGGAATCGAACCCGCCGGACGGGGATCACCCGTCCCACCCGCTTTGAAGGCGGGGGAGCCCACCAGGTACCCAGACACCTCCTCCGGGGGACCGGGTGCAACAACGTACTAGAGTGCCATCGCTATGAAGAAGCTCCTCCTGTTGCTGATCCTGGCCGGCCTCGGGGCCGTGGCCGCCAAGAAGCTGCGCGTCCAGTAGCGCCCTAGAGGCGGCGCCGGCTCAGCGCCGCCGCCCGCCGCCCGCCGGCCAGCCCCGAGGCCCTCGGGAACCCTCGGAAAAGGTGCCTCTTCCCCTTGCGGCCCGGGTGCCCCGGCCGTAGCGTCAAGGCGCCCCCTTCCCCCGGATCTCGTTTTTCGCGTCCCGGGAGGGCTCGTGCTCGTCGCTTGCTGGTCCGTCAAGGGGGGCAGTGGCACCACCGTCGTGGCCGCCGCCCTGGGGGTCGTGCTGGCCCGCTCGTCGCCGGGTGGGGCCGCCCTCGCCGATCTGGGGGGTGACCTCCCCGCCGTCCTCGGCCTACCCGAGCCCACCGGACCCGGCCTTCGGGAATGGCTGGCGACGGACGACGACGTCCCCCCCGACGCTCTGGGGCGTCTGGCTCTCGACGCCGGTGCCGGGCTGCGCCTCCTGCCCCGAGGCGCCGGTCCACCGCCCGCCGCCGGCGGCGAGCGTCTGGTGGCGGCCCTGGCCGGCAGCGGCCCCGCCGTCGTCGACTGCGGCTCCCCCGGAGACCCGCTGGGCCTGGCAGTGGCCGCCTCGGCGCCGCTGTCGCTCCTTGTCCTACGGCCCTGCTACCTCGCCCTGCGCCGGGCCCTCACCGCCCCCATCCGACCCTCGGGGGTGATCCTGGTGCGCGAGCCACGGCGGGCCCTCACCCGTCGGGATGTGGAAGAGGTGCTGCAGGTGCCGGTGCGGGCGGAGGTGGCCTGGGACCCGGCCGTGGCCCGCTGCGTGGACGCCGGGCTCCTGGGTGGCCGGGTCCCCCGTGCCCTCGAGCGGGCACTACGGAGGGCGGCATGACGGTGCTGCCCGACGCCGGCCTGGCCGAGCGGTTGCACACCCGCCTGGCGACCGAGGCCGGGGCCGGGGGGGTCGGGGTCCGGTCGGTGACCGAGATGGCACGCCAGGAGGCACCGCTGCTCAGGCCCGAGCAGGTGGAGCGAGTGGTGCACGAGGTGCTGGCCCGCACCACGGGGCTGGGGCCGCTCGAACCCCTGCTGGCCGACGCCGAGGTCACCGAGATCATGGTCAATGGGCCCAACGGGGTCTGGGTGGAGCGCAGCGGCTCCCTTCATCGAGTGGAGCTGGACCTCGACGGTCCCACCATCGAACACCTCATCGAGAGGATCGTGGGACCGCTCGGCCTGCGGGTGGACCGGGCTTCGCCCATGGTCGACGCCCGCCTCGGCGACGGCTCTCGCATCAACGCCGTGGTGCCTCCCTTGGCGGTGGACGGGCCCTGCCTCAGCATCCGCCGCTTCGCGTCGCGAGCCATCCCCCTCGAGCGGTTCTGCCCTCCCCCCGTGGCCTCTTTGCTGCGGTGGGCGGTCCTGGCCCGGATGAACGTTCTGGTGGCAGGGGGAACGTCCTCCGGCAAGACCACCCTGCTCAACGCCCTGTCGGCCGAGATCCCCGCCGGAGAGCGCATCATCACCGTTGAGGACGCCGCCGAGCTCACCCTTCCCCAGGAGCACGTGGTCCGCTTGGAGGCCCGCCCCGCCAACGCCGACGGAGTGGGCCTCGCCACCGTGCGGGACCTGGTGCGAAACGCCCTTCGCATGCGCCCCGACCGCATAGTCGTGGGCGAGGTCAGGGATGCCGCCGCCCTCGACATGCTCCAGGCCATGAACACCGGCCACGAGGGATCGCTCTCCACCTGCCACGCCAACAGCCCGGCCGACGCCCTCAGGCGGGTGGAGACCATGGTGCTCATGGGCGACGTGGCCCTCCCGCTGGCCGCCGTGCGGGAACACGTGGGATCGGCCCTGGATCTGGTGGTCCAGGTGGCACGCGGCCCCGACGGCGCTCGCCAGGTGGTGGAGGTGGCCGAGGTGGAGGGGCCGGGCCGGGTCCGCCGACTGGCCGGGCGCGACAGCGTCGAGCAGGGCCCCCTCCGCCCGCCCCGATCGCCGTCGGTGCCACCCTTCGGCGAGGGCAGGCCGTCGTGACGGTGGCCACGGTTGTCGCCCTCATGGTGCTGGCCACCCTCGCCGCCGGCCGGGCCGCCATGATCGTGCCGCGCACGGCGGGACCCACGGCGGTACCCAGCTCCCGCCTCACTGCGTGGCATCCCGGTCACCGGCCACTACCGCCGGCGCCGCGCTGGCTCGCCCCCCGACTGGCGGAGACAGGACTGGATCTGGCCACCGACCGGGGCTGGTGGGGATGGCTGGGGGCGTCGGGCGCCATCGCCGCCGCCGCCCTGCTGGCGGGAGGCCCAGGGTTGGCCCTGCTCGCCATCGGCGTCGCCACCGGTGCTCCGGCGGTGGCGTGGACGCTCCTGCGCCATCGGGGTGAGGCCGGGCTCGAGGCGTCGCTGCCCGGCGCCGTGGACGAGATCGCTCGGGGCCTGCGCTCCGGGGCTTCGCTCCGGCAGGCCATCGCCGAGGCGGCACGGGCCACGTCGGGGG
>JALZJC010000152.1 GCA_030859945.1 Actinomycetota bacterium | reverse complement strand
CGGCCTCTCCGTCGCAGGCCGGCGAGGACCTGGCGCACGGCCTCCCGCTGTCCACCGAGCACCAACGTGGCCGTGATGAAGGTCAAGGGGAGCCAGGCTCGAGCCACGCGCAGATCGACGAGGAAGGCCAAGCTCGCCATCCCCACCACGGCCGCGGCCACAGCTTGGACCAGTCGGACGACCTCGTCCCAGCGGGTGGCGACATGGTTGGCGCTGTAGAGGCGATACCGGAAGAAGAGGACCACCCAGAGGGGCAGGGACACGGCGGCGAGGCGCAGGTGGTCCTGGGGGGCCTGAGGCCCCTCGAGGGCACTTTGCACGGGGCCCAGCCCGAAGGCGAGCTTCATGGCCAGCGCCATCCCGACGAGATCCACGGCGAGGATGGCGGCCTTCAGGAGAAGCGGGTGGCGCCTGGCGGCCTCGAGGGGGACCAGAGACGGGACCGATGCCGCCCGAACCGGCACGCTCGGCAGGGCCTCGGCGAGCAAGGCGACGTTTTCCCCAGACAACAACTTTCCTCCTCCACCCAATCCCTCTTGACGACATGGTCGTGCACTGAGCGCGCGATTGCAAGGAGCAGTACGTGCCGCGTCAGAGGAAAGGGCGGCTGGCGATGGCCCAGAGCCAGCGGTCACGGGGAAGGTCATCCTCACTACAGTTTCCTTCGGGTGTCCGGCAAACTGAGCGTCTAAGCCAAAGAGCGGTGCGGGTACATCCAGGGGCTGCTCCTCGCCGAAGTGCCCCCGCCGGCCCGCATCCTCGAGCTCGGCGCCGCCCCCGGGGACCAGATCGCTCAATTGGCCGAGTTGGGATACGAAGCGACCGCCGTGGACCTCGGAGTGGCCTCGGACGAGTGGGGAGACGGCCCGCCGGGTCGCATGGTGAGCTTGCTCGAGGCATCTGGGGTGGAGCTGGTCCTCTGGGACCTGGAGGAGACCCCGTACCCCCTGACCGAGGCAACGTTCGAGGCGGTGATAATGACCGAGGTCTTCGAGCACCTGCGGGAGTATCCCACGCGGTCGCTGTGCGAAGTGCGCCGCGTCCTTCGTCCCGGTGGGCGCCTTTACTTCACAACCCTCAACGCCGCGTACGTCATGAATCGGGCCCGGTTGCTGGTGGGCAACAGCGTGGCTACTCCACTGCACGACTGGATCGGCGGGCTTCCTCACGCTCGTCACGCCCGGGAGTACACGTTCGATGAGATCAACGAGTTGATGACTCGCGCCGGACTGACCGTCCGCGTGGCTACCAGCAGGCACTTCCACTCCCGAAGCGGGAGGACTGGACCGATCATGACGATGGCCAAGCGGGCCATCGACATGATGGCCCGGCTCGGGCGCACGATGGGGCCCTCCGTCGTCGTGATGGCCGAGCGTCCGGTGGAATAGCCATGAAGGCTCGGGGAATAGTGCTGCCCGCCCCGGCGGGGCGGGCAGCGAAGTGGCTTAGGTGCAGACTGCCGTGGCCCGGGCGATGACCAGGTCCACGGTCTGCAAGTTCGGGATGCTCACGTTGATGTGGGCCACGGTGGCCTGGCAGGGATTCTGCGAGGTTTGCAGAAGCTCGACCACGCCCGTTATGCCGGCCACATTGATGTTGACGCTCGAAGGTTGGTTGCAGATGTTCACCGGTCCAGCGACGAGTGTCTGACCACCCACGATGAGGACGGGCGTAGTCCCGCTCTGGACCAGGCAGGCCTCGGCCGTGCAGCCGCCTCCGCAGGTGCAGGACGCCTCGGCCGTCACGGCGGTGGCGTTGAGCCGTACGTCGAGGGCCGGAAGGAGGTTGCGCAGGTCGACGGCCAGGTCGGCCAGCTCGATCGAGGCCGAGCAGGTGCCGCCGGTGGTCGTCCCACCCACGCAGTCGGCCCGGGCCGTGAGGAAGGGAGGCGTGATCGGGAGCTGCCCCGGGCCCCTCAGCTCGAGGACGGCAAGGCAGCCGTCCTCGTCGGGGAAATTCTGGATGGGGCCGACGAAGCCGGTGATGACGCCCGTCAGGGTGGCCCGGACGTCGAAGGACGCCGTGCCCGTGCACACGCAGGCCGGCGCCGGGCTGGGCTGCTGGGCCCCCGCGGGGCTCATCCCCACGCTCTGGATTACCGGTGCGGCCCATATGACGGCCCCGCCGGCGATGGCCCCCTTCTTGAGCGCCTCCCGTCGGCTGAGCCCGTCGTGCTGCTCAGAGGACGGGTCGGATGCGCCCGACTCAGGTTCGTGGATGTCCATTGGCCCCCCATGATCGATGTTCACTGAACGCAGCGGACCTGCGCTGTGCGTAGTGTTGCAGGTCGCGCCGCTTTTGCAAACTGTTTATTGCCAGATGCCCGCCGTCTGGCAGGACCCGGCCGGGGCGGCCCCAGGCTGGCTAGTGAGGCCCCTACCTTGATCTCCCCCGAACGAATCGTGCGCAGGACCACCCAGGTGGTGGCCCGGGACCTACCCGACGGGGCCGGGCTCTACCACCTGGAGACGGACGCTTTCTATGCGCTCAACAGCACCGGGCTGGTGATCTGGGAGCTTCTCGAGGCGGAGTTCTCCGTCGGCGAGCTGATCAGCATCCTACGTGGCATGACGGAGAGCCCGCCGGCGGAGATCGAAGAGGAGGTCGGGGTCTTCCTCGACGCCCTCCAGGAGCGCCAGCTCATCGAGCTGGTCACGCCGGCTGGCTGAGCCCGGCGCCCAAGCGGTTCCACATCAGCTGGGCCGCGGGTCGCGGGTGGTCGTACTCCAGCTCCCACGCCCGGAGCCTGCTGGCGACGGCAGCCACGAGGTCGAAGGTCTCGCGGGGTCGCTTGTAGTGGTTGAAGGACATCCGAAGCAGCAGAGCCATGGCCTCGGGAGCGGCAAGCCTGCGCAGCCGGGGTGGTCCGTCAGCTCTGGCTAACATCACCACATCGCCGAGGAGAAGCTCGCAGTGGGCCGTCCTCGAGCCTAGGTCCTCTGGGAGCAGGGCCGCCTCGTCGCTCCCACCTAGGGGGGGTGGTGGCTCCGCCACGTCCAGCAGTGACCGGCTGTGCTCTGACAGCATCACCGGCCTGGGGTAAGGAAGGACGCTTCGCGTAGCGAAGTCGAGGCACAGGGCCTCGTCGGAGACGTAGTCGAAACCGGCCTGGAGGCAGGCGGCCGTGAGAGTGCTCTTTCCTCCTCCGGAGGCGGCCGGGAAGGCCAGCACCCGGCCATCTCGGGCCACAGCTCCGGCATGGACGGCCAGATGGCCGAAGCCGTCGACGGCGCGCAGGTTCAGCTCACTGAGCAGAGCGGCGACCACCCCTCCCCAGGACGAGTGGCGGAGGACCACGGAGCAGTCCCGGTACAGCGCGTGACCCGGGCCGGGCTCCCCCCCGACCAGCGAGTAGCGGCGGCGTCCGGGTACGCCGCACGAGCTCCGGCGGAAAGTGTGGAGCAGGCGGTCGACGGCCGCCCCGACCGACGCAACGTCGCACTGCACGAAGAACGCCGTGCCCAACAGGTCGTAGTAGCGCTGAGTGGCCCAGACCGGGTCACTGAGGTCATGACCTCAGCGGGGCTTGGCCCGGATCCTCACGGGCTCCCCTCGCCGGCGAACAGCTGCTTGTCCCGGAAGGTCTCCACCGTCGTGGCCACCTCTTCGCGGATGCTGTCCGGCGCCACGCCGTAGGCCCGGGCCATGAGGACCACGATCTGGTCCAGCGTGTGGTCCCCGTCACTCAGGCGCCACACGTCGCTGGCGGTCTGGTTGAGCACCGAGACCTCCTGGGACTCCGGATGGTAGAGGCTGACGCACCCTTCCACCTCCGACTCGACGACTCCGGCTGTCGGCGGGCCCACCCTCGGCATCTGCTGGCTCATGCGTGCACGGTAGCCCCACCGGATTCGGCTTGGAACAAGCACGGCGCGAGGAAGAAGGGCGGGGCTGAGATGTGAGAATGGTCCCATGTCGAGGCTCGACCCGAGGAGACGTAGGCGACGTCTGCGACGACCAGCCGGGGCCAGCCATGGCGGATCGCTCAGCGACGTTAACGGCGCGGACATCTCCAGCCTCCTCGTCGGCTGTCTCCGCGCAGCGGGTGCCCAAGCACTCCCGGGCCCGCTCCTCGGCGCCTTGCGCCAGGCGGACCCGATTGCCTTGGTGAACGCCGCTGAGTACCACGGCGTGGCCCCTGCTCTGTACTCGCTGATCCGGAGCTCGACGGACGTCCCGATCGCCACCCTGGATGGCCTGGAGCAGCTCTACCGGGGCCAATGGCAGCTTCAGCTCAGGGCCCTCGCTGACCTGAGTGAGCTGAGCGTCGTGCTGGACGGGCTCGGGGTCGAGTGGGCGGTCTTCAAGGGCCCGATCCTGGCTGAGGCCATCTACGCCCGTGGTATCCCCCGCTCCTATGTCGACCTCGACGTGCTCTTGCCCCGCCGCGCCCTCGCCGACGTCGTGGAGGCTCTGGAGGCCGGCGGGGCGCGGGTGACTGACAGGGCTTGGACCCTGCGCTCCGACGTCCCCGGTGAGCTGGGCCTGACACTGCGTCACGGCACCGCCCTCGACTTGCACTGGCACCTTCTGAACGAGAGTCGGCTGCGGCGAGCGTTCTCCCTCCACACCGGTGAGCTCCTGGGCCGTACCCGCCGGCTCATGGTGAACGCCAGACCAACGCCCACGTTGGACGCAGCGGACACGCTGGTGCACATAGCCACCCACGCCGCTCTCACGGGCGGGGGTCGGCTGTTGTGGTTCAAGGACCTGGAGCAGGTGCTGGCCCGCGATTCGCCGCAGTGGGACGAGGTGGTGCAGCGCACAGCAGCCTCGGGGCTGTCGCTGATCGTGGCCACCATGCTGGAGCGCACGACGAGGCTTCTCGGCGCCCACGTGCCCTCCAGGGTGCTCGACTCTCTGGGGTCACGCCGAGGGTGGCGGGCGGCCGTTCGCGTCGTCGATCGGCTGCATCCCCCGGAGCGGCATTCATTCGGGACCCAGATGACGGGAGGCATCCTGGTCGCCGCCACCCGACGGTCGACGACGACCAGCGCGGC
>JALZJC010000143.1 GCA_030859945.1 Actinomycetota bacterium | reverse complement strand
CGAAGGAGCTGGAGGCGGCCGTCTACTTCTGCTGCCTGGAGGCGCTGCAGAACGTGAGCAAGTACGCCCGTGCCTCACGGGTGAAGGTGAGCCTGGGCGCCGCCGACGGCTCGCTCGTCTTCTCCGTCGGCGACGACGGCTGCGGCTTCGACCCCGACCTCACACCACGGGGCTCGGGCTCCCACAACATGGCCGACCGCGTCGAGGCTCTCGACGGCACGTTGGAGATCCGCTCCCAGCCGGGAGCGGGGACCACGGTCGTCGGCCGCATCCCGTGCTCGACGCCGGACCGGCCGGCGCTGGCCGACGTGGGGGCGTGAGAGCCCCTCAGATCGTCCCCAGCGGGATGGTCCCCGAGATGGTGGTGCCCGCGCCGGGCTGCGACTCCACCCGCAGCCGCCCGCCGATGGCGCCCAGCCGGTCGGCCATGTTCACGAAACCCTGGCCCAGGCCCCTGGTGGTCGTGTCGAAGCCGGGACCGTCGTCGGCCACGTCGAAGAGAAGCGCTCCTGCCTGCTCCCTCATGCCGATGGTGACCGTGGCGCCGGCGCCGGCGTGCTTGCCCGCGTTCTGCAGCGCCTCCAGGCAGCAGAAGTATGCGGCCGCCTCGATCTCGGGGGCGTAGCGACCCACGCCGTCGGCGTCCACCCGGGCCGTGACCGGGCTGCGGTTGGCCGCTGCCCGCAGCGCCTCGGGGAGGCCGGCGTCCACCAGCAACGGTGGATAGATGCCGTGGGCCAGGTTGCGTAGCTCCTGGATGGTCTCCCTGAGCTGGGCGGTCAGCTGGTCGAGCATGACCCCCGCCTCGGCCGGGTCGTCCTCGGTCAGGTCCCGGGCCAGGCGCAGGTTCACGGCCATGGCCACCAGGTGCTGTTGAGCGCCATCGTGGAGGTCGCGCTCGATGCGCCTCCGAGCCTCGTCGGAGGTGGCCACGATGCGGGCGCGTGACGCCCGCAGCTCGTCGGCGTGACGCCGGACCTCGTCGAGCGAGGCCTGGAGGGCCGAGTCCAGCTGCACGTTGTGCAGGGCCAGTGCCACCTGGCGGGCCAGCTCGGTGAGCACCCGCTCCTCCTCCTCGGTGAAGGGGTCGCCCCCCGCCTTGCGTTGGACCACGATCAGCCCCAGCAGCTCGCCGGAGCTCGTCACCGGCGCCATCCGCAGAGGGGCGTCGTCGCGCCCCTGCAGGAGGGTGGGGAGCCACACCGCCAGCCACGCCGGCCCGCACACGCCGGCGCGAGCCACCACCGGCTGCTCCTTGGCACCGAGGGTGAGCCGAGCCGGTCCCTGTTCGGGGAGGGACACCGCCCGTTCCAGCACGCCGCCGTTGCCGGTCCACACCTCCACCGCCACCAGGTTCATGGTCTTGCGCAGCGACTCCGCCAGCTGGAGGAGCAGCTCGTCGAGAGGAATGGCTCTGGAGAGCCGGCTGCCGAAGGTGCGCAACAGCTCGTCGGGGGCCTGGCGCTCCCCGTACACGAGGGAGTTGGCGAAGCGGGACAAGCGCTCGCGAGCGGGAAGGTAGAGGGTGGCCGCCACCGCCGCGGCCGCCATGGAGAGCAGGAGCAGTGTCCGCTCCTCATCGTGCGGTACCCGCCCGAGCCCGATCACGATGACCAGATAGGTCGCCACGACCACACCGCTGAGCCCGGCGAGGGAGACCGTGGTCACCAGCAGGCGGTCGGCCCTCAACACCAGGCGGTTCGACACTCCGGCCGCGAAGGCGGCGGGAACGAGCACGCTCACGGCGCAGACCACGGGAACGGCGCCCCGGGGCCAGCCCACCAGCACTCGCAGGGCGGCGACCATCACGGCCACGCCGACCAGCACGGCCACGGCACAGCCCAACCACTGCATGCGTTGGCGCTCCAAGCCGGCCGTGCGCTGGTAGCGGCGGTGGGCGGCGGGGACAGCCGTCACCGCCAACGCCGTGGCCTCGACGAGCACGGGCCACGCCGGCAGCTCGGGCCGAGCCGACCAGAGCGCCGAGCCCATCACGGCCCCGACGGCGTAAGCCAGGGCCGTACCAGTGCGACGAGCGCGGCTGCCGAGTCGGCCACGGGGTAACGACAGGACGACGTGGAGCGCACAAGCAGGAAGGAGGCTCACCGCCATCGCCCGGGCGACGCCGGCGGCTTCACCGGCCGCGCCCGACCAGGCCGCGCTCGTGACGCCGGCGCTGAGCACGCCCACGGCGGCCACCATCGAGCCCAGCAGCAACACCCGCCCGAGCCGGCCCAGGGAGGGGCTTGACATCAGCGCGGCCGCAGCCAGGGACCAGGCCACGACGAGAACGGCGCGGACGGCCTCGCCGGCCGACAGTCCTTCAGCGGAGGCGATGGCCACGCCGGCCACGGCAACGACCGCCGGCACCAGGGCGGCCGCGGTCCACCGGCTGGGGGCGTCCTCGACGGCGGTGCGGGAACCCGTCTCTCTGACCTCGTGGTCGAGGGCGGCGGTCATCTGCCTACTCCGTTCTCAGCACGTGGGCGGGCTGGGTCCGGGCCGCGGCCCAGGCCGGGAGGGCGGCGATGATATTGGCCACGGCGAGGGCGGCAGGTCCGAGGAGGGCCAGGGCGACGAGGGGGACCTCGGGTCGGGTGACGACGCCGACGCTGTTGGCAACCAGGGCCCATGCCCACCGGCCGGCGGCCACGCCGAGGGGCAAGCCGAGGGCCAGGCCCACCAGGGCGAAGAGACTGGCCTGCCAGGCGACGGTGGCCGACACCTGGCGCCGCTGGAAGCCCAGCGCCTTGAGCACGGCCAGGTCCCGTCCCCGCCGCCGTACGGTG
Source organism: Actinomycetota bacterium (assembly GCA_030859945.1). Classification (GTDB taxonomy): domain Bacteria; phylum Actinomycetota; class Acidimicrobiia; order Acidimicrobiales; genus YB1-3. The sequence continues at coordinate 7,837 of JALZJC010000143.1, read as the reverse complement.
ACCACCAGGGCATGGCCTACGGCCATCAAGGCCAGCAGCGCCAGGAAGACCGCCAGCAGGCGGGGGATGGCCTGGATCCGTGCGAGGTTGACGACATCGGAGGGAGGCTTGTCGGCGATCACGGTCCCAACCCGCTGCTCGAGGTCCCGGCGGGCGGCCTCCTTGTCGGTCCCCGTTGCCCAGTTGAGGACCAGCTCGACGTGGCTCTCGGTCGTGACCAGCCGGTCGACGCCCTGGCGTGTCATCAGCGCCCCGTCGTCAGCGACGGCGTCGGTGTCGAGGTTCGGGATCGCAGCCCGGCCTACGATCCGGAGCTCCAGGGGCCGCTCGACGCCGGGGGCCTCAATGTGGTCGCCGAGGCTGGCGCCGACCCGGCGGAGGGTCTCGGTGCCGAGCACGACCTCGTCGGGGCCGTGGGCGGCGCGGCCCTCGATAACGGTAGGTGTGACTGCGCCCTTCAGGGCCGAGAAGCCGAGGACGTGGAGGTAGCTGCCCGCCATCTGGGCATGGCTGATCCGTACGGCGGCGAGGTCGGCGACGGCGGGGTCGGCGGCGAGGTCGGCTGCGTGGCTTTCGACGGCGGAGTCATCGCTGCCGCTCGGCCCGCTCCCGGGCACGTTGGCGTCCCAATTCCACCCATAGCGGGCCGGAGTGTGCTCGAGGGCGGTCAGGCTGGCGGCGAAGACGACGACGGCCACCAGGCTGGCCAGGCCCAGCACCGCCCCCGCCAGCCCCGAGCGCACGGGAACAGCGGTGCGCCCCCGACCGGGTTCGAAGGCCATACGGGCACCCGCCGTGACCGGCGGGGGTAGCCCTGCGGCGGCAAGGGCCCGGGCCACCGCAGAGGGACGGGCCCGGCCGGACGGCGCGGCGCCCTCCATGACCGAGTCCACTCTCGTCGACCACCACGCTGCGGCCGCGGCCATGGCCGATACCGCCAAAGCGACGGTGAGGAGCCCCAACCCGATGACGATGGGGTCGAACGAGAGGCCAGGGTCGGGCTCGGCCCGCCGGGCCAGGCTGATCGGCATCAGCGGCGACGCCAGAACGGCGCCCACCGCCGCCAACAGGGCACCCCCCACGGCCACTGGCGCCACGGCCAAGGCGGCGGCGCCGGTGCGCTGCGGCCTGGTCATGCCCAGCGCCGACAGAACGGGTCGGCTGGCGGCGTCATGCGAGAGGTGGCGGCTCAGGGCCTGGCCCACGGCCACCAGTCCGGCTGTGGCGCCAACCGCGGCGAACACCAGAAGGCCTATGACGATGATGTCTATGGCGTCCTGGACGGTGGCCAACTCAATGCTGGGTGGCGAGATCACGAACTCCGGGTCGTCGCCGTAGATCCGGCCCGCGGCCTCGCTGAAGGCAGGCAGGTCCGCTTGGCCCCGGCCGAGGCGGACCCGGCTGAAGGTCAGTGGATAGGCGGCGATGCTGTCTCCGTAGGCGCGGTAGAAGGCGGGCGTCAGGTAGGCGGCAGGAATGCCCGAGGCCCCCGGGGCGAGGTTCTGCGGCGAGCGGATGATCCCCACCACCTTTACCGTCACCGACGGGCCGGCGGGCTCGGGAGTCGCGTCGGCACCCATGGTCTCGAGCTGCTCGGGGGCGAAGAAGCGGAAGGTCACGTCCTGGCCCACCGCCAGCCCGAGGGTGGTGCCCACCTCCTCGCTGACGACGAGCTCGTCGGCCTTGTCCGGGTCCAGGGCCCGCCCTCTCATCACCCGCAGGCGATCGACCGAGGCGGCAAAGCTTCCATCGGGACTGGCCGCAGCGACGAATTCGGGCTCCCGCGCCCCCGCTCGGAGTGGCGCGAAGAGCGGAGCGAAGATCCGGCCCACCGCCTCGACCTGGGGAAGGCGTTCCACCTGGTCGAGTCGGGAAGGGTCCGAGGTGATGAGGGTGACGTTGGCCGAACGCGAAGCCTCCCGGAAGCGGTCGTAGGCGCTAGACGAGCGGCGGGCACCTGCGACCACGGTGAGCACCACCGCCCCCGCCAGACCGACAAGAAGGGTGAGGGCCACCGTGGCCCGCCAGCGCCGGCGCAGCTCGGCCCGGGCTCGGTACCAGACGGCGGCCATTACTCGGTCCTGAGGACGAGGGCAGGCTGAGTGCGGGCCGCGGCCCAGGCCGGGAAGGCGGCCATGAGGTTGGTTACCAGCAGGGCGGCGGGCACGGTGACGGCCAGTGCGAGGACGGGGACCTCGGGCCGGGTGACGACCCCGATGCCGTTGGCCACGAGCGCCCACGCCCAGCGGCCGGCGGCGACCCCCAACGGCATCCCGACGGCCAGGGCGACCAGGACGAGGAGGCTGGCCTGCCAGGCCACGGTGGCCGACACCTGGAGTCGCCGGAAGCCGAGGACCTTGAGCACGGCCAGGTCACGGCGCCGGCGGCGCACTGTGATCACGAGGGTGTGGCCCACGGCCAGCACGGCGAGAAGAGCGAGGAAGATGGCCAGGACTCGCGGAAGGGTCTCGATCCGCTCCAGGTTGGTCACGGCGGCCGAGGGCTGGCGGACGACAACGGGCCCAACCCGCTGCTCCAGCTGCCGGCGCGCTGCTCCCTGGTCGATGTCTGGCGCCCAGTTGAGCACCAGGTCGGAGGCCACCTCGTCGGTGGCCAGCCGGTCGACGCCCTGGCGGGTCAGCATGGCTCCTTCACCCACGTTGTCGTTCTCGAGGTAGGGGATCGGTCCCTGTCCCACGACCCGTAGCCGCACGGGCCCGTCCGGCCCGCTGACCTCGACGGTGCCGCCGACGCCGGTTCCGAGCCGGCTGAGGGTCCGGCTTCCGAGCACCACCTCGTCGGGGCTCTGGGCGGCACGCCCGTCGGTGACGGTGGGCACCACCGAGCCCTTCAGGGCCAGGAAGCCGAGGACGGGGACCACATCACCCCCAAGCTCGGCCTGGGTGATTCGAACCGCGGCCAGGTCGGCAACCGCCGGATCGGCGGTGAGCTCAGCTCCGTGGCGCTCCACGAGGACGTCTTCACCAGCACCTGGGTTCGGCACCCTCACATCCCAGTTCCACCCGTAGCGGCTGGGGGTGTCGGCCAGGGCGGTGAGGCTGGCGGCGAAGATAACGGCCGCCACCAGGCCGGCCACCCCCAGGGTGGTACCGGCCAGGCCCGAGCGCACGGGCACGGCACTGCGACCCCTGCCGGGCTCGAACGCCATGCGCGCCCCGGTGGTGGCCGGCGGGGGCAGACCGGTAGTCACCATGGCCCGGGCGACGGCAGAGGGGCCGGACCGGCCAGACAGCGCCGCGCCACCGGCCACTGCCGCCGTTTGCGTCGACCGCCAGGCTGAGGCGACGACCATGGCCGCCGTGACCACGACGAGGGCGACTGCTCCGAGGCCGAGGACCGGGGCGTCGATGGAGAGCCCAGGGTTTGGCTCAGCCCGGCGTGCGATGCCGACCGGCATGAGCGGAGAGGCAAGCACGGCGACCACCGCGGCGAGCAGAGCTCCTCCGGCGACGGTTGGCGCCAGCGCCAGGGAGGCGGCGGCGATGCGCTGGGGCCTGGTCATTCCCACGCTGGCCAGCACGGTCTCGTCGGCGGCTGACTGGGAGAGATGACGGCCGAGTGCCTGGGCCACGGCCACCATCCCGACCAGGCCGGCGGCGACGGCGAAGAGCGCCAGGCCGATCGCCACCACGGCGATGGCGTCGTCGACCCTGTTCACCTCGTCGCCGGCCGGCTGGATCCCCAGCTCGGGCTGGTCGTGGTAGATGCGGCGCGCCCCGTCGCTGAAAGCCGGCAGGTCGGCCTCACCTCCCCGAAGCCGCACCCGGATCAGGCCTTCGAAGGCGCCCATGCGGCCCTGGTAGGCCTGGTAGAAGGCAGGTGTGAAGTAGGCCGTGTCGGAGACCTGGTCGCTCAGGTCCAACGGCGAGCGGAGGAGGCCCACCACCCGTCCGGTCACTCGGGGACCGTTGAACTCGGGGGCCTGTTCGCCGCTCTGCACGGCGTCCTCCTGCTCGGGCGTCCTCGACTCGAACGTCACCTCCTGGCCCACGGCCAGGTTGAACCTGGCAGCCATGCCCTCGCTGACGCCGAGCTCGTCGGACCGGCCGGGGTCGGGCTCCCGGCCCTCCACGACCCGCAGGCGGTCGACCGCGTTCAGGAAGACGCCATCGGGGCTGGCGCCGGCGACGAAGTCGAGGCCGGGCGCCTGGTCGGTGCCCTCGGGACGAACAGAGAAAACAGCGATCCGGGCCAGCGTCTCGACCTGGGGCAGGCGTTCCACCTGCTCCAGCCGGGCGGGGTCGGGGTCGACCACAAGGAGCAGGTCGGCCGAGCGCGAAGCCTCCCGGAACCGGTCGTAGGCACTGGCCGAGCGGCGGGAACCGGCCACCACGGTGAGCACCACCGCCCCTGCCAGACCGACAAGAAGGGTGAGCGCCAGCGTGGCCCGCCAGCGCCGGCGCAGCTCGGCCCGGGCCCGGTACCAGACGGCGGCCATCACTCGGTCCTGAGGACGAGGGCAGGCTGAGTGCGGGCCGCGGCCCGTGCCGGCAGGGCGGCGATCAGGTTGGCGACGAGGATGGCCGCGGGCAGGGCCAGGAGCACGGAGAGAGCCGGCGTCACAGCCGAGGTGTCCACCCCCAGCTGGTCGGCCAGAAGGCTCCACCCCCACCGCCCTGCAGCCACCCCGAAAGGGAGGCCGACCACGGCGGCGACGGCGGCCAGGGTGGTGGCCTGCCACGCCACCGTGGCCGACACCTGACCGCGGGCGAAGCCCAGGGTTTTCAGGATGGCCAGGTCACGGCGCCGGCGGCTGATGGACGTGAGCAGCGTGTGGCCCAGCGTGGCCACGGCGAGGAGGCCGAGCACTCCGGCCAGAGCCAGGGGCGTGCCCAGGATCCTCTCGTAGTTGGAGATCTCTGGGGGTCGGGCGGGGCGGAAGTAGCACGGGAATGGACAGGGCCCTCCGGGCGCCAGCACCTCCTGACGGAGCTGCTCCGCCGAGCCTCCCGGCCGCAACCGGACTGCGTAGAACGTGTACGGCTCCTCCGCCCGCTCGGGGTCTCCCTGGTTCAGGACCGACGGCAGGACCGACACTCCGTTGCCCAGGCCGGTGGCCTCGGTGAGGAAGCCACCGATGGCGGGAAACACGGCCCTTCCCACGACACGCATGCGCCGGTCGGTGTCGCCGAAGCGGACGTCCAACTCGTCGCCCACTGAGCGATGGATGTGCCGCAGCACCTTGGTGCCTAGGACGATCTCTCCCTCGTCGGACGGCTGGCGTCCCTCCAGCAGTGTGGGGAACACGGGCTCCTTGCCTGAGCGGGAGCTCTGGGGATCGAAGCCCAGGGCGGGCACCTCCCTGCCTTCGATCACGGCGCTGAGTCCGACCGTGCCACCGGAGAAGGCGGTCACATCTGGGTCGGCGTCGAGGATGGCTCTGCCCGGTTCGCGGAGCACAGGCGCGGCGTGGCCGTCGAAGGTGACGTCCCAGCCCCGTCCCCACAGCCGGGGCGTGTCGACCAGGCGCTTCAGGTTGGCGGTGAAGGTGGCCGCCGCCGTCACCGAGGCGATGGCCACCACGGTGGCCACCAGGGTGCTGCGCACAGGGACGGCACTGCGGCCGTGGCCGGGCTCGAGGGCCAGGCGCACGCCCGTGCTGGCGCTGGCCGGCAGGCCGGCCCGGGCGGCCGTCTCCGCCATCCTTGAACCCTGCCCGGCGCCGGTCAGCTCGGCCGTGCCCAACAGCGGCTGGCTGGCCACGGCCGCGGCCCGCCAGGCGGGAAGGGCGGCCCGGCCCAGCATGAGCAGGACCATGGCCGCGAACCCGAAGGCCAACAACCCGGCGTTCACGGCCAGGCCGGGACGGGGCTCGGCCAGCCGGGCCGGGCCGATGGGCATCAGGGGTGAGCCGGCGACGGCGACGAGGACGGCCACCGCCGCGCCCACCACGGACAGAGCGGTCACCCGCAGCATGGCGACGGCGAAGAGCTGGCGGGCCGTCATGCCCAGGGCCCGAAGGGTGGGGGCGTCGGTGGACTCGATGGCCAGTTGGCGGGAGATGGTCTGTCCCACGATCAGAAAGGTGGCGATGCCGGCCAGGAGGGCGAAGAGGGCCAGGGCGACGGCCTGAGGCTGGATGGCCCGCTTCACCTGGGCGTGCAAGGGGGCGTGGGGCTCGACGGCGGCCTCTTGCAGCTCCGGGTGGCGGGTGGCCACGTCGTCCTTGGCGGCCAGGAAGTCGGACAGGGCCACGCCCGGCTTGAGCCGGATGTGCTCGCTCAGGGCCACGCTCTCCTCGGCGTGGGCCCGGAAGTAGGCCGGTGTCAGGGTGAGCCCCTGTGCCCACTCCGCCTCGTGAGTGGGAACCACGTCTGTTGGGGAGACGGCGATCCCGGTGACGGTGAAGGTGACCGGCTCACCCCTCGATGGCTCGACCCGGTTGGGATCGAAGTCCTCGAAGTCGGCTTCGCTGGTGAACCTGCGGACGGTGAACCTGGTGCCCACGTCGAGGTGGTTCCGGGTGGCGAAGGTCCGGCTGGCCAGAGCCTCGTCCTCCCGGTCGGGATGAGGGAGCCTGCCGGCGAGGAGCTTGGGCCGGTCGACCCCCGAGGCTCCGAGATCGTCCACTGTCGCCACCGGTTGGCCCGCCCCCAGGTCCATCCGGCCCGAGGCGTCCACCGGGTTGAGGAAGAAGCGAGCAGACATCTTTCCTGCCGCGACCTGGGGAAGCCGCTCCAGCTCTCGATTGGCCTCGAGCTCCCCGCCGACTATGGCCACGTCGGCCGCGGCCGAGTCCTCCAGGAACCTCGGGTAGGCGGTGTCGGTGCGGCGGGCTCCGACCGCAGCGGTCAGGACGATTCCCCCGAAGACACCGAGCAAGAGCGTCAGCGAGAGCCAGGCCCGCCAGCGGGAGCGGAAGTCGGACCGGAGCCGGACCCACACCGCGTCCACGGCTAGTGCCGGCCCCAGGTTGTGGTCACATCTCGGGCCCGCCGGCCGAAGTTGCGGCCAAGGTTGGCCCACCCCCCTCGTGGTCGAGGACCTTGCCGTCGCGCATCTGCACGATGCGGTCGGCGTTGTCGGCCACAGGCTGGTCGTGGGTGACGAGCAGGATGGACTGGCCGCCGGCGTGCAGGCGGCGGAAGAGCTCCATGACCTCGGCACCGCCCGCCGAGTCGAGAGCGCCGGTGGGCTCGTCGGCCATCAGGAGAGTGGGCTCGTTGGCCAGAGCGCGTGCGATGGCCAGGCGCTGGCGTTGCCCACCGGATAGCACGCCGGGGGCGCTCCTGGCCTTCTCGGCCAGGCCCAGCAGATCGAGCAGGTCCCGGGCCCGGGTCTCGGCCTTCTTGCGCTTGGACCCGGCGATCATGGCCGGCAGGGCCACGTTCTCCAGCACGCTCATGCCCTCCAGCAGGTTGAAGAACTGGAACACGATGCCGATGTGGCGCCGGCGCAGGCGGGCCAGCTCGTCCTCGTCCTTGCCCGTGAGGGTCTCTCCGGCGAGGATGATCTCGCCGTCGTCGGGGGTGTCGAGGCCGGCGATCATGTTGAGCAGGGTGGACTTACCGCACCCCGACGGTCCCATCACGGCCACGAACTCGCCGGCGGCCATTGTGAGGTCGGCCCCCCGCAGGGCCCGGACGGGCGCCCCCTCGGCGTCGTAGACCTTGCGCAGGCCGCGGACCTCCACGGTGGCGGCGGGCCCGTCCCGGGTGTCGGTACCGGTCTGGCTCATGCTCACCCTCCTTCTCCGGTCTCTCTGGCGGCTTCGCCGCCCGGGCCGACGGGCCCGGCTCCGGTCTCTCTGGCGGCTTCGCCGCCCGGGCCGACGGGCCCGGCTCCGGTCTCTCTGGCGGCTTCGCCGCCCGGGCCG
>JALZJC010000138.1 GCA_030859945.1 Actinomycetota bacterium | reverse complement strand
GAGCCCGCCACCGCAGAGCCCGCCACCGCAGAGCCCGCCACCACCACCACCGAGACCGTCTCCTTCGACGACGTCTGGGAGCAGGAGGCGGCCCAGGAGTTCGGGGACCTCGGCCCCGCGGAGTCGGCGGGAGGCAGGCGTCGGCCCGGCGCCGACCGGGAGAACCGGGGTGACCGGGGTGACCGGGGCCCTCGCCGCAACCCTCGTCGTAGCGGCGGTGCCCGGTGACGTCTTGATCCGCTCCACCCGCTTGGACTGCGGCATCGTGGTGGTCACCGAGCAGATGCCTGAAGTGCGGTCGGTATCGGCCGGTTTCTGGGTGGGCACGGGCTCCAGAGACGAGGCCCAGGGCCTGTGGGGAGCTTCCCACTTCCTCGAGCACCTGCTGTTCAAGGGCACGGCCACGCGATCGAGCCGAAGCATCGCCGAGGACGTCGACGCCGTGGGCGGCGACTTCAACGCCTTCACCACCAAGGAGTTCACGGCCTTCGAGATGCGGCTGCTCGACCGCAGCCTGGAGCTCGGCTTGGACATCCTCTCCGACATCGTCTGGAACCCCGCCCTACGTCCCCACGACTTGGAGTCCGAACGCCAGGTCATCATCGAGGAGATACTCATGCGGGCGGACGAGCCTGCCGACCTCGTGCACGAGGTCTTCGCCGACGCCATGTTCCCTCTCCACCCCGTGGGTCGGGAGGTTCTGGGCGACCAGGACAGCATCGAGGCCATGACCCGGGAGGACATCGCCTCGTTCCACGGCGAGCACTACCGATCGGCGAACGTGGTGTTCGCAGCCGCGGGCCGCCTCGAGCACGAGGCTGTGGTGCAGGGTGTCGAGCGTCGCTTCAGCGGTGGCGTCGGGCATTGTGCACCGGTTCGCCGCGGACCCTCTGAACCACCGCGAGCCGTCGCCGTCGACCGTCGGGCCACCGAACAGGTTCACCTGGTGGTGGGCGTGCGGGCCCTGGACCGCCACGACGAGGACCGCTACACCCTGGCCGTCCTCAACCACGCCCTCGGTGGTGGGCCGTCCTCCCGTCTGTTCCAGGCCGTCCGCGAGGAGCGGGGGCTGGCGTACTCCATCTACTCCTACCGGCTGGCATTCCAGGACACTGGCGCCCTCGGGGTCTATGCCGGGACCATGGCCAGCAAGGTGGACGAGGTTCTCGACGTGGTGACCCAGGAGTTGGACGCCATGGCTCGAGACGGCATCACCACCCACGAGCTGGAGGTCGCCAAGGGCCACCTGGTGGGAGACATGGCGCTGTCGCTCGAGGACTCGGGGGCTCGCATGGACCGGATCGGGCGCAGCCAGCTCGTCCACGGCCACGTGCCGGAGATGGAGGAGGTGATGGCCTCGGTCCAGGCCGTCACCCTCGGGGACACGGCCCGCATCGCCGAGCGCATCCTGGGCGACGAGCGCGTCCTGGCCTTGGTCGGACCGGTGGAAGAGGCCGACCACAAGGCCTTGACAGCACGCCGGGTGGCCTGAGCCCTTGAGCCTTCGACCATGATCCGCGTCGGCGTGTTCGGCGCGGGAGGACGGATGGGCTCGGCCGTGTGCCGGGCCGTGACCGATGATCCGGACCTCGAGCTCGTGGCGGCGGTGGATCCCCACCAGGCGGGTATCGACATCCAACAGGTGACGGGCGTCAAGACCTCGGGCCAGATCGCCGGCGGCGCCGAGGCCCTGGCGGAGGCGGGGGCGGAGGTGGCCGTGGACTTCACGGTGGCAGAGGCGGCCCGGGAGAACCTGCGCTGGTGCGCCCAGAGCGGGGTTCACGCCGTGGTGGGGACCACCGGCCTGTCAGAGGCGGACATGGAAGAGCTGCGTTCGCTCTTCGCCGGCGGGGTGAACTGCTTCATCGCCCCCAACTTCGCAATCGGCGCCGTGCTCATGATGCGCTTCGCCGAGCAGGCGGCACCATGGTTCGAGACCGCAGAGGTGGTGGAGCTGCACCACGACGAGAAGGTCGACGCCCCCTCCGGTACAGCCATGCTGACGCTCCAGCGCATGGCCGCGGCATCGAGCGACTGGGCGGACGACCCCACCGTCCACGAGGTGGTCTCCGGGGCCCGGGGAGGGCCCGGACCGGCCGGGGTACGGGTGCACTCGCTGCGGCTCCGGGGCGTGGTGGCCCACCAGGAGGTTCTGCTCGGCACCACCGGCCAGACCCTTACCATCCGCCACGACGCATACGACCGCAGCTCGTTCCTCCCGGGGGTGCTGCTGGCCGTCAAGGCGGTGGCGGGCCGTCCCGGCCTCACCGTCGGGCTGGACGCGTTGCTCTAGTCGGCTCGGGAGCGGAGCTTCCTCGCCGAGCTCAACCGTGCTCCGGCCGACCGGCCGAGCCGGGTCGGCCTCCGCTCTCACCTCCTTCGGCGGCGGCCCGCTCCTCCTGGGCCCCCTCGTCTCCCGTGTCTCCCTCCAACTCCTTCTCGATCTGGCTGAGGGGCTGGAGCTCAGAGCGGCCACGGCGGCGCTGGTCCCAGAGCCAGTACGCCATGAGCACGGCGGTGATGATGAACAGGGTCCGGGTGTTGTTGCCGTAGAAGCGGTTGATGGCGCCGAGCGGCCCGTCCAACACCTCGGCCAGCTGGTACATCAGGGTCACCACCGTGACCGTCCCGACCACGTTGACGGCGAGGAAGAGGATGGGGCTCATCCCCGTGGCCCCGGCAAGGATGCAGACGGGCATGCCGGGGATGAGGAAGACCATGAGGGGACCGGCCTTCTTGAAGGCTCTCTCGATGCCTCGCACCACCGCTCCACCCTCGCCCATCTTGCGTTCCATCCAGCGAACCGATCGGTCCCCGTAAAGGTGGCCGAGCAGGTAGAAGAGCGGGTCAGAGATGAGCCGGCGACCCGTGGCCACCAGCAGAAACGGCCAGAACGACACCTTCTCGGCCACCAGCAGCAGGTAGCGGTTCCTGGGCTCCATGGCCGCCAACCACAGGGGATGCTCCTTGAGCAGGGGAGCGTGGAACAGGTTCCCGAGGTTGCCCACCACGATCACCGCCAGGATGGGGACGACGAGAAGGACGAGCGTGCGCCGGCGCGGCGTGGGTCGTTGGTCCGAGGTAACGGGGTCCACCGGTCGAACGCTACCCTGGGCCCGGTGCAGACAGGTCGTCCGGCTCCGTCCCCGCCGGCCCTGAGCCAAGACCCTGACAGCCGCTGGCAGGGCCGCCCCTGGCGATCTCTCGGCGTCCGGGTCGCAGTCCTGGTCATCCCGGTGGCGGCGGCGGTGGCGGCAGCCATGCTTGCCAGCCGGTTGCTCCCGCCTCCTGCCGGCGCCTTCTCTACCGTGGCGTGGTGGCTGGTCGTGATGGCCGCCTCGACGCTGGCCCTGGTCGCGGTTGACCGCCAGGCCCGCCGCCTGCTTCCTCTGGCCACCCTGTTCAAGCTGACGCTGGTGTTCCCCGACAAGGCACCGTCGCGCCTTCGGGTGGCGTTGCGGGCGGGGACGGTGCGCAACCTGGAGCACCGCTTGGAGCAGAGCAGGCGGAACGGCGTCGGCGACGACCCGAGCCAGTCCGCCGCCAACATCTTGATGCTGGTCGCAGCCCTGACCCGTCACGACCGCCGGACCCGTGGTCACTCTGAGCGGGTACGCGGCTTCACCGACCTGATCGCGGAGGAGATGCGCCTTTCCCCGGAGGAAGGAGCTCGCCTGCGCTGGGCCGCCCTCCTCCACGACATCGGAAAGGTCCGCGTCCACCCCAAGATCCTGAACAAGCCAGGCTCCCTCAACGCCGAGGAATGGGCGGCCATCCATCGTCATCCCGCCGACGGGGCCCGGATGGCCGCGCCCCTGCGCCCATGGCTGGGGTCGTGGATGGATGCCATCGAGCAGCATCACGAGCGTTGGGACGGTGGTGGCTACCCCCGCGGCCTGGCCGGACCGGACATCTCCCGCTCGGCCCGCATCGTGGCCGTTGCCGATGCCTTCGAGGTGATGACCGCGCCCCGTTCCTACCGGCGGCCTCTGAGCGCCGGCGCCGCCCGCGACGAGCTGGCCCGCTGTGCCGGCTCCCACTTCGACCCAATGGTGGTGCGAGCCTTCCTCAACGTGTCCATCGGCCGGGTCCGTTGGGTGTTGGCGCCGATCGCCTGGTTGGTCGACCTTCCCGTCGTCCAACCGGTGGCCCAGGCCGGGACCGCCGTGGAAGGCGCAGCCTCGGCCATGGCCGTGAAGACCTTCGCCGCCGTCTCCCTCGCGGTCGTCGGGGGGACCGTGGGGGAGCTGCCTCCTCCCGCGCCGCCCGCCGCGGGGCTGTCAGCCGAGCACAAGCCGGAAGGGGCGCCGAAGCCCTCCGCGCCGGCCTCGGCCGCCTCCGGACCGGGTGGGGCGGAGTCGGCCGGCGCCCTCCCGGCATCCGGTACCGGTGGTGACAGCGGTACCGGGGCCGGCGCCCAGTCCACGTCGCCCTCCGGCGCCCGTGGACCGGCGCCACCGGGCGTGGTCGCCAAGCCCCCGGACGCCACCGGAGCACCCACGGCGGTCGATGACGAGGTCACCTTGCGGGGCGACGGATCCAAGCGCATCGACGTCCTGGCCAACGACTCCGACCCGGACGGCCTGGTCCTGAAGTCCCTGACCGTGATCAGAGAGCCGGACCACGGCGACGCCGAGGTCACGGGCGATGGCCGCTACATCCGATACGAGCCGGACCGCGACGACGACTTCGAGGGCGTCGACTCGTTCCAGTACCAGATCTGCGATACCACCGGCGTCTGCTCCGTCGCCACCGTGCGGGTGACGCGCCTGTCCGACGACTGACGTCATCGACCCCCGAGCGGGGACCGCTGGTAGCCTCTGCCGCCGTGCGGAGATCGACGACTGAGGGCACGACCTGATGGCCATCCCCGGTCGTTTCGGAGCGGTGGTCACGGCCATGGTGACCCCCTTCGACGACAATGGCGTCCTGGACCTGGACGCTGCCGCCACTGTGGCTCGGTGGCTGGCCGACAACGGCAGTGAGGCCATCGTGGCCGCTGGCACCACAGGTGAAGGGGCCGTGCTCACCGACGAGGAGAAGCGCCAGCTCTGGCGGGTCACCGCCGAGGCCGTGACCATCCCGGTGATCGCAGGGGCGGGCAGCAACGACACCCGCCACTCCGTGGAGCTCACCAAGGAAGCCGAGCAGGCGGGGGCGGCGGGTGTCCTGGCGGTCACGCCGTACTACAACCGGCCCTCCCAGGCGGGGATCGAGGCCCATTTCCGGGCCGTGGCGGGGGCGACCCGGCTCCCGGTGCTTCTTTACGACATCCCCTCCCGCACGGGCCGGAAGGTGGCGCACGAGACCCTGTTGCGACTGGCCCGAGAGGTCAGGAACGTGGCCGGCGTGAAGGACGCGGCCGGGGACCTGGCCGGGTCGGCCCGCCTCGTTGCCGAGGCGCCCGACGGCTTCGACGTCTACAGCGGCGACGACGCCCTGACCCTGGCCCTCTGTGCCGTGGGCGCCAGTGGCGTCATAGGCGTGGCCACCAACTGGGCCGGACGGCTGCACGGCGACATGATGGCTGCCTTGGCCAAGGGTGACGTTGACGAGGCCCGCCGCCTCAACACCTCCCTGCTCGAGTCCTTCTCCTACGAGACGAGCGAGATGGCACCCAACCCGGTGCCGGCCAAGGCCATGATGCGGGTCTTGGGGCTGCCGGTCGGCCAGTGCCGGCTCCCGATGGGGCCGGCCCCCGAAGGACTCGAGGACCGAGCCCGCGAGGTCCTGGCCAGGCTCGGCGACGCTGGGCCTTCCCGACTTTGAGCGATCCCGTCCGCATCACCTTCCTGGGCGGGCTGGGGGAGATCGGCCGAAACTGCGCCGCCCTCGAGGTCGGTGGCCGGATCCTCCTCATCGACTGCGGGATCATGTTCCCCGACCTGGAGATGCCCGGTGTCGACCTCGTCCTCCCGGACTTCACCTGGTTGCGGGACAACGCCGAACGGGTGGAGGCATGCGTCCTCACCCACGGCCACGAGGACCACGGTGGGGGCCTGGCCTTCCTGCTCCGCGAGCTCTCGCTGCCGATCTACGGCTCGGCCCTCAGCCTGGGCCTGGCCCGCAGCCGGATCGAGGAGGCGGGCGTGCTCGATCGAACCCAGCTGGTCCCCGTCGAGGACGGCGAGCGGCGCCGGATCGGGCCTTTCGACGTCGAGTTCCTTCCCGTCACCCACTCGGTCCCGCACGGCTTCGCCACCGTCTACCGCACGCCTCAGGGCGTGGTTCTCCACACCGGCGACTTCAAGCTCGACCCGACGCCGGTGGACGGCCGGCTGACGGATCTCGCCCGCATCGGTGCCGTCGCCCAGCAGGAGGGGGTCCGCCTCCTGCTGTCGGACTCCACCAACGCCGAAGAGCCGGGTCACACAGCCAGTGAGAGCTCGGTGGGAGGCGTGATGCGGGGCCTGTTCGCCCAGCACGAGGGCAGGCGCTTCATCGTGGCCTGCTTCGCCAGCCACATCCACCGTGTGCAACAGGTGGCCGACGCCGCGGTGGCGAGCGGGCGCACCGTGGTCACCTTGGGCCGCTCCATGCTCAAGAACGTGGCCCTCGCCCGATCGCTCGGGCTGCTGGACATCCCGGACGAGTCCCTGGTCGACATCGAGGACATCGCCGAGCTCGAGCCGGGCAGGACGTGCGTGATCTCCACGGGCTCCCAGGGTGAGCCCATGTCGGCCCTGTCCCTGCTCGCGGCCGGCGACCACAAGCTGCTGAGCCTGGAAGCGGGCGACGTGGTGGTCATCAGCGCCCACGCCATCCCTGGCAACGAGACCGCCGTGGGCAAGGTGATCGACGACCTCTACCGCCGGGGCGCCGAGGTGGTGCACGCCGGGCTGGCGGACGTCCACGTGAGTGGGCATGCCATGCAGGGGGAGCTGCAGACGCTGCTGTCGGTGGCTCGTCCCGAGTACTTCGTCCCCGTGCACGGGGAGTACCGCCACCTGACCCACCACGCCCGGCTGGCGATCGGGATGGGCGTTGCCGAGGCCAACGTGTTGCTGGCCGAGGACGGCGACGTGCTCGAGCTGAGCGGGAACGGGGTCGACTTCGTGGGCGAGGTGCCGGCCGGCTACCTGTATGTCGACGGCACGGTCGGTGACGTCGGCCGCGGGGTGTTGCGGGACCGCCGGGCGCTGTCCGAGGAGGGGGTGGTGATGGTCACCGTCATCGTCGACGCCCGCTCGGGTGAGGTGCTGGCCGGGCCCGACATCGTGACCCGGGGCTGGGTCTACGAGCAGGAGGCCGCGGGGCTGCTCGACGAGGCTCGCCAGGCCGTCGTGGAGAGCCTGGCAGAGGGAGCCGCCAAAGGGGGCACCGACCACGAGAGCGTGAAGCGCCACATGCGCTCGTCGCTGGGCCGCTTCGTGCAGAAGAGGACCCGTCGCCGCCCCATGATCGTGCCGGTGGTCATGGAGGTCTGATCGCCTCGCAACCAAAGGTTGCCCGGCGAGCTTGATCGTGCTCCGGGCTCCCGGCTTCGCCGGCTCGCCCTCGCGCTGACCACTCCTGGGGCTGGTGTTACGGTTGTGGCCATTGTGACCAAGGCCAAGGCTTCACGCCGTCGCCCCCCGTCCTCCAAGAAGGTCCGGGCCCGGAACGGGCGCCCGGGGGCCTGGCTCGCCGCCCACCTCGGGCGTCAGGCCGACGACGTGTGGGGGTTGGTCCTCATGGTCGCCGGTGTGCTGGCCGCGCTGGGGATCTTCGCCGACCTCACCGGCCCCGTGGGCCGGGCCGTGCGCCAGGGGTCCGCCGCCTCCCTCGGTTGGGGACGAGTCCTCGTGCCCGTGACCCTGTGTGGAGTGGGTGCGGTGCTGGTGCGGGGTCGGCTCAAGCCGCCCCCGGGAGGCAGGCGCGACTCCGTGCCCGTGGCCATGGCGCTCGGGTTCGGGTTCCTCACCATGGCCTCCTGCGGGCTTCTCCACCTGGTACGGGGCGGGTCTCGAGGAGCCGATCGTCTCGACGATGCCGGAGGCTTCCTCGGCGCCGCCCTGGCAGAGCCGCTGCGGTCGGCACTGGCGCTGTGGGGGGCCACCATCGTGCTGGTCACCCTCGGGGGAGTGGCGGTGCTCATCCTCACGAGGACGTCCGTGCGGGCCGCCAGCGGACGCGCCACCACCTTGGTGGTGGGGGTCGTGCCGGCCCTGCGTTCCGCCCTGGGCTCGGCCGGGCGCTGGTTGACCGCCATCGGCCACGAGGACGAGATCGAGGCCACGGCCGGGCGTCACCCCTCCACGGGGGCGCCCGGGCCTGAGCACGGGCCCGAGCCCGAGCCCGCCGCCGTGGTGGAGCCCGGGCCGCCGGAGCTGGCCCCGGTCGAGGAGCCGGGCGGGACCTGGCTCGACGACGGCCGGACGCGGCGCGAGCCCGTCCCGGGGCCGGGTTCGCCCAACGGCCCCTGGAGGCTGCCCCCGGTCCAACTGCTGGCCAGGGCCAAGGTGGCGGAGATCGACCGGCGGGCGGTGGAGGCCCGAGGTCGCAACCTGGAGGAGGCGCTGGCTGCCCACGGCGTGGAGACCCGTCTGGCCGCCATGACGGTGGGCCCGACGGTCACCCGCTACGAGCTGGAGCTCGGCGCCGGCGTCAAGGTGGCCCGGGTCACGAGCCTCCAGCGGGACATCGCCTACGCCCTGGCCGCGCCCGACATTCGCCTCCTGGCCCCCATCCCGGGCCGCTCCGCCATCGGGGTCGAGGTCCCGAACGTGGCGCGCCAGCTGGTGTCACTCGGGGACGTGCTGTTGTCGGGGGAAGCCGGTACCGCCACCCATGCCCTGGAGGTGGCCATGGGTCGCGACATCGCCGGCCGGTCCGTGATGGAGAACCTGGCCTCCATGCCCCACATCCTCATCGCCGGGGCCACGGGCTCGGGTAAGTCCTCGTGCATCAACTCCATGCTGGCGTCCATCCTGCTCCGGGCCACGCCCGACCAGGTGCGCATGATCCTGGTCGACCCCAAGCGGGTGGAGCTCGGCCACTACAACGGCCTTCCCCATCTGCTCACCCAGGTGGTGGTGAACCCCAAGAAGGCGGCCAATGCCCTGTCCTGGGCCGTCGAGGAGATGGAGCGCCGCACCGACCTGTTGGCCGAGGTGGGGGTGCGCGACATCGCCGGCTACAACGCGGCCTACGACCGCGGTGACCTCCAGCCCGATCCCGGTTCGGACCGCGAGTACCAGAGGCTGCCGTTCATCCTCGTGGTGGTGGACGAGCTCAACGACCTGATGATGGTCGCGGCGCGCGACGTCGAGGAGTCGATCTGCCGTATCGCCCAGATGGGACGGGCCTTCGGCATCCATCTCGTGATCGCCACCCAGCGCCCGTCGGTGGACGTCATCACCGGCGTGATCAAGGCCAACGTGCCCTCGCGCCTGGCGTTCGCAGTCTCGTCGCTGGCCGACAGCCGGGTCATCCTCGATCAGCCGGGCGCTGAGCGCCTGGTGGGCCGGGGCGACATGCTCCTTCTCACAGCCTCGTCCAATGTGGCCCGCCGCATCCAGGGCCCGTGGGTGAGCGAGGAGGAGGTGCGCAAGCTGGTGGGTCACTGGCGGCGCCAGTCCGAGCCTCAGTACCTGGAGGGCGTGGAGGGAGACGGCGGCGAGGGGCGGCCAGGCGGGGTGGACGACGCCGAGGACGACGACATGCTCGAGGCCGCCATGGACCTGGTGGTGCGCTCGGGTCTCGGCTCCACGTCCATGCTCCAGCGCAAGCTCCGGGTGGGCTTCGCCCGAGCGGGGCGGCTGATGGACCTGCTCGAGCGCCGGGGGGTGGTGGGACCTTCCGAGGGCTCGAAGGCCCGGGCGGTGCTCATGACCGCCGACGAGCTCGAGGAGCGCAAGAGCACGGCATCGCCGGTGTGACGTCGGGGCAATGGTGGGTCCTGGGGGTTAGGCTGAGTTGTACGGAGACCATCTCCGTGCAAGGAGGTCGCCATGCCTGACGAAGAGCAGGATTCCACGGAGGATTCCCCCACCAAGGCGTCGAAGCTGGACGTTTCCAGGACCATAGGCCCCCGCCGTGACCCACCCGAGGAGCTGGCCGAGGAGCCCCTCGGTGACCTATCCGGCCACAATCCCTCATCGGACTCGGGGTCGGGGCCCCGGATGCCTCCCGAGGCCCCGACGCCGGAGAGTAAGGACGAGTCGGAGACGGTCACGCCTCCGTAGCGAGTGAACAGGGGGCCCTGCGTGGGCCCCCTGTTCGATTTTGGGAGTGGTCAGGCAGCCTTGCTGACCAGCGGCCGGCGGGTGCGGCGAGCCTCGGGCTCCTGGCCCTCGGGAACGCCGAACCAGCCGAGGAGCGCGCTCCACGCGCTGGTGATGCCGGCCAACACCAGGCCGGTGAGCAGGGTGCCCATCCAGCTTTCCCGCAAGGTGACGCCGAAGCCCTCGAAGAGCGAGTAGTCGAGGGCGAAGGCGCCGACGACGGCCAAGGCGATGGTCACCACACTGCGCCCGAGGGACAGGC
>JALZJC010000133.1 GCA_030859945.1 Actinomycetota bacterium | reverse complement strand
ACCGTCGCCAGTTCAGCCGGGAGGACGGCTACAGGGTTGCGACCGCGACGCGGGCCAGGTCGGCGGTGCGCTCGGCGTCGTCCCTCGTGTGGGCCAGGCTGGGGAAGATGGCCTCGTAGGGACTGGGGGGCAGAGCCACGCCCCGATCGAGCATGGCCCGGAAGAAGCGGGCGTAGAGGCCGTTGGCCGCCGACTCACGGGCTCCGTCGTAGTCGACCACCGGAGCGTCGGCGAAGAACAGGCCCATGAGCGGGCCCACGAACGGTACCTGGACGGCGACGCCCGCCTCCCGGAATACGTGGGTCAGCAAGTCGGCCAGCTCGGCGGCCCGACCGCAGAGCATCGTGTAGGCGGCCTCGTCCAACAGCTCCAGCACGGCGAGGCCCGCCGCGGTGGCCAGTGGGTTCCCCGACAGCGTCCCGGCCTGGTACACCGGCCCCAGGGGGGCCAGCACCTCCATCACCTGGCGGCGGCCACCGAAGGCGGCGAGGGGCAGCCCGCCGCCGAGGACCTTCCCGAAGGTGGAGAGGTCGGGCACCACCCCGAGCACCTCCTGAGCCCCTCCCCGACCGAGTCGGAACCCGGTGATGACCTCGTCGAAGATGAGCAGGGCACCAGCCTCGTCGCACGCCGCCCGCAGGCCCTGAAGGAAACCTGGCGCCGGCGCCACCAGCCCCATGTTGGCTGCCACCGGCTCCACGATCACGCAGGCCACGCCGGCGTCGATCTCCGGGACCTGGTTGTAGGGCGCCACCACCGTGTGGGCCACCGCCTCCTCGGGCACCCCGGCCGAGCCGGGCAGGCCCAGGGTGGCGACACCGCTGCCGCCCCCGGCCAGCAGGGCGTCGGAGTGGCCGTGATAGCAGCCGGCGAACTTCACGATGCGGTCGCGGCCGGTGAACCCCCGGGCGGCCCGGATGGCGCTCATGGTGGCCTCGGTGCCGCTCGACACCAGCCGCACCAGCTCGCAGCTCGGCACCCGCTCGCGCACTGCCTCGGCCAGCAGGACCTCGGCTTCGGTGGGAGCACCGAAGCTGGTCCCCCTGGTCGCGGCGGCGGACACGGCCGCCACCACCGCGGGGTGAGCGTGGCCGAGGATGGAGGCGCCCCAGGACTGCACGTAGTCGAGGTAGCGCCGACCCTCCACGTCCCACACCCACGCACCCTCGGCCCGGGCCACGAAGTACGGCGTGCCCCCGACCGAGGAGAAGGACCTAACCGGCGAGCTCACGCCGCCGGGCATCACCTCGCACGCCCGGCGGTAGAGCGCCTCATTGCCAGCGTGCACAGCGTCAGCCACGCAGCGACTCAGCCAGCTCCCGGGCCAGGTATGTGAGCACGAAGTCGGCCCCGGCTCGCTTGATGGCGCCGAGGTGCTCGAGGGCCACGGCTTCGCCGTCGATCCATCCCCTCTCGGCCGCGGCCTTGACCATGGCGTACTCCCCGCTCACGTGGTAGGCGGCCACCGGTACGTCGACCGAGGCCCGCACCGCGGCCAGCACGTCCAGGTAGGCGAGCGCCGGCTTCACCATCACCATGTCGGCGCCCTCGGCCACGTCCCCGGCCACCTCGGACAGCGCCTCCCGACCGTTCCGGGGATCCTGCTGGTACGCCCGGCGGTCGCCCCCGCCGGCGATGGTCACGTCCACCGCGTCCCGGAACGGCCCGTACAGCGCCGAGGCGTACTTGGCCGAGTAGGCCAGGATGGCGGTCTGGACGTGGCCGGCGGCGTCCAGCCCCGCCCGGATGGCGGCCACCTGACCGTCCATCATCCCGCTCGGGGCCACCACGTCGGCCCCGGCGCCGGCCTGGGCCACGGCCACCTCGGCGTAGCGTTCCAGGGTGGCGTCGTTGTCGGGCTGGCCGCTGTCGTCCAGCACCCCGCAGTGCCCGTGGTCGGTGTACTCGTCGAGGCACAGGTCGGCCATGAGCACGAGGCTGTCGCCCACCTCGTCACGGAGATCCCGCAGCGCCACCTGGGCGATGCCGTCGGGGTGCGAGGCCTGGGTGCCCGTAGGGTCCTTGGTAGCGGTGACGCCGAAGACGATGACGCCGGGCACTCCGAGCTCGGCCAGTGCTCGAGCCTCCTTCACCAACGACTCGCGCGTGTGCTGGACGACACCGGGCAATGACGCGATCGGTTGTGGCTCGGCGATGCCCTCCCGCACGAACAGCGGCGCCACCACGTCGTCGACGGTGACGGCGCTCTCCGCCCTCAGCCGGCGCAGGGCAGGGGTGCGGCGCAGGCGGCGCAGGCGGCGGGCGGGGAAGGCCACGTTGCTCAGCCTAAGGGACCGCCGGCGGCGGGCCCTGAGTGCACCCCCGCGTCGGGCGGGCCGCTGCGCCCCAGGTGGGCGGCGAGGGCGTGGGCCAGGCCCTCCATGGTCCGGACCTCGGACACCACGTCGACGTGGAGCTGGCTGTCCCGGGCCGCGGCCGCGGTGACGGGCCCGATGCAGGCCACCACGGGCGGCACGGCGCCGGTGCCGGCGACCTCCAGGTAGTTGTGAACCGTGGAGGGCGAGGTGAAGGTGATGGCGTCGGCTCTCGCCGCCGCCGCCAGCGCGCCCGGCGACGGGTGGGCCAGTTCGGTGCGGTAGGCCTCGACCACGTCCACCTCCCACCCCGCAGCCCGTAGACCCTCGGGCAGGACGTCGCGGGCCACCGCCGCCCTGGGCAGCAGCACCCGCCCGCAGCCCGGGACGGGGGCGACCGGGGCGAGCGGAAAGGCCTCGAGGAGGGACTCGGCCACGAACCGGTCCGGGACCAGCTCGGCCTCCAGGCCGCTCCTGGCCAGGGCACGGGCCGTGCCCGGCCCCACGGCCGCCACGCGAGCGGTGCCCACCGCCGGCGGGCGGCCCAGCAGCGGGACGAAGCGCTCCACCGTGTTCACCGAGGTGAAGACCACCCAGTCGTAGTCGGCCAGTCGTCGGGCCGCGGCCCGAAGCCTCTCACCTCCGTCGGCGGGTTCCCCGATGCGGATGGCCGGCAGCTGTACCGTCTCCGCTCCCAGAGCCCCGAGAATGCCGACCAGGTCGGGCGCCTGGGCCTCGGACCGCGTGACCACAACCGTGCGCCCGGCCAGCGGCCCGTCGCTCACGGGGCCTCGGCGACCCGCGCTCTCATGCCCGGCTCGCGCCCTCCAGCAGCCACGTTCCCCCGGACTGATGCAGGATCTCGTCTGCCACCGAGCGGCCGAGCTCCTCGGGGTCGTCCCCTTCGCCTGTGGACCGGAGGACGATCCTCCCGTCGAGGCTGGCCAGGATGGCGATCATGCGGACGGTGCCGTCGACGATCTGGGCGTGGGCGCCGACGGGAAGGTCGCAGCCGCCCCCTAGCTCGGCCAGGTACGACCGCTCGGCGTCGACGGCCCGGCGCGACGGCTCGTGCTCGATGACAGCCAGCTTCTCCCGCAACCCGTCCTCGTCCTCCCGGCACTCCACCGCCAGCGCTCCTTGTGCAACCTGGGGGACCATCAGGCGGGGATCGAAGATCTCGGCGGCCTGCTCGATGCGACCCAACCGGCGCAGTGCGGCCGCGGCCAGCACCGCCGCCGAGTACTGCGACGCCTTGCGCAACCGGGTGTCGACATTGCCGCGCAGGCTGACGAAGGTGAGGTCAGGCCGGAGCGAGACCAGTTGGGCGCGGCGACGCACCGCCCCGGTGGCCACCAGCGCACCGGCAGGCAGGTCCTCGAGCGGTACGCCCACCAGAGCATCGCGGGCGTCATCCCGCTCGGGGACCGCGGCCAGCACCAGCCCTGGGACAGGGCCGGCCGGGAGGTCCTTTGCCGAGTGAACGGCGAAGTCGGCCCGCCCGTCCAGGACCGCCGACTGCACCTCCTTGACGAACACGCCCCGGCCACCGATCTCCCAGATGGGGACCTCCCGGTTGCGGTCGCCGGTGGTCTCCACCACCACCTCCTCGACCTCTTCCTCGAGCAGGGAAGCGACATGGCGGACCTGCCAAAGGGCCAGTTCGCTGCCTCGCGTGGCGGCCCGCAGCAACAGCCAGCCCTACAGATCGAAGAGGTCGCGGAGCGCCTCGGCCAGGCGGTCGCCCCTCGGAGACCCCGCAGCGTCCTTCAGACGCACGGTGGGCTCGTGCAGGAGCTTGGCCAGGATCCCTCTGGTGAGACCCTCCACCGCTTCCCGCTGACGGTCGTCCAAGCCCTCGAGACGGGAACGGTAGCGATCGATCTCCGCGCCACGCACTCCCTCGGCCCGCTGGCGCAGGGTCACGATGAGCGGCGCCAGCTCGCGGGCGGTGCTGGCCGCCATGTAGCGCGACACCTCGGTCTCGACGATGGCGTCGACGTGGGCCACCTCCCGGCGCCTCTCCGCCATGCCCGCTTCTGCGAAGGACCGCAGGTCCTCCATGTCGAGCAGGGTGACGCCCGGGACCTCGCCTACCGCCGGGTCCACGTCGCGGGGCACGGCCACGTCGACCACCAGCAGCTCGCGGCCGCCCCGAGCGGCCATCACCGGTTCCAGGTCCTCGACGTGCAGCAGCGCCGAGGGGGCCCCGGTGGAGGTGAGCACCACGTCGGCGTTCACCAGGGCGGCGTCCACGCTCTGGAACGGCACGGCCTCGCCCCCGGTCCGAGCGGCCACGGACTCCGCCGCGGGCCAGCTGCGGCTGGCCACCATGAGCTCAGCCGGCGAGTGACGCTTCCGGGGGGTCCCGAAGCGACCGGCGAGAGCCACCGCCATGCCCTTGCCCATCTGCCCCGAGCCCAGGACCAGGATTCGCTTGTCCTCAAGGGTGCCCAGACGCTCGCCGGCCATCTCCACCGCCGCCTGGGAGATCGAGGTCGTGCCCCGACCGATGCGGGTCTCGGACCGAGCCCGCTTGCCCACCTCCAGGGCATGACGGAACAGGCCCCCCAGTACCGGGCCGGCCGCCCCTTCGGCGGCCGCCCGTTCCCACGCACCCCGGACCTGGCCCAACACCTCGCTCTCGCCCAGGACGGCGGAGTCGATGCCCGAGACCACCCGAAAGAGCTGGGCTACTGCGCCTTCCCCGTAGTACGAGTAGAGCCGGTCGGAGAAGTCCTCGGGCGGGGCGAAGCTGAGCTCGGCCAGGAAGTCCCGTACCTCGCCGACGGCAGGGTGGAAACGTTCGGCGAGGACGTAGACCTCCGTGCGCATGCACGTGGAGACCACGACGACCTCGGCCAGGTTCTCCCGGGCACGGAGGTCGGCCAGGGCCTTGGGCAGGCTGGAAGCCGACACGGTCATGCGCTCGAGAAGCTCGAGGGGCACCGTGCGGTAGTTCAGTCCGACGACGACGACCGACACGACCTACCCCGAGCTCCTGAGTTGGGCAAGGAGGCCGCCCCTCACGGACACGAGCATGTCGGAGAGTTTGCCTCTCCGCCAGTCCGGCCCCGCACCGGCGGTGGTCGGGTCACGCCAAGGCTGCCCGCTCGGGGGCATCCGGTAGCTCGGGCTCAGGAGGTGCTGGGGAACCGGCCTGGCGTTGTCGGTAGTAGGAGAGGATCTGGAGCTCGGTGGAGAGATCCACCTTGCGCAGGGAGATGTGGCTGGGGACGTCGAGGCGGGCCGGAGCGAAGTTGAGGATCGAGCTCACGCCTGCGGCCACGAGCCGGTTGGCCACGTCCTGGGCCGCGTACGCCGGGGTGGCGATGATGCCGATGGCGATGTGCTCGGCGGCGACGACGAGTGCCAGCTCGTCGAGGTGACGGACGACGAGGTCTCCCACCACCTCGCCCACCTTGTCGGGGTCAGCGTCGAGCAGGGCGGCGATGCGAAAGCCCTTGGCGTGGAACCCCCCGTAGTTGGCCAGGGCGTGGCCGAGATTGCCGACGCCGACGATGGCGGTGGCCCAGTCCTGGGTGAGGCCCAGCTCACGGCTGATCTGGTAGAGGAGGTACTCGACGTCGTAACCCACGCCCCGAGTGCCGTACGAGCCCAGGTAGGAGAGGTCCTTGCGGACCTTGGCCGCGTTCACGCCGGCCAGCTGGGCCAGCCGCTCAGAGGAGATGGTGATGGTCTTGGCCTCCGCCACCTGGAGCAAGCTGCGGAGATAGACGGGCAGCCGGGCCACCGTCGCTTCGGGGATGAGTCGAGGGACTCGAGCCACGCTCCAATCCTCGTTCACCTCCGGCTGTCTTCACAAGTGCACGAGGCTCAGTTGCCCAGGATCAGGAACTGCACCAGAGCCGCGCCCAGGATGAGCACGAGCAGAACGGCTACGGCAATGGTGGTTCCGGGCCTCATGACGGGGCCTCCAGGGTCACGGCGTCACCGGGGCGAAGACGCAGCTCCTCGGCCGCGGATCGGCGGTCCAGAGCCAAGGAGACCAGTCCGTAGGAGTCGACGATCACCCCCACCTCTCCCGCCTTCAGGTCCCCGTAGGCGGGGGCCTGGCGGGCCGTGCGCACGTTGTCGGTTCCCCACCGAACGGCCAGTCTGTCTCCGAAGGCCGTGACCTCCTCGGGTTGGACGTTGAGCTGGATGTTGCCGAAGCGATCCACCCAGAGCACCTCGGCCAGGAGCCTCTCGTCCTCCCGGCGGCTCAGCGGGAGGATCCCCGGGCGCAGCGTCAGGGGATCGACGGGCGGGCCGAACGCGCTCAGGCCCACGCCGTTGCACAGGTGAGCGGCCACCGGGGCGAACACGTCGCGGCCGGCGAAGGTCAGCCCCGGGGAGGGGAGGTGGTATGAGGCGTTGGTGAGCTCGACGGCCACCTTGGCCCCCCCTGCCATGGCCACAGCCGCGGCCAAGAGGCCGTTGTCGGGGCCTACGAAGAAGGCTCCGTCGTCATCGTCGCCCTCCTCACCTGCCGCCACCGCCACCGCTCTCCGGTCGGTGCCCACGCCGGGGTCCACCACGGCCAGCACGACACCGGGCCGGAGATACTGGACGCTGCGTACGAGGGCCAGCGCGCCGGCCCGCACGTCGTGGGGCGGTATCCCATGGGTGACGTCCACGACCGTCACCTGCGGCGCCACGGAGCGGATCACCGACTTCACCACGCCAACGAACTCGTCGCTCAAGCCGTAGTCGGAGAGGAACGAGACGGTGTCGCGAGGGCGGCCCGAGGCGCCTGGCGGATGCGGTTCCGAGCTAGCCAGCCTCGGTGTACCGATCGGCGAGGTACTTGTTCACGTCGTCTTCGCGAAGGCGGTAGGACTTGCCCACCCGCACGGCCGCCAGCTCACCGGCGGTGATCAGTCGGTACACCGTCATGTTGGAGACCCGGAGCTGAGCGGCAACCTCGGCGACTGTCAGGAAGCTTGCCCTTGCGTGGTCTGCCGTTGACACCAACCACTCCTCTCCGCCCGAATGACTGTACGACAACTCCGAGAGGGGCGAAAGTGGCTTAGGGCCGCCTTAGAGCCCGCCGAGCTGCCTCGACCGCTCGGTGGCCGCCCGCACGGCCTCGAGGAAGGCAGCCCGCACGGCCCGAGCCTCGAGGGCACCCAGACCGGCCGCCGTGGTCCCTCCCGGGGAGGTCACGCCGGCCCGGAGCGTCTCCGGGCCCTGGCCGGACTCTGCCAGCAACCGGGCCGAACCCAGCAGCGTCTGCACCACAAGCGAAGAGCTGACCTCCCGGGACAGCCCGTTCGAGACGCCGGCGTCGATGAGGGCCTCGGCCATCAGGAACACGTAGGCGGGGCCCGAGCCGGACAGGCCGGTCACGGCGTCGAGCTGGTCCTCCGGTACCCGCACCACGGTCCCCACGGCCCCGAGAATGCCCTCCGCCCAATCGAGGTCGAGATCGGATGCGCCGCCACCAGCGGCCAGCGCGGAGGCTCCCTCACCCACCAGGGCCGGGGTGTTGGGCATGGCCCGCACCACCGGGGTCCCTGGGCCGAGCCATGCCTCCAACCGGGCCAGGCGCACGCCGGCGGCGATGGAGAGCACCCGAGCGGCGCCTACCTGGGCCACCGCTCGACACGCGGCCTCGGCGTCACCAGGCTTGACGGCGATGACGGCTCCCTCCGTGGCCAAGGGCTCGGTGCGCACGGCCAGCCCCTCGAAGCGCTGGGCCAGCACGCTCCGGCGGGATTCGGACTTCTCCACCACGACCACGTCGGAGGGACCTCCCCAACCGCCGGCGAGCAGACCGGCCACCAGGGCCTCCCCCATCCGCCCACCACCGACGACGAGCAGGGGTGCAGTCACGGGGAAACCCTATTGCCCGCGTCCACGACGCCCAACGGCCTCCGCTTGCGAGGCGAAACCTAGGGCAGGAAGCGCATGGGGTTCTGAGGGGAACCGCCGACGCGGGTCTCGAAGTGGAGGTGGGGGCCGGTGGAGTGACCCGTGGAACCGACGAAGCCGATCACCTGCCCCTGGGAGACGCTGGCACCGTTGCCCGTGCCGAGCCGGCTCTGATGGGCGTAGAGGGTGCTCAAGCCGCCCCCGTGATTGATGATCACCGCGTTCCCGTAGCCGCCCATGGTGCCGGCGAAGGCCACCGTCCCGGCGCCGGCGGCGCGGATAGGGGCGCCCGTACCGCCGGAGATGTCGATGCCGGCATGGAGCCGGCCCCAGCGGGAGCCGAAGGGTGACGTCACGGGTCCTCGCAAGGGCCAGGCCAGTCCCGCCCCGGAAACCCGTCCATCGGAGCCCGGGTCCGCGGCCGGCGCTCCGCCCCGCACCGCTGCTCGAGCGGTGGCTTGGGCCTGAGCGATAGCGGCGAGCTGGGCCGCCGCGGCCTGCTCCTTGGACCGGATCAAGGTGCTGAGACCCGACTCTTGCTGAGAGACCAGGTCCGCCTCCTGCTGGTACTCGCTGATGCGGCCCTGCAACGCCCCTGCCATCCGTATCTGGTCCTGCTGGGCCCGACGCAGGTCCGTCAGCTGGGTATGGGCGGCCATGCGACGCTGTTCGGCCAGGCCCCGGGCCTTGGCCAGAAGGTCACGCTGCACGTTCAGGTCCTGGCCGACGGAGCGGAGCTGGTCCATCACGTTGCGGTCGTTGTTGTTGACCTGGTTGAGCAGGGTCCTGCGGCGGCTGGCCTCGCCCAGGTCCTTGGCGTGGATGACCTCGGTGAAGCCCTCCTCGCCCGGGCGCACGTAGGCAGAGACGGCCCGGCCCACCACCGCCTGGCGAAGCTGTGCCTGTCTCTTCTCGGTGGCGGCCAGGCGTTCCTCGGCTGCGGCGACGGCCGACATCGCCGCCTGCACGGCCTGGCTGGCTGCGTCGACGTCGGCCTCCTGAGCCCGGACCTGGCCGGTCAGCACGCCGACCGCGGCTTCGAGCTCGGCGTCGGACGCCTCGAGCTGGTTGAGCTGGGCGGCCACCTGCGCTTGCTTCTGCCGAGCGGCGTCACGGGCGCGCCGGGCCTCGTCCAGAGACGGCTCGGCCCCGGCAGGCTGGGTCACGGCCAGCGAAACGAGCACGATCAGCGCCGTCAACGGGCGTCGGAAGGTCTTCGGCATGAGAGTCGAACGGACCAGGCTGTCGCCCGGAGAAAGGCTGCGGTGCGACGTGAAACTAGCTACTGGCGGGTTCTTAACGCAAGCTTTCCCGCCCCCGAGGCCCGAGATGCCCGGGCCCGAGGAACCTCCAGGCATCACCCGCACTTCCCCGAACGGATGGTGCCCTTCCGCCCCTCGGGCTCCGGACGGCCGTCACGCTACCCGCCGGTGCCCTGGCCGGACAAGGGATTCTTGTCTTGTCCGTCAGCACTCCACGAGGGCGCGGTCGGCCAACTGGCTGCAGAGCCGTCGCAGCCGAGCAGCCGTGGTCGACCACGAGTAACGCCGGGCGCGGGCAGCGGCCAGGCTCGACATGGTGGCCGCAAGAGGGCCATTGGCCAGCACCGTCTCGGTGCGGGCGGCGAACACTGCCGGGTCCCGGCTCTGGACGAGGAAGCCCGTTCGAGCGTCGTCGACGAGGGTACGCAGTCCCCCCACGGCGGACGCCACCACCGGGGTGCCGCATGCGCCTGCCTCCAGGGCAACGAGCCCGAAGGACTCCGAACGGCTCGGGACCAGGCACACGTCGGCGGCCCGATAGTACGTGGAGAGGATCTCGTGGGGCTGGGGGTCCACGAACCGCACCCGGCCGGCCAGGCCCAGGGCCCGGACCTGGTCTCGGATGCGCGCCAGCTCAGCCTCACCCTGCGGGCCGCTCGGGCCGCCGACCACGACGAGGAACGCCTCGGGGAAGCCGCGGAGGCCCGCCAGCGTGCCCACGGCGACGTCGACACCCTTCAGCGGCTGGATGCGACCGGCGAATAGGAGCATCGGCCCCTCCGGCAGCCCGAGGGCCCGGCGAGCTCCGGGCCGGTGGCCAGGCGAGAAGAAGGCATGGTCGACACCGGGCGCCACCACCTCCGTGCGGGAGGGCTCTATCCCGTACTGCGAGGTGATCTGCGCCGCCTCCACTCTCGACGACGCGATCACGGCGTCGGAGCAACTCATCACCTCGAGCTCGGCCCGGGCCCGCCGCTCCGGGTCCTCGTCCCCTTCGCCCTTCACCCGCGCCAGGGTGTGGAACGTCGAGACCAGCGGTACGTCGAGCTCGTGCTTCAGGGAATGGCCCACCAGCCCCCCGAGCCAGTAGTTGGCGTGGATGGCGTCCGGCTGGTGGCCGCGCCCCATGAGGCTCAGCACCGCATCCGTGAACTCGGGAACGAAGTCGGGCAAGCGTTCCTTCTCCACCTCGGCCAGGGGACCGGTAACCACGTGGTGGACGCGCAGGCCCGGCTCCACGGCCACCATGGCCGCCAGCTCCGGCGCCCACGCCCGGGTGTAGACGTCACACTCGAGACCGGAGCGGGCGAGGGCGGACGAGAGCTGGCGGACGTAGACGTTCATGCCCCCCGAGTCGCCGCGCCCGGGTTGGGCCAGGGGCGACGTGTGCATGGAGAGAATTCCCAGCGTGCGCATGGTCAACAGATCACCAGGTATGGGCTCGCCCGTTGCCAGGCCCTGCGGCCGCCAGCGATGGAGGCGCGGGCGCCAGTGTTACACGGAGTCGTGGGGGCCGTCGCCCGGCAGCACGTCCTCGGGGTGGGCGTCGCCCGACTTGTACCGGGTCACGATCTCGGCCTGGAGGGCGTCGATGCGGGCCTGGAGGGCGGTCCGCCTGATGGAGACCCTCTTCTCCAGGTCGTGCAGCGCGTCGGCGATGTCTCGCACCTGCTGCTCGCTCATCCCGAGCAGCCCCGCCGAGGTGTCCACGTCGATGATGCGGTCGAGCTCGGCGGTGAGCTTGCGGTAGTTGACGTCGGCGCCGATGTTCCGGCGCAGGCGACCTCGGCTCTGAGCCGGGCGGCCACCGTCGGAGAGGATCTCCGGGAGCTGCTCCACCACCTGACTGAGGTCATGGCTCTGGAGACCGCCGGCACGGCGCTCGAGGTCGGCCAGCACGATGTCGAGCTTCACCTGCACACAGCGGCGGAGGTAGGAGAGAGCGTCCTCGGCCACGTCGCACGCGTCCCTGCGGTCGCGCACCTCGGCCACGGACATCTCCTCCAGGCCCTTCAGGTACTCGTCGGCGAGGAGCCATTCCAGGTTGAGGTGGCGGTCAAGGTCGAGGTCGAGGTCGAAATTGGTGGGATCCACGATCAACCATGGTACCGCCGTACCGACGCCTCCTCGGGCCCGGGGGCAACCGGCGGTCCGACACGGAGCCTTCCCGCCCGCCCGGGAGGGTGGTAGCGGTACACAGGCCTGCCCTGCACCCGGGCCAGGGGCCCGAAGGACCGGCTGTCGGTGCTGGCGTCGGGATTGTCCCCCAGCACGGTCACGCCGGAGGGGTCGATGGCGGCCACCCGCTTGACCATGAGCCTGCGTGGCGGGCGGGGGTCGGCCACCACCACCAGGGCACCGGGTCGGGGCCGCCCGCCGCGCAGGACCAGCAGCCGGTCCCCCGGTAGTAGGGTCGGCGCCATGCTGTCCCCCTGGACCTCCATCCGGCGGAACAGGCCCAGGACCAGGGTGACGATCACGCCGCCCCAGGCCGCGGCCCGGGTGGCCAGCACGAGTACCCGTCTCGACTGAAGGAGCACTTGATGATCATTCTGCCCCGTCTCCTCGAGCTCGCCGACCGGGTGAGCCCGCCGCAGACCGTCCTGGCCCACTGTGACCTGCCGTGCGGTGTGTACGACCCGGCCCAGGCCCGGATCGAGGCGGAGTCCGTGCATCTGATCCAGGAGAAGTACCAGGACTCCGACGACGCGGAGTTCCGCGAGCGCGCCATTCAGATCAAGGAGGAGCGCGCCGACCTGGTGAAGCACCACCTGTGGGTGCTGTGGACGGACTACTTCAAGCCCGACCACCTGGAGCAGTACCCCGAGATCCACGACATGTTCTGGAAGGCCACCAAGCTGGCCGGCGACTCCAAGAAGAGCACCGACCCCGCCCAGGGCCAGGAGCTCCTCGACGCCATCGCCGAGATCGACAAGGTGTTCTGGGAGACCAAGAAGGGCTGAGCACCCCGGGCTGGTCGCCGGGGAAGCTCAATCCAGGAGCAGCGTGGCCGCCAGGGCCCAGAGCGGGCCCAGGACCATCAGAGAGTCCAGTCGCCGCAGGGCCGGCACCCGCACCCTTGGGTCCCCGGGAAAGAGGGTGCCGAGCATGGGGCCGATCGGCGCCAGGGCCGCAGCCAGGCCGCCGAGCACCCAGGGGCTCGAACCCCGGAAGGGGGATGCCAGCAGGGCGGCGACGGCAAGGGTCACCGTACCCGTGGCCGCGATCCCGGCTGCCGGCCCTTCCCACGCACTGGCTGCCCCCGAGCCCACCACGTAGGTGCCGGCGTCGTAGGCCATGGCGTAGGCAAAGAGCACGAGCACCGGGATCAGCCCTGACGTGGCGAGGAGCAGCACTGGAGCGGCTCCCGCGGCGCCGACCGCCACCGCCATTCCCGAGACGAGGAGCAGCTCCCGCACCGGGGTACGGATCGCCCCACCGTTGATCAAGACGTAGGCAAGGCTCACCACCAGCACGGTCCCGGCTGTGGCCGCGAAGACGATGGGCCCGAAGGCCGCTGACAACGTCACGCACGCGGCCGCGGCGGCGCCGACGACCGTCACCGCCATAGCCGTGTCCGGTGCCGAACGGCTCGGCCGATCCAGTCGTGATCGGGCGATCTGGGCACCGGCCAGGCCCGAGGTGGCGGCCAGCCAGAGCGCCAGCCAGAGTGGGCCCGCCATGGTGGCCACCACCGTGAGGATGGCCCAGATGAGGCTCAGGCGTCCGTGGGGGCCGACCACACGAGGCCTGCCCGCTTCGCTGATCCGCGCCGACGATGCTCGGGGCCGGCCCGTTCCCGACGCCGGCTCCGGATCGGTGGGACTGGGCATCCGCCTCTGCCGGGGAGCCGACGATCTCGTCACGCCGGTGGTAGGTGACACATCGCGAGCCGGCCCGAGCACCACGTCCCTCTCTCTCGTCCCTCTTCTCGAAACGGCGTCGGGGTTCTCCCGACCGTAGTGCAGGGCCGCGGCGCGCGACCCGGGGCGAGTGCCGGCGCATCCTAGGCTGGCGTGGCATGGCCCGGCTCCTGCTCCTTCGCCATGGGCAGTCCCGATGGAACGCCGAGAATCGTTGGCAGGGGTGGGCCGATCCACCGCTGTCCGATCTGGGCGAGGCTCAGGCCGTCGCCCTGGCGTCGAGGCTGGCTCCAACCGCCTTGGACGGGCCCGCTCTGGAAGGGGTGGTCACCTCCGACCTCGAGCGGGCGAGGCGCACGGCTGCCATCGTGGGGGAGCGCCTCGGGCTCACCGTGGAGGTGGAGGTGGCGCTCCGAGAACGGGACGTGGGCGACTGGTCGGGCCTCACCACGGCCGAGATCGAGCACGACTGGCGCGATGAGCTGGCTGCGTGGCGAGTCGGAGGCCTGGCGGCACCACCTGGCGGCGAGTGCGACGACGCCATGGCCGAACGGGTGCTGGGGGTGCTCCACCGCCTGGTGGCCCGGCCCGAGGCCGCCCTCCTCGTGGTCACCCATGGAGGTCTCATCCGACTGGTCCATCGCCGGCTGGGCCTCGAACCACCCCCCATCCCGAACCTGTCCGGGCGCTGGCTCCACAGGGCCGCCCGCACCGATGGCTCGGCCAGCCTCGTCCCCGGGGCGCTCTTCCTCCCAACTCTCGAGGGTGACGTCGGGGACGAAGCCCCCTTGGTCCCCGGCACGAGCGCCAGTTGGTGAGCGAGGCGCAGCCGAGCGAACCAATCAGCACAGTGCGTGGCTCATGGCCACCATCGAAGATGGTGGCCTCATGAGCGAGCCGCAGCGGACGCCCACCGCACTCGTCCTCTCGGTGGCGCTGGGGGCCACCGGCGTGCTCCTGTTCCTCGTGGGAGCGCTGATCGGCGGTGACGCCGTGTTCGTCGCCGGCGCCGCGGCAGGCGGCCTCTCGCTCGGTGCCGCCCTCTACTGGCGCTCGGAGCTGATCAGTGCCTGGAAGCAGGACCGGCGTCGGCCCTGACCCTCGCCGTGATCTCCGACGCCAGCGTGGCCGCCAACGCCGGCGTCAGCAGATCGGTGCCGTGACCCTCGCCGGGCCTCCACCACAGGTCCTTGGGCTCGGGTGCCCACTCGTAGATGCGCTCGGCGTGCTCAGGACCGAAGTACGAGTCCTCGGGATCGTGGACCAGGATCGTGAACGCGGGCGGGGCCGGGCGGATGGCGGTGGAAGCGTCGGGCAGGCCCTCGCAGTCCATCCCCATCCGGGTGCGCGCCAGGGTGGCCAGGAGCAACCGCCCGGCACGGCCGCTCACCGCCCGCTGGACCCGGGTGAAGCCGGGCCTGCCCCCTTCTGACCACCCCGAGGGGGCGCTGATGGCCACGAGGCCGGCCACGCCCCCGTAGGCCCCGGCGTGGACCAGCACGACAGCTCCGCCGAGGCTCACGCCCACCGTGACCACCGGCAGGGCCGGAGGTGCGGCCCGAACTGCGGCATCGACATCGAGGGGCTCGTACCTGCCCATGGAGCACGCGCCCTCAGAACGGCCGTGGCCGCGCAGGTCGGGTACGACCACGTGGAACTGCCGGGACAGCAGCTGGGCGAAGGCGTGGACCCGAGGTGAGCGCGACCAGTTGGTGAACCCGTGCACGAGGACGATGGTGCACGGTGCGGTGGGTGGACCGTGGATGCGCCAGGCGCTGAGGCGCACACCGTCCTTGGTGGTGAGGGCCAGTCGCTGCTCGCGCCGGTACCGGGGGGCGAGGACGTACTGGCGGAGGTAGGTTCCTACCGCCTGGCCAGGGTTTCTTCTCGCCATTCGGCCTCGATGCGACCGAGCTCGGTGCTCGGCGGTGAGCCCTTGCGGTACTCGGCGAGGATCGCCCGCCAGTGGTTCGTCGCACCCAGGCGGCCGAGCAGGGCGCTCACCCCCCACACCACGCGGTCCAGGATTACGTAGGACGTGGGCATGTTGAGCTGCTTGATGAGCTCGCCGTACCTCCCGTTCACGTCGATCACCGTCTGAAGGGCCTTGACCGTCCAGTCCTGGGTGTACGTGAAGCACTCGGTCATGAACGGCTCGTACGGGCCGCGCACGTACTCGTAGACGAACCTGGGGTCGAAGCCGTGATGGGGCGGGAGAAAGCCCACGTTGACGGCCCGCTTCACCATGGTGTCGGCGTCGTGGTCGAGGATGGCGTCGAGGACCGAACCGAGGCGCTCGAGCTCTCCCGGAGACCACCTCTTGACCAAGCCGAAGTCCAGGAAGGTCACCGAGCCGTCGTCGTGGAAGCGATAGTTGCCGGGGTGAGGGTCGCCGTTGAACACGCCGTGCTGATGGATGGAGCCCTGGGCGAAGCGCATGAGGATCTCGCCCGCTCGGTCCTTGGCGGCCTGGTCGGCGGTGGCGAGGAACTCGGTCCAGCGCATGCCCTCCACCCACTCGCTGGTGAGCACCCGCCGGGAGCTGCGCTCGGGCACCACCGGAGGCACCCTGATGAAGGGGTGGCCGGCGTAGCGATCGGCGAACTCGGTCTGGCAGACGGCCTCGTGCGAGTAGTCGAGCTCGTCGGCCATGCGGGCCCGCAGCTCGTCGACCATGGCCTTCACGTCGAGGTTCTTCAGGGCGAACTGGGCGAACATCCCGTAGAGCAGCTCCGCGTTGTCGAGGTCGCTCTTGATGGCCTTGTCCACGCCCGGGTACTGGACCTTCACGGCCACGATG
This sequence comes from Actinomycetota bacterium, assembly GCA_030859945.1. Taxonomy (GTDB): domain Bacteria; phylum Actinomycetota; class Acidimicrobiia; order Acidimicrobiales; genus YB1-3. Next base: position 7,308 of record JALZJC010000133.1, on the reverse strand, counting down.
CGCCCGTCGGGCATCACGGCCCGGTGGACCTGGCCGATTGAGGCGGCGGCTGCGGGGACGGGGTCCCAGTCGAGGAAGAGCTGGTCGGGGCCGTCGCCGAGCTCGTCTCGTATGACTTGCTCGGCCAGGCTCGGTGCCATGGGGGGGACGTCGGCCTGGAGCGTGGCCAGTGCCGCCCGGGCCTCAGGCGGGAGGCCGTCGGCGATGAAGGAGAGCATCTGGCCCGCCTTCATGATGGCGCCCTTCATGCCGCCCAACACTCGAGCCACGTCCTCGGCGCTACGGATGGCGAACTGCTCCTCCAACCGGGCCCTCTCCTCTTCGGTGGCGGCGCGGCCCTTCACCCGCAGCCGGGCGTATTGAACACCCCGCCGGGCTGTGAGCCGCCACACCCGGGCCTGGCGCTCGAGCCGGAGGCGGCGCTCGGCGTGGCGCAGGTAGTACGCCCCCGCCCCCGCTCCTGCGCAACCGGCACCGACCACGCCAGCCAGTGCGCCCACGTACGCCTTTCGCACCGGCTGCCTTCTCTACTGCTGTTGGCCGGCGGCGCGTGCCTCGTGCTCAGCCGCGGTCTGGTCCTCCAGGCAGAAGCGAGTGGCGGGCATGGCCTCGAGCCGAGCGTCGCCAACAGGCCGTCCGCAGGCCTCGCACGTGCCGTACGTGCCCTCGTCCAGGCGGCGAAGAGCGTGCTCGACATCGGCCAGCTCCGCCTCCAGGCTCTCCAGGATGGAGAGGTCCCGCTCGCGGTCGAAGGTCTCGGTGCCCGTGTCTGCTTGGTGCTGATCGACCGAGGAGAGCTCGGCCACACTCTCCTGCTCCGTCTCCGAAGTCAGGCCCTCTTGCAGGAAGCCCTCGCGCAAGCCCTCGAGACGGACCCGCTCCTCGTCCAGCTTGCCCCGGGCCTGGTCACTCTCCATTCGCCAACTGTACTTTCCCCCTGCCGGTGCCAATGCGGCGCTTGCGGGGATGGCAACTTCCGGGCGTCGGTACGCTGAGCCCGCCGGGCCGCTAGCTCATCGGGTAGAGCAGGGGACTTTTAATCCCAAGGTGCAGGGTTCGAGACCCTGGCGGCCCACCCCAAAGGCCCAGCTCAGAGGGGGATTTTCACTCAACGCCGCTTCGCTGGAGTACCCGTGTCTCACGGATTTCTCACCAAAATCTCACGGATCGGTGATCACGGATCGGTGAGGCGAGAGCCGGAGGGGACGAACGTGCGAGGCAGCAAGCGGAGAGGGAAGCGCCCGGGAACGTGGGAGCTTCGAGTCGACGCCGGGTCTGACCCACTCAGCGGGAAGCGGCTGCAGCGCAGCATCACCTTCGAGGGCACGGCCCGAGACGCCGACGCCAAGCTGGCGGAGCTACTGGTCGACACCAAGCGGGGCCGGCTCCCGGTGGGGTCCCACACCGTGTCCCAGCTCGTGGACGCCGGCCTCGAGCAAGCTGCGTCCGAGGGCCTCGAGCGCACCACCCTCAGGGGCTACCGGCGCGTGGCCGAGAACCAGATCCGACCGGCCCTCGGGTCCCGCCGGCTCTCCAAGCTCACGGCCGAGGAGATCGACGCCTTCTACCGGGCACTGGCCAAGAAGGGCTACTCGGCCAGCACCCTCCACCAGGTCCACGTGGTCCTGCGACGGGTGCTCGACACGGGCGTGCGCTGGCGCTGCCAGCGCCTCGGCACCCCCAGGCTGCGCCGGGGCCTGGGGCTCGCGGTGCGACACGCTGGCCTCACCGGCACCGACGGCGGCTCGCTACGGATCACCCCTCACCAGCTCAGGAGTCCGAATCCGCCCGCCACGCCCGCGTGATCGCCAGTCTCGAACGGCACCTACGCCGCCTCAAGAATTCCGGCGGTTCAGCAACATTTGCTTGACAGGCCCCCGAGGGCCGGTTAATCAACCGCAAGGTGTCGGGCGGCAACCGCAGCACCCGAGGCGCCGTTTACCCAGGGCCGCATGATGACCCTGTTCCGCACCGCCACCCAGTAGGGCATCGACGCCTTCGACTACCTCGTGCAACTGGCCCGAGCGCCAGACCCGACCACAGTTGCGTTCTTCCCCTGAACCGGAGGTCATCCCCACTCCATACAACTGAATTCAGGCTGGCGCGCCCCGCTATCGAAGTACCCGTCGGCTTCACGCGCAGCGCCGGAAACCGCCCGGCGACCGCTCCCGAGCGGTGGGGGGCGCTCCTGACCTCTCCTTCGGCGCGGGTAGCAGCCGAGAGGAAGGGTCCTTGCGACGGCGTCGAACCCAGACTTCGCCGCGCTGACAGGGTCGTCGTCCTTGATGTGCCGTTGTGGCTGTGCGTGTGGCGAGCGGTGCGGCGAGGCCAGGAACCTCTCGACTTCTGGTGTTGGCAGGTGCGCAGGCGGTGGGAGAGTCGTCCGAAGCTCATGTCTGCCATTGCGAGGCACGCCCCCGATGCCGACCGGTCGTGCTTCGAGTCCGACCGCGGTACGTCGGTGGCTGAGAAGATGCTGGTGATCCCAGGCACGAGGACGGGGCCAACGCCCGGTAACGGTACCAGCCGTGCGCGCGGTAACGGCGCAGTTGGAAAGTGAGGGCGCCGTCGGCGGGAGCCGTGCAATGCACCCGTCCGACGGGTCGCTCAACCGGGGCGGTAGACGTCGGCTCGATGATCGACCCGTAGCACCGTGACAACCCGCGCCTCCCCGTCGATCTCGTACAACACGCGGTACGGGCCTCGACGCGCTGCCCAAAGACCGGCGAGCTCACGCTGGAGCGGGTGCCCCACGCGGCGAGGGGCCTCGACCAGCGCGCCGAGCATGAACCCGACGATCGCAGCGGCGACGCTTTCCGGCAGGCGGGCTAGGGAGCGTTCCGCGGTTGCAGCAACGACGAGCCGATGTTCCGGCTCGCTCACTTGTGCAGGTACTTGGCGCGCAGCTCGTCGGCAGCTACCACTCGGCCTTTGGCGATGTCATCGCGAGCCGCCTCGATCTCCTTCAGCGCCCTGGGGTCGGACAACAAGTCGAGCGTGTCCTCGAGCGCGTCCAGATCGGCCGGACTCATGATCACCGCTGCCGGCCGCCCGTTGCGGGTTAGGACCACGCGCTCATGCTCGCGCTCGACGCGATCCACGATCTCAGACAGGTGAGCCTTGATCTCGGCGAGGGGCAGCGTCTCAGACATGACCATCATTGTAGTCATATGACCGGATGGGCACGCGACCCCAGTTCCGGGTGCGGTTGAGTTTGGACCGCCGGCGTACGACCGCCCGACTACGGCATGTCTGAAGGAGTGGGTCTTGTCAAGCACAGCGCCCTCGAAGAGGGCACGCTCAGGGGGTTGATTGGGCGCGCTGTCAAGGGTCAGCGCGCAGAGGCTGACTTCGCCAGCACACAGGCGCGCGCCACTGTCCTGCGACGCTCGTTGCGCTCAGGGCAGGGCGGTCAAGGCCGGCCATAGGCCGCCCGGAGGGGGAGCCTTGACGGCCCAGTCATCTCGACTCGAACAATGGAGTGCGAAGCCCGTCAGGGCTTCGTGGGTGCGTCTTCCCGGTTATCGACGGCGAACGCGTGCGCTGGTCGTCTCCAGTTCCCCACGGGTGGTGAGGGTCAGGCGATGCCGGAGCTCGGCTGCCTGGTCATGTCTTCGCCGGGCCCCGTCGCCGGGTCCGAGCGTGGAGCGATCCGGCGCAGCCAGCAGTGCTCAATCACAAGGTGCGACGACGCCCGAACGGGTGCCGGGGGTCATGCCGAAGCGCATCTGGTCGCAGCCGGTCGCTGGCGCAGTGCGCGCCGCTTGGCGCAGCGCGAGAACGCTCCAGAGCGAATCCTGTTTGTGTCAAGAGGCACTTCGCGGGGCGCGTCGAAGCAGCGTGGTCATCGAGGGCGATACGGTCGCTGAGGCGGGGTCGGGAGTGACCTCGCCGAAGAACCGGCTGTCAGGGTGTGAGGCCGGTCACGCGGGTTTCGAGTCGTCCCTGGTTGTCCTCCCGGTCCCGCTCTTAGCGCCGGCCACGAGCTGGCGGTAGACGGCGTCGCTGATGCGGCGCTTGAGAGCCCGCAGCGCTTCTCGTCGTGACTTGTTCTCGGCGCGGATCGTCCTGGTGCAAGGAAAGACCGCTGGGACGTCTGCTGCCCAGCGGGCCCTTTTCTTGCCGGATGACCTACCTGGTGAAGTCTCGCTACTGACTCGCCGCTACCGCGAAGTGTCGGCGGCCATGAGATCCTGCGCGTAGACGGTCACGAAGCCGCGCGCTGGCGGCCACAAGAACTGCGCGGTGGCGGCCACCAGATCTGCATAGCTCCCTGATCGTCGCCGGAGGGCATCCACCTCTCGGCGCTCCTCCCGGGTGAGTTGGGCGTGCTCAAGCACCCAACACCCCAGGAGGAGCACATGAAGCATCGCGAGGAGATCATGCAGATCCTTGAAGCATTCGACCTGACCCGTTCCTTTAGAGACGCCGGCAACCTGGCCGGCTGCTCGCCCAACACTGTGGCCCTCTGGGTCACCAAGCGAGACGCCGGCGAGCTGACGGCCTCGCCGGTCCGCCGCCCTCAGCTCGTCGATGAGTTCCTTCCCAAGCTGGAGGAGTGGATGGAGTCGAGCCACGGCAAGGTCCGCGCCGACGTCGTCCACGACAAGTTGGTCGCCATGGGCTACGTCGGCTCCGAGCGCACCACCCGCCGCGCCGTTGCTGGCGCTCGCAAGGCATGGCTGGCGGGCAACCGACGGGTGCATCGCCCCTGGGTGGCCGAACCCGGCCTGTGGTTCCAGTGGGACTTCGCAGACGGGCCCCTTGTCACCGGTGTCAAGGCGGTGCTGTTCTGCGCCTGGCTGGCCTGGAGCCGGTTCCGGGTGGTGCTGGCTATCCGGGACAAGACGTTGCCCACGGTGCTGGCCTGCATCGACGCCACCCTTCGCCGCTTCGGAGGTTGTCCGACCTATGCCCTGACCGACAACGAGAAGACCGTGACGGTCGAACACGTCGCGCGCATCGCCATCCGCAACCCCGACATGGTGGCCGCCACCGGCCATTACGGGTTGACAGTGGCAACCTGCCTGCCGGCCGACGCCCCCTCCAAGGGCGGCTCGGAAGCGACGGTGCGTGTCGCCAAAGCCGATCTGGTGCCAACCGACGCCAACCTCCTCGCTGAGTACGCGGACTGGGCGGCGCTCGAGGTGGCCTGCGAGAGCTTCTGCGCGGAGGTGAACGCCAGGCCGCACCGCGTCACCCGCCGGGTTCCGGTGGAGATGCTGGCCGAGGAGCAGGCCCGACTGCACCGCCTCCCCGACCGTCCGTTCACCGCCGCCTTCGGCCAGACGCGCACGGTGGGCTGTCCGCAGCCCATGGTGGCCCTCGACTGGTGCCTGTACTCGGTGCCATCCCGCTTGGCGGGTGAGACGGTGTGGGTGCGCCGACGCGGCGAGGAGGTGATCATCACCCACCTCGGCGTTGACGGCCCGGCCGAGGTCGCCCGTCACCCGGTCACGACGCCGGGCAACCCGCGCGTCGACGCCGCTCACTTCCCGCCCGCTCCCGAAGGGCCACTCGAGCGCACACCAGTGCCGGCCAACGCGGCCGAGGCCGAGTTCTTGGCCATCGGTCACGGCGCAGCGCTGTGGTTGAAAGAAGCGGGAGCAGTCGGCGCCACCCGGGTGCGGGCCAAGATGGCCGACTCCGTGGCCATGGCCAAGCTGTCGGGAAAGGCCGAGGTCGACTGGGCCCTCGGGCACGCCGCCGTCTACGGCCGCTTCGCCGAGGGCGACCTGGCCTCGATCATTGCCCACCGAGGCACCCGCGCTGAAGGCGAGGCGGCTCGAGCCAGCGAGGCCCACAGCCTCCAGCCCGGCACCGAGGCGTGGAAGGGGTTCGGGCGATGAGCACGCCGGCCATCACCACCGACCACTACGACAACCGTTACGCCGCCGTGGCCGTCGAAGAGCTGGACGAGTGGGCATGGCTGCTCGGCCGGCTCGAGGACTGGCTGTCCCAGGCCCAACCCGACACCGCTGCCGACTGGGCCCACTTCTCCGGGCCGTGCGGGGCTGACCTCGACCAGATCGTCTACGTGCTCGGCCACTGGGCCGTGCGCATGCGCAACCTCGCCGAGGGTCGCCCATGACCACCCGCACCCCCGCCCCGCCTCCGCTTGACGGCGAGCTCGAAGCGCTGCTGCGTCGCATGCGCCTTCCCCACATCCGCCGGGCCGCCCCTGAGGTGCTGGCCACCGCCCGCTCACAGCGTTGGGAACCCGCCGAGGTCCTGCGCGTGCTTCTCGCCGAGGAGGTCGCCGGCCGGGATCGGTCCTCGTCGGCGACGCGCTTGGCGGCGGCCGGGTTCCCCACCGGCAAGACCTTCGATGCCTGGGACCAGGCGCTGTCGTCGATCCCGGCTCCCACCCAGGCGGCACTGCGCACCCTGGAGTGGGTCGGGAGGCGGGAGAATCTGGTCGTGTGCGGCCCGTCCGGCACGGGCAAGACCATGTTCCTCGAGGCCCTCGGCCACGATGCGGTGGCTGCCGGTCGCAAGGTGGCCTGGTTCAGCCTCGAGACCCTCGGCGTGCTCGTCCGACGCCACCGGGCCGACGACACCGTCACCCGCGCCCTGGCCCGCATCTTGCGCGCCGACCTCGTCGTGGTCGACGACATCGGGCTCCTGCCGGTGGCGCCCGACGCCGCCGAGGGCCTCTACCGCCTCGTCGATGCCGCCTACGAGAAGCGCAGTGTGGCCGTCAGCTCGAACCTCCACCCCAGCGGCTTCGACGAGATCATGCCCAAGACCCTCGCCGGCGCCACCGTCGACCGCCTCCTTCACCACGCACACCTGTGCGCCACTTCCGGCGACAGCGTTCGTCTCGCCCAAGCCATCAGCGGGAAGGGGGTGATGCCGCTCACCACACCTTGATCACAGATCTGGTGGCCGCCACCGCGCAGGTTCCATGACCATCACCGCGCGGTTCTCACGGCCGCCAGCGCGCAGCTCTCGCTGACCCTTGACACGAAGGGCGCGAGTATCGGCTCCCCCGATGCTGTCGTACCCTCCGCTGTCACCCGGAAGGGGAGCTGCAGTAGGAATTCACAGGTTATATCTTCGGCGAGGGTGTTGTAACTGAACTCGCCCGTCGGTGAGACGGTGATATCCACACCAGTGATCGGATCGGCGAGAACTGTGCGACTCAGTTCAGCGCCTGTAGCAAGATCACGCACAAAAACCGGTTCTCCTCACCTTTCCGTGGGCAGTTGAACGGTGATGCCGCCGCAGCAGAGGTAGATCATGGCGATGAGTGCGGCGGCGGTGTGGTGCCCGTAGCCGCGGTGGTTGATGAGTCGGATCTTGCTG
>JALZJC010000123.1 GCA_030859945.1 Actinomycetota bacterium | reverse complement strand
CCCCTGCGGGCGGTGCCTGCTCGCCGGGCGGGGGCCGGCGCTCGGCGGGCCCCGGAGGCGCCGGTGCCCGAGCGGCAGGCGAGGCCGCGGGTTGCTCTGGCGGCTGAGCGGGAGAAGGGGGACGGGGCTCCATCGGATCCGCGGTCGGGGTGCTGACGATGAGGCGGGGGTCTCGGGCCGGTGAGGGACCGGCTGGCGCCGCGGTGCGGCCCGCCGGGCGCGAGATGTCCGGAGCTGGGGCCGATGGGGGCATCGCCGGTGGGGACGGGGAAAGAGCCGGCGCAGGGTCCCCCTCGGTGACCTCGGCCGGACGGCGCAGGCCCTCCCGGTCCGCCTTACGCCGAACGCGGTCGGCCTGGGCGTCCTCGATGCTCGAGGAGTGACTTTTCACGCCGATGCCCAATGAGGCCGACAGGTCGAGCGCTTCCTTGTTGCTGAGCCCGAGCTCGCGAGCGAGCTCGTAGACCCGGATCTTCTTGGCCAAGGGTTTGATCAGTCCTTCCTGCGGGCAGTCCGGCGGCTCTCCATCCTCGCACGTTTGCAGCCCACCGGGCCCTGGGTGCCGGGTGGGCCGGCCGCCCCTGACATCGTGATGCGGAGGGTGGAGATTGCGTCCGGGCTCACCGGCGCTCGCAGCGCTCGGGAAAAGGCGCTCCGCCGCTCAGCCAAGTCCACACACGCCGGGGACCCGGCGCACAGCCACGCGCCCCGTCCGGGCAGCGACCTGCCGACCACGACCTCACCAGCCGCGCTGCGCACCACTCGGACCAGCTCTTCGGGTCCAGCCCGGCGGCGGCAGCCGATGCACGTGCGAAGCGGCGCCGTTATGCGGGCGCCTCCCCGCTGTCTTCGCCCTCCCCCGCAGCGTCGTTCACGACAACGGGGGCGGGGGCGGCCTGGAGGTCCGGGGCGGGGGTGCCTTCCGGCAGAGGGCTGGCCTCGGCTGGTGCCAGGGCGCCGGTCTCAGCCTGGTCCGGAGTGGCGGCGTCGGTGTCGGCCTCGGTTACCGCCCACTCGGCTGCGGAGAGGGCCTCACCGCCCTCGGCGGGCTGCCAGACCATCTCACCCGCCTCGTTCTGGACCCACTCGCCCTCGGCCCACTCGTCGCCGCCGTAAGCGGCCTGCTCCTCCGCCAGCTGCGTCTCGCTCTTGATGTCGACCCGCCACCCGGTGAGGCGGGCGGCAAGGCGGGCATTCTGGCCCTCCTTCCCGATGGCCAGGGAGAGCTGGTAGTCGTGCACGACCACCGTGGCCGTTCCCGTCTGGTCGTCGAGACGCACCTCTTTGACCTTGGCCGGCTGCAGGGCCCTCATCACGAACTCGGCAGGGTCCTCCGAGTAGGGCACGATGTCGACCTTCTCGCCCCGAAGCTCGTTGGTGACCATGCGCACCCGGGCGCCCCGGGCGCCCACGCACGCGCCCACGGGGTCCACGTTGGAGTCGTTGGACCACACGGCGATCTTGGTGCGGTGCCCGGGCTCGCGAGCTGCGGCCCTGATCTCCACCAACCCGCTCAGGATCTCGGGCACCTCCAGCTCGAAGAGACGCTTGATCAGCCCGGGATGGGTGCGGCTGACCACGATCTGGGGTCCCTTGGTGGTCTTGCGGACCTCCACGATGTAGGCCTTGAGACGGGCGCCGTGCTCGTAGCGCTCGAAGGCGACCTGCTCGGCTTGAGGCAGCAACGCCTCGACCTTGCCCAGGTCCAGCAGGGTGTAGCGGTTGTCGCTCTGCTGGATGATTCCCGTGACGATGTCACCCTCGCGCCCCGCGTACTCCTCGTACTTGAGGTCGCGCTCAGCCTCTCGGATGCGTTGGAGGATGACCTGCTTCGCGGTCTGGGCCGCGATGCGGCCGAAGTTCTCGGGCGTGTCGTCCCATTCCCGCACCACGTTGCCGTCGGCGTCGAGCTCCTGGGCGTAGACCCGGATCTCCATGGTGTCGGGATCGATGGTGACCACGGCTTCCTCGGCCGAACCGGGCATGCGGCTGTAGGCGGCCACCAGCGCGTTGGCCAGGGCGTCGAGCAGCATCTCCACGCCGATGCCCTTCTCCCGGGCCACCAGCTGGAGGGCATCCATGAACTCGAAGTTGCTCTTCATCCGGAGGCCTCGGACTGCTGGGGAACGTGCCCGGCCTTGGCCCGGCCCTTCCGGGAGGGGGCCTTGCCCGGCTTCGGCGCCGGTCCCCACTCGAAAACGGTTCGAGCCCGGTCGATGTCGCCGTAGGCCAGACGCCGGGCCACGCCCGCCCCGGGGCCCTCCGACGGCTCGAGGACGATGCCCTCCTCGTCGGCGGCCTGCAAGCGGCCCTTCTCCCTGCGCTCACCGGCCACGTGAGGCCGTGTCTTCACCGACACCGTGGCGCCGACGAAGCGGCGGAACTGCTCCGGTGTGCGAAGCGACCGCTCCAGGCCCGGGCTCGACAGCTCGAGGATATAGCGACCGGGTACCACGTCGTGCTGGTCGAGGAGCCGGGAGACCCGACCGGAGAGCTTGCTCAGGGTGTCGATGTCCACGCCGCCGTCCCGGTCGACGACGACCTGGAGCTGGCCACCGGTGAAGAGGACCTCCACCAGCTCGATGCCCTCCTCAGCCACCAGCGGCGCGACAAACCCGTGGATCCGTGTCGCCACGTCCACCTCGCACCTCCTTCATGGCCAATGAGCACGAACACAAAAGCGCGGGCATCCGCCCACGCCGTGAGTGAGTATACAGCCGCTCCTCGCCGCTCGCCGATCACCACCAGCCGTCGAGGGTCAGGTCCTCCAGGGTCAGGTCCTCACGTTCGCCGCTCCGGCGATCCTTGCGCTCCACCACTCCCCTGCCGAGGCCCCGTGAACCGATCACCACCTGGGAGGGCATGCCCAGCAGGTCGGCATCCGCGAACTTGACGCCGGGTGACTGGTCCCGGTCGTCGTAGAGCACCGGGACCCCCGCAGATCGGAGCTGGTCGTAGAGACGGTCACCGGCTTCGGCCACCTCGGCATTGCGGCCAGCGCCGAGCGTCAACAAGTGGACGCGGAAGGGCGCCACCTCGGTCGGCCACACCAGTCCGGCGTCGTCGTGGTGCTCCTCGGCGATGACCGCCGGCGCCCGGCTCACCCCGAAGCCGTAGCAACCCATCCAGTAGGGCTGCTCGGTTCCCTGCTCGTCCGAGAAGCTGGCGCCCGGGATCTTCTGGGAGTAGGTCAGTCCGAGCTGGAAGGTATGGCCCAGCTCCACGGCCCGCTGTAGGTCGAGGGGCGCCCCGCACCGCGGGCAAGGGTCCCCGGCGGCCAGGGTGGCGAACGATCCCCACTCGTCCACCATGAAGTCCCTCCCGAGCGTGGCCCCGGTGACGTGGTGGTCCACCCGGTTGGCGCCCGTGACCCACGGCCCTCCGCTGGCGACGGCCCGGTCCGCCATCACCCGCACGCCGTGCTCCTGCAGTCCCATGGGCCCGATGTAGCCCTTGGCCAGTTGGGGGTGGCGCGCGAAGTCCTCGTCGGTGAACGGCTCCAGCCCGGCGGGGGCCCGCACCTCCCGATCCCCCGGCACCAGCACCACCATGGGGCTGCCCTCGCCGTCGCTGAAGGCGATGCACTTGAGCATCGCCGAAGCGGCCAGGCCCCGGTCGGCGAAGAACTCGACGACGGCCTCGATGCCGGGCCGGCCGGGGGTGTGGTGCTCGATCAGCGGCTCCCCGGCCGGTGACTCCCCGGCCGACCCGTTCTCGACCGCGACCTGGTGAAGGTCGCCCTCCCCCGTCACCACCGCTTCCACGTTGGCCGCGTAGCCACATGCCGGGCACCGGACGAACACGTCCTCGCCGATCAGGCTCGGCACCATGAACTCGTGGTTGACCTCCCCGCCGATGGCTCCGGCCTCGGCCTCGACGGGGGTGTAGGTGAGCCCGAGGCGCTCGAACACCCTGCAGTAGGCCTCGTACATCGACTGGTACGCCGCCCGCATGGACTCCGGCGAGACGTCGAAGGAGTAGGCGTCCTTCATGATGAACTCGCGGCCGCGGAGCAGGCCGAAGCGGGGCCGAGCCTCGTCGCGGTACTTGAACTGAATCTGATAGACGTTGAGCGGCAGGTCCCGGTAGGAGTCGACGTCGGCCGCCACGGTGGCGGTGACCACCTCTTCGTGCGTCGGCGCCAGCACGAAGTCGCCCCCCTTGGCCCGCAGGCGGAACAAGATGTCCTCCATGGTGCTCAGGCGCCCTGTCTGGGCCCAGATGTCCTCGGGCTGGAGGATGGGCATGAGCATCTCCTGGGCACCGGCGGCGTCCATCTCCTCTCTCACCACCCGTTGCACGTTCTGGAGCACCCTCCAGCCGAGGGGCAGGAAGGTGTAGATCCCCGAGGCCAGACGTCGGATGTAGCCGGCCCGCACCAGCAGCTGGTGGCTCACGGCCTCGGCGTCGGCGGGAGCGTCGCGAAGCGTTCGCAGGAACAGCCGGGACATGCGCATCGACGGCGAGGCTACCGGCCGCCCCCGGTAGCGGGAGAGGGTCTTCCGTCAGCGGCGTCGGCTGCTGGCGCCCTTGGGCGACTCAGCCACGCCGTGCTTCTCGGCCACCTTCGACCACAGGTCCTGGCCGATCTCGGGGGCCTGCTGGCCGATCTTGCTCATCTCCTTGCGGATCCCGTCGAGGCACTCCTTGGGTGGCCCCCGTTCCCCCGAGGGAAGAGCTATCAGCTCCTCGAGCTGGCGGCGTACGGCCGAGTACCAGTCGGCCGCGATCACGTGGCGTTCGGCCCTCTCCGAGAATCCGAAGAAGGTCTGGAGGGCCGCCAGCACCGCCGCCAGCAGGCTGATCACCCCGATGACGACCCGAAGGGGCCTGGCCAGGTTGGCGTCGGACAACGTGGCGAAGAGGCTGGTCCCCACCACGGCGGAGAAGATGACGGCGGGCACGCCCACCCCGATGTTGCGCCTGCGCATGCGGGACGCAAGCAGGTAGTGGGCGGACCCGGCAGCCGCAGTCCGGTCGTGCCATTCCCGCAGCAGCGCCTCGGTGGCGCGGTCCCAGGCGGGCCCGGTCTCGCCGGTCGTTCTCGTCGTGTTCGGCTCCGTCACCGGTCCCCGGACGCTAGCGCCCCGGTCCCGCCATCTTGCGGATGAGCTCGATCCGCTGCTCGCTGTCGTTGACGTCGCTCCCCTGGGCCACCAGCAGCTCCCCACGGTCCTTCTCGGCCTCGGCCTCGGCGGCGGCGTCGGCTGCCGCCAAGCGGGCCTCCACGCCCTGCTCGACCAGGAGGCGGGCCTCGTCCAGCAGGGCCTGCACCATCTCGTCCTCGGGCACCACCCGCACCACCTTGCCCTTCACGAAGAGGTGGCCTCGCTTGCGGCCGGCGGCGATGCCGATGTCGGCCTCCCGAGCCTCGCCCGGGCCGTTGACGACGCAGCCCATGACGGCCACCTGGATGGGCAGCTCCTCAGCCTCCAGGGCCACCTGGGCGTCCTTGGCCACCTGGATGACGTCGATCTCGGCCCGCCCGCACGACGGGCAGGCGATGAGGTCCAGGCCCTTGCGCTCCCGCAGGCCCATGACCTCTAGCAGCTGGCGACCAGCCCGAGCCTCCTCCACCGGGTCGGCGGTGAGGGAATAGCGAATGGTGTCGCCGATGCCCTCGGACAGGAGAGTGGCGATGCCGGCGGTCCCCTTGATCAAACCGGCCGGAGGCGGGCCGGCCTCGGTGACGCCGAGGTGCAACGGACGCCCGACGCCGTCGGGTGCCTCCCGCTCCAGGGTGTCGGCCAGAAGCCGGTAGGCCTCGATCATGAGCGGGACGTTGGAGGCCTTGACCGAGATCTTCACGTCGTCGAAGTTCACCTCGGCGAAGTAGGCCAACTCCATCCGGGCCGATTCCACCAACGCCTCGGGCGTGGCCCGGCCGCCGTGCTTCTCGTAGAGCTTCGAATCCAGCGAGCCGGCGTTGACGCCGATACGGATGGGCACCCCGCGGTCTCTGGCCTCCGAGGCGATGAGCTTGATGTGGGCGGGGTTGCGGATGTTGCCCGGGTTGAGCCGCAGGCACTGGACACCGGCATCGAGGGCGGCGACGGCCATGCGGTGGTCGTTGTGGACGTCGGCCACGATGGGCACCGGCGACCTGGGGACGATACGGGCCAGGCCCTCAGCCGCGTCCTGGCGGTTGCAGGTACAGCGCACGATGTCGGCACCGGCGCCGGCGAGGGCATAGACCTGGGCCAGTGTGCCGTCCACGTCGGCGGTCTTGGTCACCGTCATCGACTGCACGCTGATGGGCGCGTCACCGCCCACCGCCACGCTCCCGACCTTGATCCGGCGGGTCTTCCTGCGGGTAACGGTGATCATGCCTCCGCCAACTTACCGTCGTGTGACCTGAGCCAGCTCCGGGCTACTGGAAGGGGTTGGTGAAGGGCCGCACCAGGTCGAGGTACAACGACGAGACGGCGATGAAGACGAGGAGGACCACCACGGCGTAGAACACCGGCATGGCCTTGGTGACGTCCGCCTGGTAGCGGCGGCCGCGGCGGGAGCGGAGCCGCTCGTAGGTGGCGATGGCCACGTGGCCACCGTCAAAGGGCAGCAGCGGCACCATGTTGAACATGCCCACGAAGACGTTGATGAGGGCAAGGAGGAGAAGCACCTGCCGCCACCCCGCCTCTGCGGCCTGGGACGCCAGCCGGGTGAAGCCCACGGGGGACAGGAACCGCGGCTCGGTGCCGTCGGGCGCCGCCGGCGCCGATGAAGGACTGTCCACCAGCTGGCGGCCGTAGGAGGACGCCCCCGAGGGCGAGAAGATGGCGCCCAGGCCCTTGACCGTCTCCACCGTGATCCGGCCCAGCTCCGAAGCCGACTCTCCGACGGCCCCCAGCGGGTTGGAACGCACCACCTCGAAGGCGGGTCCGATGCCCACGAAGCCGGTGGGCGCCGTGGGCCTGGAGGCCGGGGCATCTCCCTTCACCGTCACCGTCCTGCGGTCCGCGGGTGTCACGGTGAGCGTCATCCGCCGCCCCGACCTCTCGATCACGAAGTCCATGGGCCTTCCCGGACGTTCCCGTATGTGGGCGGCCATGTCCCTGAACGTGGTGAAGCGCACACCGTCGTAGGAGATGAGCCGGTCTCCTGCCCGGAGGCCGCCGGCCTGAGCCGGGCTGGGACCGTTCTCGAGCTCCGAGACCGAGCCCACTCTGGGCGCTTCCTTCTCGATCCCCACCACGGCGAAGAGCGCGTACAGGAGGAAGAAGGCCATGACGAAGTGAGTCACGGAGCCGGCCACGGCCACGGATATCCGACGCCAGTAGGGCTGCTGGCGGTAGGTGCGAGGCTCGTCGGCGGGGTCTACCTTCTCGATGTTGACCATGCCGGGGATCTTCACGTAACCCCCGGCCGGGATGGCCTTGACGCCGTACTCGGTCTCGCCCTTGCGCACCGACCACAGGCGGGGACCGAAGCCCAGGAAGTACTCGGTGACCTTCATCCCCGCCCATTTGGCGGTTACGAAGTGGCCCAGCTCGTGGATCATGATCATGGCCACCAGAGCGAGGACGACGAGCACCGTGCGGGTGACGCCGGTGAGAACGACCACCAGGGCGCCCGCGCCCAGCACTGCGCACAGCCGGAGCAGCGCCTGCCGCTGCTCCTCAGGGGTCGGTTCCGGGGCCGGCGGCTTCCGGTCTCCCTCGCCAGCGGAGGCGTCCTTCTCGATCCCGGCGCTGGCGTAGGTGTCGCTCACGCCGCCCGCTTCCTCGTCCCCACCACTCGCCAGGCCCGCTCCCGAGCGCGGCGATCGGCCTCCAGCACCGCTTCCACGCTGTCGGCCCTCGTCCCCTCCCACGTGCTCAGACACTCCTCGATGACGACCGGGATGTCGAGCCACAGCAGGTCACCCTCCAGGAAGGCCTCCGCCGCCACCTCGTTGGCCGCGTTGAGCGTGGCCGGAGCCGTCTCGCCCTGCCGCCCGGCCTCGTAAGCGAGCCCGAGGCAGCGGAACGTGTCGGCGTCCGGGCGGTCGAAGTCCAAGCGGCGCAGGTCGGCCCAGTCGATGGCGCCGAAGGGCGCGGTGGCACGCTCGGGGTAGGCGAGGGCGTAGGCGATGGGGAGACGCATATCAGGCAGCGAGAGCTGGGCGATGGTGGCACCGTCGCAGAACTCCACCATCGAGTGAACCACGGATTGGGGGTGGATCACGACATCGATTCCGTCGTAGCCCACCCCGAACAGCTCGTGGGCCTCGATCACCTCCAGTCCCTTGTTCATCAGCGTCGACGAGTCCACGGTGATCTTCGGTCCCATGCTCCAGGTGGGATGAGCCAGGGCGTCGTCGACGGTGACCGACGCCAGGTCATCGCAGGTCCTGCCGCGGAACGGCCCTCCGCTGGCGGTGAGGACGATGCGACGGACCTCGTCCACCCCGACGCCGGCCCGAAGGCACTGGTGGATGGCGCAGTGCTCGGAATCGACGGGGAGGATCTCCGCCCCCGGTGTGGTCCGCACCTGCTGCACCACCGGCCCGCCGGCGATGAGCGACTCCTTGTTGGCCAGGGCCAGCCGGCGACCGGCTCCGAGCGCGGCCAGGGTGACCTGCAGGCCGATGAAGCCGACGACCCCGTTGACCACCACGTCGGCTTCGGTGGCGATCGACGCCAGCCCCTCGGCCCCCGCTCGGACCTCGGTGCCCGACGGCAGCCGGTCCTCGAGGCCCGGCGCCAGTGAGCCGTCGGCGACGGCCACCGTCCGGGGTCTCAGCTCCCATGCCTGTTGTACCAGGGCGTCCACCGAGCGATGGGCGCCCAGCGCAACCACGCGGTAGCGCTCGGGCTCGGCCCGCACAACGTCGATGGTCTGCCTGCCGATCGACCCCGTGGAGCCCACCACAGCGACAGTGACCATGTGGGGCTGGACGCGAGCCTGGGCTCAGCCCAGGTTGAGCAGCTTGACGAGGAAGTAGGTGGCGGGCAGTGCGAAGAGCATGGCGTCGAAGCGGTCCATCACCCCACCGTGGCCGGGCAGGAGACTGCCCATGTCCTTGATGCCGAGGTCCCGCTTCACCATGGACTCGCACAGGTCACCGAGGGTCCCCACCACCGCCACCACCAGAGCCAGGATGACTGCCTTGCCGGCGGTCCACGGATGGACGCCGGGCAACACGCCCAGGACGAACGCCGTCAGCAACACCGACGACAGCACGCCGCCGGCCACTCCCTCCACCGTCTTGTTGGGGCTGATGTCGGGCATGAGCGGGCGGCTCCCGAACTGGCTCCCGAAGAACCACGCCCCCAGGTCGTTGGCGACGGTGGCGATCACGGCGCCGAGCAGGAAGGCGATGCCCTCCCGATTGGGGAACCTCAGCAGGAGGGCGGCGAAGGAACCGAGCAGGCCGACCCAGAAGAAGCCGAAGAGGGTGACCGCGATGTTCACCGTGGCACGGGCCTGGACGACGCCGAACAGGTACCAGCAGAAGGCGGAGACGACGAAGATCCCGAGCACGATGGGAAGGGCCGCCTCACCCCTGGCGTAGGTGGCGAGCATCACCGACGCGGTGGCCACCAGGCCCAGCAGGGTGGCGGGACGGTACCCGGCCCGCCGTAGTACGTCGTAGACCTCCACTGCCGCCAGGGTCACCACGAGGGTGGCCAGACCAAGGGCAAACGCAGGACCGGCCTTGAACAGGGCCAGGGCCCCCGCGAGGAGGGCCAGTCCCACCAGGCCAGCCATCTTGGTGTCTCGTCCCTCGCCCGGAGGACCGGACCGAGAAGCCGGCTCGGGTGGCTGGCGAGTAGTGATCGGGGTGGTGGCCGCCGACGGAGAGGGCTCCGGTTCGGGCGCGGTGGCTACCTCGGGCTCGTCGAAGGAGAAGAGGTCCGAGTGCTCGGTGCGGCTGGTGTCGAGGACGCCGGTGCGGGGCTCGACGTCTTCGAGGGACAGGCCTTCGAAGTCCGCCTCGGCCCAATCAGACTCGCTGTCGCGCCATCGTGGCCCCCGGCCGGGGCTCGACCAGGCCTCCGGGTCCTCTTCGAGCGCCTCGCTCTCCAAGATGCGCGGCACCTCGCCCGTGGGCGGCTCCGTCCAGTGCGGCATCTCGGCCCCTGTCGACTCGGGGAAGGCCACCATCCCCTCCGGAGCGTCCCTGACCGTCGGTCGCTCAGCCGGTGACTCCTTCGGTTGGACGGTCGGCTGGACGGTCGGTTGGACCTGCCCCCCGGCCAGGGGCGGGCGGCGCACCTCGGCGGGATCGACCGACTCGGGGAGGGGGAAGCGTTGGGCGGGACGTGGCCCCTCCGGGCGGCGGGGCACGTCCCCGTAGCGAGGTACGTCGCTAGGACGCCGGCCCGCGGCCTGGCCGTGCTCCAGGGCACGGGCTGCCTCCTCGGCGCCGATGATCCGGACTCCTTCACTCTTGGGACGCTCGTCTGGAGACGGCGGTCCCTGCTTCTCGGTCATCTCGTCGTCGTACTCGTCCACGCGAACCCTCCTCGAGAGGCGGCGTCAATCCCGAACGCGGTAGCGACCGCCCCTTCTCTCACACCTCCAGCAACTCCTGCTCCTTCTGGTGCACCAGACGATCGATCTCGGCCACGTTGTCATGGGCGATCCTGTCCAGCTCCTTCTCGGCCCGCTCGAGATCGTCGGCGGAGATGTCACCGTCCTTCTCCAGTGACTCGAGCTCGTGGCGGGCCGCTCGCCGCAGGTTGCGGACCGACACGCGGGCCTCCTCGGCCTTGTGCTTCACCAGCTTCACCAGGTCCTTCCGCCGTTCCTCGGTGAGGGCCGGGAAGGCCAGGCGGATCACCTGGCCGTCATTGCTGGGGTTGATGCCCAGATCGGAGTTCTGAATGGCCTTCTCGATGCCCTTGATGGCGGACTTGTCGTACGGCGTGATCACCAGCAGCCGGGCCTCCGGGACGTTGAAGCCGGCCAGCTGCTGAAGGGGTACCTCGGTGCCGTAGTAGTCGACCCGGAGCTTCTCCACCAGGGCGGGGGACGCCCGGCCGGTGCGCACCGAGGCGAACTCTGAACGGGCGTGGACGACGGCCTTTGCCATCTTCTCCCGGCCGAGATCGAGAGCCGCAGCGATGAGCGAGTCATCCTCGGTCACCCGACCAGCGTACCGATCGGCTCGCCGCAAAGGGCGCGATACACGTTGCCGGGAGTCACCGCATCGAACACCAGGATGGGCAGGCTGTTGTCCTTGCAGAACGTGATGGCGGTCATGTCCATCACCCGGAGGTCGTTGTCCAGCACCTCCTTGAAGGTGATCCTGTCGAACCGGGTGGCGGAGGGATCCAGGTTGGGGTCAGCGGAGTACACGCCGTCCACCCCGCCGTGTGTCCCCTTCAACAGCAGCTCAGCCTCGATCTCCGCTGCCCGCAGAGCGGCCGGCGTGTCGGTGGTGAAGAAGGGCCGGCCCATGCCCGCGCCGAAGATGACCACCCTGCCCTTCTCGAGGTGGCGGATGGCCCGACGACGGATGTAGAGCTCGGCGATCTCGGCCATCTGCACAGCTGTCAACACCCGCGTGGGCTGACCATGGCGCTCGAGGGCGTCCTGGAGCGCGAGGGCGTTGATCACCGTGGCCAACATCCCCATGTAGTCGGCCGTCGGTCGGTCCATCCCGCTGGCTTCGCCCGTGGCTCCCCTCCAGATGTTGCCCCCGCCGACCACGACCGAGACCTGCACGTGGCCGTCGGCGGTCGCCCTCGCGATCTCGCCGGCGAGCCGATCGACGACCACGCCGTCGATGGACTCGCCCGGCGCACCGCTTCCGAACACCTCTCCGGAGAGCTTGAGGACGACCCGGCGCCAGGGGGCCTCGCCGGCCACCCGGGCCGTGTCCCCCTGCGGCACGGCTGGCGGCACTACCCGCCGATCTCCACCTGGGAGAACCGCACGACGGTGGCGTCGCCCAGCACCTCCTTGACGGTGCGCTTCTCGTCCTTGACGAAGGGCTGCTCGAGCAGGCACCGCTCCTTGAACCAGCCGGTGAGGCGGCCCTCGATGATCTTGGCCAGCGCTTGCTCCGGCTTCCCCTGCTCGCGCGCCTGAGCTTCGATGAGCTGTCGCTCGGGGTCCACCTCGGCCTCGGGAACGTCCTCGCGGGAGATGTACCGGGGCCGAGCGAAGGCGATGTGAACCGCCACGTCGTGGGCCAGCTCCTGACTGCCACCGCTCAGCTCCACCAGCACGCCGTTCTTGCCTCGCTCGTTCTGCACGTGCAGGTATGTGTCGACGACGCTGCCGTTGCCGGCGTCGAGGCGCGCCACTCGCCCGAGCTCGATGTTCTCCTTGAGGGTGACCTTCAGGTCCTCGATGGCTCCGGTCCTGTCCGGAAGGGCGTCCTCGCCCTTGTCGGCCACGAGCTGGGCCAACTCGTTGGCCAGCTCGACGAAGTCAGGTGACTTGGCCACGAAATCGGTCTCGGACCTGAGCTCGACCAGGGCGGCGGCATGGCTGGATCGGGCCAGAGCCACGGCCCCTTCGACGTTCTGGCGCCCGGCCCGCTTGCCCGAAGACGAGAGGCCCTTCTGCCGGAGCCAGTTGGACGCGGTCTCGAAGTCGCCCCCGTTCTCCGTGAGCGCACGCTTGGCGTCCATGAAGCCGGCGCCAGTGGCGTCTCGGAGGCGCTTCACCTCCTGGGCGGATATCTCGGGCATCTACTGCTCCTCCGGTGAGGCGGCTGAGTCGATCGCAGCCGGGGTGACGAGAGGGCTCGAAGGCTCGTCGACGGGCGGGGGCGAAGGCTCGCTGGAGGTCTCCTCGCCGTCGACCGGCGGCTGAGGTTGCTGGCGGGGCCGGAGGCGGGCTTCGCGCTCCTGGGCCTGGACCGCGGCCTGGCGACGGGCCTCCGCCTGCTGCTGCGTCCGACGCGCCTCGTCTTCGGCGTCGACAACGGCGGCGGCGTCGGCTGGTGCGCTGCGAGCCTGCTTGCTGGCGGCGATGTAGCGACCCTCCTCCACGGCGTCGGCCATGACCCGGCACATCAGGCTGCCGGCCCTGATGGCGTCGTCGTTGCCGGGGATGATGTAGTCGATCACGTCGGGATCGCAGTTCGTGTCCACCACGGCAACCAGCGGGAGGCCCAGCTTGTTGGCCTCGGTGACGGCGATGTGCTCCTTCTTGGTGTCGATCACGAAGACCGCCTCGGGAAGGCGGCTCATGTTGCGGATGCCACCGAGGTTGCGCTCGAGCTTGTCGAGCTCGCGGCTGATGATGAGCGCCTCCTTCTTCGGCATGGCCTCGAAGTCACCCGCGGCCCGCATGCGCTCGTACTCGGTCATCTTCTTCACCCGGGCTCCGATGGTGTTGTAGTTGGTGAGCATCCCGCCCAGCCAGCGCTCGTTGATGTAGGGCATGCCACAACGCTCGGCGTAGCGGGCGACCGGGTCCTTGGTCTGCTTCTTGGTGCCCACGAAGAGCAGGGATCCGCCGCCTGCCACGAGATCCCGGACGAAGGAGTAGGCCACCTCGATGCGCTGAAGCGTCTGGTTGAGGTCGATGATGTAGATCCCGTTGCGCTCTCCGAAGATGAAGCGCTTCATCTTCGGGTTCCAGCGTCGGGTCTGGTGCCCGAAGTGGACCCCGGCGTCGAGCAGCTGCTTCATGGTCACGACAGCCATG
Source organism: Actinomycetota bacterium (assembly GCA_030859945.1). GTDB lineage: Bacteria > Actinomycetota > Acidimicrobiia > Acidimicrobiales > YB1-3. The sequence continues at coordinate 13,196 of JALZJC010000123.1, read as the reverse complement.
GTCGTCGTTCCTCCCGCGGTTGATGTTGAAGCCGAGCGCGGCGCCCACGCGGAGCGCGTGGCGACCGTGGGTGCGCCCGGCCGAGCGGATTGCCTGAGACCCGGACGGTCCGGATTCCCTCAGCCTAGCCGGCTAGGCGCGGTCCGCCTCGTGGCCCACGACGTGGCTCACCCGCCGGCACCCGGCACAACCGGTGACGAATGCCTCCGTCTCGAGCGTCTCCCGGACCGCCTCGGGCGCCTCCTGTCCCGTCTCCTCCGCCGCACGCTGCCATAGGGGCGTATGCGGCTCGGAGCGGTACGGGCTCGGTGTGCCGCACCAAGGGCAGAACTGGGGCCTGTCGATCTCTCCCACTGACGAGGAGACGGGAACCGACTGGGACACGGCCTAGATGACCAGGATGCCGGGGGCGACCTCGTCGTCGCCTACGAGGTCGCCCTCGAAGCCGTCGTCATCGTCGTCGCTGCGGGCACGGTCGTAGGCCTCGAGCAGGCCCAGAGCCGGCGCCACGAACGACACCAGCTCCAGCGCCAGCTCGGGTGACACCTCCAGGCGGTCGACCAGCATCTTCAGTTCGTGGGCCGAGATCTCCTCGCCCCGAAGATGGACGCCGATCAGGAAATGGTTGAGCAGCTCCAGGTCGAGCGGGCGGGAGACGTCGCTCCCCGCTACCCGGGCGAAGGCTGCCCACTCCGCCATCGACTGCTCGGAAAGCCCCTGCGTCATGGTCACCATTGTGCCCTCTCCGGTTCTGGCCAGCACGCCCTGACGGTTCCGGCATGACCGCGCCTGTGGTCGACTGGGAACGCTTGGGCGAAAGAGGGCTGGGATCCTTGCAGAATGGTTAGATTTCCAGGGTCCTTCAGCAAGCCCGGGCGGGCGGACGCCCGAGAGAGAGGGGACTGGCATGCGAAGGGTGCCTACTGCCCACCGGAAGATGCGCGGCGGCATCGGTGATGATGGGGCCACACGCTCGATCTGGCGTGAAGCGATGCACCCGGGCCCTTCCCGGAGCAGAGAGCGCACGTTGGGGCGCCAAGCCGATCAGGCAGCTACGCGCCGTCTCGCGCCACTGAAAGTGTCGGTGCAACGGCCAGGGTCTGGTAGACGACGCAGTAGCGCTCGGTAAGGCGGATCAAGGTGTCGAGTTGCTCTTCGTCGGCGTCCGACTCCAGCTCGAACCGGAGGCGGATGGCAGTGAAGCCCACGGGCGCGTCCCTTGCCACACCAAGCGTTCCCCGGAAGTCGAGGTCTCCCTCGGCGTGCACGGCTCCTCGCTCGACGGGAACATCCAGAGAGGTCGCCACTGCACGAAGGGTCACGCCCGCGCAGGCGACCAGCGCCTCCAGGAGCATGTCCCCCGAGCAGAGTGAGAGGCCGTCGCCGCCCGTGGCAGGGTGGAGCCCGGCGACAGCGATTGCCCGACCGGTCGCCACGGAACAACTGATTCCCTCACCCAGGGATCCCTCGGCCCTCAATGTGATGACGGCCGCTGCTGGTTCGTCGCCGTAGCGGTCCTTCAGGGGAGCCTGAAGCGCCTGCAGCTCATCGCGTTTCATTCGCCTCGCCCTCCCTACCTCGGGAGATCGCCACCATACAAGTGGCGTTGAGGGTGCACGGCGCGGTGTCAGGTCCGTCACGGTCGAGGCCGACCCACGCCGGACCTCCGCCCGCCCGCGTATATCTTGGCTGCCGTGGGCAGATATACTCCTGATCGTGACCAACCGCTTGATAGACCTCGACGACACGCTCCTGGAGCAGGCCCGCGGTGTGCTACGTACCCGGACGATGAAGGACACCGTGAACCAGGCCCTCGGCGAGGTGGTCCGAGCAGGGCTTCGACGCCGTCACGCTGACCGCCTCGTCCGCATGGACGGCCTCGAGATCGACGACCCGGAGGTGACTGCCGGCGCGTGGCGCTCCTGAGGGCGACGCACCTGGTCGACAAGAGCGCCCTCGCCCGGATGACGCACCCGACAGCGGAGGCACGCCTCCGTCCCCTCCTCGAAGAAGGGGCCGTGGCGACCTGCCCCATCATCGACCTCGAAGTCCTCTACAGCGCCCGGGACCTCGCTGCCTACGACGCCATTCGGGCCGAGCGCCGAGCCCTCGATGAGGTGCCCCGCGGCGGAGTCCGCCGCCCTACACTTCGCGCTCCCGGCCCGACGGGCGCCCGTCGGTTTGGGCGCGGTGCGGGTTGAGACCTCCAGCCCGTGCCACTGCCTCGTGGCCGGTCACCTCCGGTGCCGGCCCAGCGGCGCTGAATGCCGTCCCGTGCCGCCGGTTCTCGCGGGGGAATGGCGCCCGCTGAAGTCGGTCGACCCGAGGGATCCCCTGTGACCTGGACCTTTGCCGTGGGCGTAACCGTGGGCGTAACAGGACTCGAACCTGTGACCTCAGCCGTGTGAAGGCTGCGCTCTAACCAACTGAGCCATACGCCCCGGGAACCGGCATCTTACCGGCTGGGGAAACCCCCGTTCCGCTGCCCGCAGTGCTTCACTGGTGGCATGCGTATCGCTCTCATCGCTCCTCCATGGACCCCTATCCCCCCGCCCCTCTACGGAGGTATCGAGTCGGTGGTGCACCTGCTCGCCACCGGCTTCCAGGACGCAGGCCACGAGGTCCTGCTCTACACCACCGGCGACTCCACATGCCCGGTGCCTCGTGCCCACGTGCTGGAAGAGGCCGAGGGGCACCGCATCGGCATGGCCGTCCCCGAGCTGCGCCACCTCATGCACGCCTACGACGCCGTCCAGGACTTCGACATCGTGCATGACCACAGCGTGGTCGGGCCGCTCTACTCCGAGCGCTTCCCCGACCTCAAGGTGGTCACCACCAACCACGGCCCGTTCAACGAAGAGCTCGCCGACATCTACCGGCGAACCGCCCACAGGGTGCCGCTCATCGCCATCTCCCACGCCCAGCACAAGCCGGTGCCCGACATCCCCATCGCCAAGGTCATCCATCACGGGGTCGACGTCAGCATGTTCCCCCTGGGCACCGGGGAGGGTGACTACTGCCTGTTCTTGGGGCGCATGTCGCCGGACAAGGGCGCCCACCGGGCCAGTGCCGCGGCCAGCAAGGCCGGTTACCCGCTGCGGATGGCCGCCAAGATGCGCGAGCCGTGGGAGCACGAGTACTACCGCTCCGAAGTCGAGCCCAAGCTCGACGACGAGATCCAGTACATGGGCGAGGTGTCGCACGAGGACAAGCTGGACCTGCTGTCCAACGCCCGCTGCCTCCTGGTGCCCATCCGCTGGAACGAGCCGTTCGGCATGGTGATGGTCGAGGCCCTTGCCTGCGGGACGCCGGTCCTGGCCTTTGCCGAGGGCGCCGCCCCCGAGATCGTGGAGGACGGCAGGACCGGCTTTCTGTGCCACGACGAGAACGACATGGCCGAAGCCATCCCCAAGGTCGACCAGCTCGACCGCCAGGCCTGCCGGGACGCGACCGAGGGCTATTTCTCGGCCAAGCGCATGGTGGGCGAGCACCTGGACCTGTTCGAGCAGATCATCAACTGCTGACCGGCGGGCGGCTCAGGGCTCCGACGACAACAGAGGTGGCAACGTCTCGAGCCCGAGGGCGTTCTCCAGCGCGGCGGCGGCACGCAGCACCACCAGATCGGCGTGCTGGGGCCCAACCAGCTGGAGTCCCACCGGTAGTCCCCCGGCGGTGAAGCCGGCGCAGACAGTGGCTGCCGGCGAGCGGGTCATGTTGAACGGATAGGTGAAGCGCACCCAGTTCAGGTCGGGCACGCCGTTGATGACGCCCGTCTCCCCGGAACGAGGGGCGGGGGCGGCGGTGGTGGGTGTCACCAGGAGCCGCACGTCCCGGAACAGCTCGGCCAACACCTGGTTGTGGCGGTAGCATTCCTCTTCGGCCTTCACCACCTCTACCGCGTTCTGCGACGCCGCCCACTCCGCGATGGCCCGCACGCCCGGATCGATGCGCTCCCACGAGTCGGTTCCCCGGAACCGCTCGATGGCGTGCAGGAGATAGGTGCAGGCCAGCGTCATCCACCATGGCGCCGGGTCGTCGGAGAACACGGTGTCGACCTCCACCACGTCGGCCCCGAGCTCTGCCAGCGTGCCCACGGCGATCTCGCAGGCGTCGCGAACCTCGGCGTCCAGGGGCGCGTAGCCGAGCGTTGGTGACCAGGCCACTCTCATGGGGACCGTCGGGTTCACGAGGGCGCCTCGCCACGACGGCTCCGCCATCGGGAGCGATCGGAGGTCAGTGGGATCGGGACCGATCACTGCGTCGAGGGCGAAGGCCACGTCGGCGATCGAGCGGGCCATCGGGCCCCTACTCGAGAGCTGGTACCAACCGGGCGGCTCCGCCCCGCCCGCAGGCACTCGGCCGAGCGAGGGCATCATCCCCGAGATCCCGCACAAGGCGGAGGGGATCCGGATGGATCCACCGCCGTCGGAGCCGGTGGCGAGAGGCACCATCCCCGCGGCGACGGCGGCGGCGCTCCCGCCCGAGGACCCGCCCGGTGACCGGTCGAGGTCCCACGGGTTGCGGGTGGCACCGAAGGCGGGGTTCTCGGTGTCGGGCTTCCATCCGAACTCCGGCGTGTTGGTCTTGCCCACCACGACGCAGCCCGCGGCCTTCAGCCGGGACACGAGCAGGGAGTCGGCCGTGGCCGGCTCCCGCCCCTGCCATGCCGCCGAGCCCCACGTGGTGGGCAGGCCGGCGGCGTCTTCGAGGTCCTTGACGCCGATCGGTATCCCTGCCAGGCCGCCTGCGTCCTCACCGCGGGCGACCCGCTCGTCGACGGCCCGGGCCGCGACCAGTGCCGCCTCCGCATCCAGGGCCACGAAGGCGTTGACCCGGGAGTCGACGGCGTCGATACGCTCGAGGGTGTGCTCGATCAACTCCCGGGCGCCTACCCCGCCGGACCGTACCCCCGCCGCCAGTTCAGCCAGGCTCTCCCGCCGGAAGTCCATCGGGCGCCGAGCCTACGACGGCGGTGAAGGCCCCCACTCGGCCCCTGAGCCAGCCTTCCTCAGGCGCCCGTCCTGGAAGGGCGGGCTCGGCACCTATCCTGTTCTCATGCCGAACATGGATGAGATGAAGGGCAGGACCAAGGAGGCCGCCGGTGACCTCACCGACGACGAGGACCTCCGGCGAGAGGGCAAGGTCGACAAGACCAAGGGCAAGGCGAAGGAGAGAGTCGACGAGGCGGGCGAGAAGATCAAGCGCTTCGTGACCAAGGACTGAGGGTCGGGGACCGCCTAGCGCTCCCCGTCCTCCGGGGGGGGCGGCGGGGTGCCGGCGTCGAGGGTGCCACCGCTCACGAGCACGCTCTGCCCCGGTCCGCGTACGCCTTCTCGGCGTAGCCGCTCGCTGATGCGCCCCCGCAGGTCGCGCCCCACGGCGTACTGCTCGCCGGGCGCCGTCTTGACCACTACCCGGACCGTCAGGCCGTCGGCGCTCATGGCCTGCACGCCCCACACCTCGGGAGGCTCCAGCACAACGTCGTCCCACGCTGGGTCCTCGGCGAACTCCCGGGTGACCTCGGTAACGTAGCGCCCGACGGCGCTCACGTCGTTGTCGTAGGAGACGAGGACGTCGATCATGGCCCGGGACCACTCCATGGAGGCGTTCCCCACTCCACGGATCTCTCCGTTGGGGATGAACCACACCGTCCCATCGGTGGCCCGGAAGCGGGTCACGCGCAGGCTGACGTCCTCCACCGTGCCGGTGGCGTCCTTCAGGACGATGACGTCACCCACGCCGTACTGGTCCTCCAGGATGATGAACAGCCCGGACAGGAAGTCCTTCACCAGGCTCTGGGCTCCGAAGCCGAGGGCGATGCCCACGATGCCGGCGCCGGCCAGCAGGGGGGCCAGATCCACGCCCACCTCGCCGAGGACGAGGAGGGCAACGATGGTCCAGACCACCGCCAACACCAGGTTGGCCAGCACGTCTCCGATGGTGGTCGCCCGCTGCTGGGCCCGGGCCGAGGTGGTCCGGAGAAGCGAGCGGGCGTGCAGCGTTCGTACGAAGCGCCGTGTGGCCCGGGAGCCGATCCGCGCCAGCACCAGCCCCGCCACCACCAACAACGCCAGCTTGAGGGGCCGCACTAGCAGGAACTCGCCGGTGCTGGCCTGGAAGTCGGTCAGCCCCACCTTGCGCAGCAAGTCGTACATGTAGCCGTGCTCGTCCATCCGGCCAGCCTCGCGCGAGGGTGCCCGGGCTACCGTTGAACCGTGGACACCCCGCCGCACCATGGTGCCAGCGGCTGGCGGCGGCGCACGGCAGTGGGAGCAGTGTTCACAGCGGTGTCCCTCGGACTGCGGGCAGTCGCCGAGGACCCGAAGGAGCGCCCCGCCATCGTGGTGGACGCCCCGGGCGAGCCGTTCTGGCCCCCTCGTCCCCTGGAGCTCCATTTCCTTCCCGGCGCGCCTGCCCAGACTTGGGTCGTCATGCGTGCATGGGTGCTGGGTGAGCGGGAGCGTTGACCCGCCTCGACGAGCGGGAACAGCGGATCACGCGGTGGGCCGCTGCCGTCGCGGCCGTAGCGGCGGTGACCCTGTACGCACCGGCCTTCTCCGACCACGTGGCAGCCGTCGTCCTGGCACTCCTGGGCGTGGTGATGGCCGGCCTGCTGGCCCTGGCCAGCCGTTCCGGCAGCCGCCTTCTCACCTGCCTGGCCGCCGCCGTGCTGGGCATCGGGCCTTGGGGCTTCGCCTACATCATCGGCCTGCCCTTCATGGTTCTAGCCACGTGGCTGCTGTTCCGGGGCGCCAAGGCCCGCGGGTTGCGAACTCCGACGGTCAGGGAGAGACGGGAGAGGCACAAGCGGATCAGGGAGAAGCCGTCCAGGGAGAGGCCGTCCAGGGAGAGGCCGTCCAAGCCGGGGGCGGCCAAGCCGTCCAGGCCGGGGCCCAACAAGCGCTACACCCCGCCCGGTGGCCGTGCATAGCCACGGAGCGCCGGGGCCCATCCGGTTCGAGGCCGCTAGGCCTGCGACGGCGACACAGAGAGGGCGGAGCGGAGGAAGGCGAGTAGCTCGTTGCGGCGGCGGACCAGCTCTCGAGCGGTGGGCTCGAAGCCGAGGGCGCGGAGCACCTCCACCTCGGTGGCCATGCCGAGGACGGCTGAGTAGGCGGCCAGCAGGACCAGCCGGGGCTCCCGCTCCCCCATGCGCCCGGCCGCCATCTCAGCCCGCAGGAACTCCGTGGCCCGCTCCATCAGCGGCTCGAGGGCGCTGAGCAGCTGGGTGGAGGCCGGCGGTCCCAGCCGGCTCACCTCGCGTACCACGCCGAGGAGCTCGGGGCGGCGCACGGAGAGGCGGAACACCGACTTCACGAGGGCCTCCACCCGGGGCCACCCCGGCCCGGCTCGGGCGAGGGCCCGCTCCAGAGCCTCGGCCAGCTCCCTGGCGGTGCGGTCCACCGAGGCGACCAGCAGCGCCTCCTTGCTCGGGTACCAGTAGAGGATCGTCTGCTTGCGCAGGCTCAGACCGCCGGCCAGCGCGTCGAGCGAGGTGGCGTCGTAGCCCGTAGAACCAAAAGACGCCATGGCGGCGTCGAGGATGCGTTCGGCGGTGGTGGCCACGCCCGGGGTGGATGCGCCCGGCATCTACCAGATGGTAGACAATCCCGATGATCCGCGAGGAGCTGGCGGCCAAGCGCGTCGCCGTCACCGGTGCCACCGGTTTTCTGGGCACGGCGCTGGTGGAGCGCCTCCTTCGGACCATCCCCGATTGCCACGTGGTCACGTTGGTCCGGCCCGGCCGGCGGGCCTCCGCCTCCGAGCGGGTTCGACGGAAGATCCTCCGCAACGACTGCTTCCAACGGCTGCGCGACGAATGGGGCGCTGATTTCGAGGCCCGGGTGGAGCGCCGGCTGACGGTGATCTCCGGTGATGTCACCACCGACGGGCTGGGTTTGGACGACGACGACCGGGACACGCTGTGCGGTTGTGACGTCGTCATCCACTCCGCGGCCGCGGTGAGCTTCGACTCGCCCCTGGACACGGCGGTGGAGGTCAACCTCCTCGGACCCACCCGCCTCGTCGAGGTACTGGCCTCCGCCGGTTCGAAGGCCCACCTCGTTGCCGTCTCCACGGCCTACGTGGCCGGGTCGCGCCGGGGTCTGTCACCCGAGGCGCTCCTCACGGACACCCCTTTCTCCACCGAGGTCGACTGGAGGGGCGAGGTGGACGCCGCCCGCCGGGCGCGCGCCGACGCCGACGCCGAGAGCCGCCGGCCCGAGTCCTTGAAACGGTTCGCCAAGCAGGCCAGGGCCGAACTGGGAGCCGCCGGCTCGCCGCTGCTGGCCGAGAAGCTCGAGCGCCTGCGCCAGGACTGGGTCTCCGACCGCATGGTGAAGATCGGACAGTCCCGGGCCCAGGGCCTCGGCTGGCCCGACGTCTACGCGTACACCAAGGCCCTCGCCGAGCGCGCCCTGCTCGAGTCGAGGGGCCACGTCCCGGTCAGCATCGTGCGGCCCTCGATCATCGAGTCCACCCTCGCCGAGCCTCGGCCCGGTTGGATCAGGGGCTTCCGCATGGCCGAGCCGGTGATCATCTCCTACGGAAGGGGCCTGCTGAAGGAGTTCCCAGGCATCCCCGAGGGCGTGTTGGATGTCATCCCGGCGGACCTGGTGACCGCTGCCATCCTGGCCGTGGCCGCCCGCGGCCCCGACCCGGCCGGTCCCGACGTCGTCCAGGTGGCCTCGGGAGCCCGGAACCCTCTCCGCTACCGCCGCCTGGTGGACCTGGTCCAGGAGTGGTTCTGGGCCCATCCCCTGTATGACGCCGAGGGCCAGCCCATCGTGGGCCCGGAGTGGTCCTTCCCCGGACGCGGGAGGGTGCAGCGCCAGCTCCAACGAGCCACCCGAGTCCTGTCCGCGGCCGAACGGGTGGCCACCGCCCTGCCCATCCGGGGCCGTACCGCCGAGTTTCCCGGACACCTGGAGAACCGCCGTTCCCAGGCCGAGCGGGCACTGGGCTACGTGCAGCTCTACGGCGCCTACACCGAGGTGGAAGCGGTGTTCGCGGTCGACCGGCTGATGGCGCTGTGGGACAGCCTCGACGAGGCCGACAGGCGCGAGTTCTGCTTCGATCCGGCCACCATCGACTGGCGCCGTTACGTCCAGGACATCCACCTCCCGGCCATTGTGGCCACCGCCCGGGTGCGCACCACCCCAGGTGGGAAGACCGGGGCCAATCGCGCCGAGCGGGGGCGGCGTGCCCTCCTCTCCAACGACCGACACATGGCCGCCTTCGACCTCGAGAACACGCTGATCGCCTCCAACGTGGTGGAGTCCTACTCCTGGCTGGCGACCCGCCACCTGCCCGCTGACGAGCGGGTCCGCTTCACCCTGCGAACGTTGCGGGAGGCGCCCGGGCTTTTGGCCCTCGACCGCCGCGACCGGGGTGACTTCCTGCGCTACTTCTACCGCCGGTACGAGGACGCCCCTGCCGACGGAGTGCGCCAGGACGCGTTGGAGCTCTTCTCCCAGCTCATCCTCACCAAGTCCTTTCCGGCCGGCTTCCGCCGAGTTCGTGAGCACCGGGCGCTCGGCCACCGCACCCTGCTCATCACCGGTTCCCTGGACTTCGTGGTGGAGCCCCTCCGGCCGCTCTTCGACGACATCGTCTGCGCCACGCTCGGCCGCGACGAGGAGGGACGCCTCACTGGCGAGCTGCACTCCGCTCCTCCCACCGGCGAGGCCCGCGCCCTCACCATGGCCGAGTACGCCGACGCCGAAGGGCTACGGCTCGAGGAGTCCGTCGCCTACGCCGACTCTGCCTCGGACCTGCCCATGCTCGAGGCCGTGGGCTATCCCGTGGCGGTAAACGCCGAGGCCAAGCTGGCCACCATCGCCCGCAAGCGAGGATGGCACGTCGAGCAATGGTCAAGGGCGCCCGGCGGACCCCGGCCCCTGATGCCCATCGGCCCGCTGCTGAAGTCGGCGCGGGAGCGAGCCCGACCGTGAAGGGCCAGACGTGAAGGCCCTGCTCTTCGAGCGTTCCCTCCCCCGCTTCGCCGCCGCCCGCCTCGCCTCCACCGTGGCCGCCGGCCGGGGGTCGTCGGTCGGTCCCCTGCGCCTGGCCCAGGTCGACGAGCCGGCCCTTCCCGGACCGGGCTGGCACCGCGTCCGGCCCCGCCTGGCCGGCATCTGCGGCTCTGACCTGGCCACGGTCGACGGCCGCAGCAGCCGGTACTTCGAGCCCATCGTCAGCTTCCCCTTCGTACCCGGCCACGAGGTGGTGGGCGAGCTCGACGACGGCAGCCGCGTGGTGATCGAGCCGGTGTTGGCCTGCGCGGCCCGAGGCATCGACCCGCCCTGCGCCTCGTGCGCCGCCGGCAGCAACGGCAACTGCGAGCGCATCGCCTTCGGCCATCTCGAGCCGGGCCTGCAGACCGGGTACTGCACCGACACCGGCGGAGGCTGGTCGGAAGCGCTGGTGGCTCACCGGAGCCAGCTCCACGCCGTGCCCGATGACATGGTCGACGAGGCCGCGGTGGTGGTGGAACCCACGGCCTGCGCCGTGCACGCCGTGCAGTCCACCGCCATCGGTGAGGGATCGACGGTGGTGGTGCTCGGCGCCGGCACCCTCGGCCTGTGCACCATCGCCGCCCTGCGCCGGCTGGCCCTCCCCGGCGTCGTGATCGCCGGCGCCAAGCACCCGGACCAGCGTCGGCTCGCCACCGAGCTCGGGGCCGACGTCGTGGTGGAGCCGGGCCAGGTCCACCGGGCGGTACGGCGCCACACCGCCTCGCTCGCCACCGGCCGTCAGCTCACCGGTGGAGCCGATGTGGTGGTGGACTGCGTGGGTAACCAGGGCTCGCTGGCCGAAGCGCTGTCCATCGTGCGCCCGCGGGGCACCATCGTGCTGGTGGGGATGCCGGGTTCGGTGATGGTGGACCTGGCCCCCCTGTGGCAGCGCGAGCTGAGCCTGGTTGGTTCCTACGCCTACCGTCACACCACGTTCGCCACCGCCTTCGAGCTGGTCCATGCCGCCGCCCTCGGCCGGCTGGTCTCCGCCCTGTACCCCCTCGACCGCTACCGCGAAGCCATCGACCACGCGGCCCACGCCGGGCGGCGAGGCGCGGTCAAGATCGCCTTCGACGTCCGCAAGGAAACCTCTCAAAGGGTGCGCTGATGCCTCGTCGCTCTTCTCGTCCCGGGTTCGTCCTCGAGGTCGACCGGTCCACACCGCCCACGCTCTTCTGGCACGGCGAGCAGTACCACCTGGAGCGCCTGCCCACCGGCTCACGGGTGGTGTACCCGCCGGAGGCCCTGCCGGCCCTCGAGGACCCCGACGCCGCCATCCGTCACGCCCTGCTCAATCCGGTGGGCGACAGCCAGCCGCTGCCGTCGTTGCTACGGCCCGGGATGCGCCTCACCATCTGCTTCGACGACGTCTCCCTGCCGCTTCCCCCGATGCGCCGGCCCGACGTGCGCCAGCGGGTCGTCGAGGCCGTGCTCGACATGGCCGCCGAGGCAGGGGTGGACGACGTGGTGCTCATCGCCGCCCTCGCCCTGCACCGGCGCATGACAGAGGCGGAGCTGCGCCACGCCCTGGGCGACCGCGTCTACGACGCCTTCGCGCCCCACGAGCTGCTCACCCAGCTCGACGCCGAGGACCCGGACACGATGCTGCACCTCGGCACCACCGACGCCGGCGAGGACGTCGAGATCAGCAAGCGGGCCGCCACCAGCGACCTGATCGTCTACGTCAACATCAACCTGGTGGCTATGGACGGCGGCCACAAGAGCGTGGCCACGGGGCTGGCGTCGTACCGCTCGCTACGGCACCACCACAACGTGCGCACCATGCAGCACAGCCGGTCGTTCATGGACCAGCACCGCTCGGAGCTGCACACGAGCAACTGGCGCATGGGCCGCCACATCGCCTCCTGCGGCATCAAGATCTTCCAGATCGAGACCACGCTCAACACCGACACCTTTCCCGAGCAGTTCGCCTTCCTCCAGCGACGCGAGTGGGAGTGGACGGCGAGGGACCGGGCCACCTACCTGGGCGTGAGCAAGTCGCTCGACCGCACGCCGCCCCGGCTGGCCCGTTCCATCTTCCAGTCGATCCGCTCGCCACACCAGATGCAGAGCGTCCAGGCCGGTGAGGTGGAGGCGGTCCACGAGGTCACCACGGCCAACATCTACCGCCAACAGCTGGTCGAGGTCCATGGACAGACCGACGTCCTCACCATGGGCCTGCCTTACATCTGCCCCTACAACGTCAACTCCATCATGAATCCCATACTCGTGGCCTGCCTCGGCCTCGGGTACTTTTTCAACCTCTACAGGGGCAAGCCGTTGGTGCGCGAGGGAGGCGTTGTGATCATGCGCCATCCCACGCCGTGGGCGTTCCACCCGGTGCACCATCCCAGTTACATCGACTTCTTCGAGCAGGTACTGGTCGAGACCACCGACCCGCTGGAGATCGAGTCCAAGTTCGAGGAGGGTTTCGCCACCGACCCGTGGTACGTCCACCTCTACCGCACCAGCTACGCCTATCACGGCGTCCATCCCTTCTACATGTGGTACTGGTGCGCTCACGCCCTGCAACACCTGGGCGGGGTGATCCTGGTGGGCGGGGATCCCAAGGCCGTCCGGCGCATGGGCTTCAAGCCCGCCTCGACCATGGGTGACGCCCTGGAGATGGCCGAGGACGTGGTGGGGCGCCATCCTTCCATCACCCATCTGCACACCCCTCCCCTGCTCATCGCCGACGTCAAGTGACCTCCGCCTGGACATGCCGGACGTGGGGGACGTGAAGGTCGTCCCGCCCTTCCCGTACGGGGCGCCCACGTGGCCGAAGGGCGTGCCCCGGCCCCCGGCCGAGCGCCACATCGGTGTGGACTACGACACTGCGTGGGCCCGCCGTTACCCCGTCCGGTTGGCCCGTGCCGTGGTCCTTGACGGCGTCACCCGCCCGCTGGTGCGCACCTTGGCCTCCCCCACCGTCGAGGGCCTCGACCGCCTCCGGGCCATGACCGGGCCCGTCGTCTTCGCGCCCAACCACGCCAGTCACATCGACACCCCGCTGGTCCTCACGTCGCTGCCCGAGCGGCTCCGCCACCGCACCTCGGTGGCCGCCGGCGCCGACTACTTCTTCGACAAGCGGTGGAAGGCGGCGCTGTCCGCCTTCGCCATCGGCGCCATCCCCATCGAGCGCATCCGGGTCAGCCCCCAGTCCACCCGGCTGGCCGCCGG
>JALZJC010000100.1 GCA_030859945.1 Actinomycetota bacterium | reverse complement strand
CACGAACACGCCGACGATGATCACCGGCAGTTGGAGGTCACCCTTGGCCGCGAACACGCCGGCGGTGATCAACAGCGAGTCACCGGGCAGGAAGAAACCGAAGAAGAGCCCGGACTCGGCGAAGACGGCGAGTATGAGCCCGATGGTGCCGAAGGTCTCGATCAGCTTGTCGGGATGGAGGAGGTCCACGGATTTGAGGCTAGACGCCATGGTCCGGCGCCTAGCAGGTTGACAGGGAGCCGCGAACCTGTCCACGCTCGAAAGAGATGAGCAAGCCCCTCGTGATCGTGGAGTCGCCGGCCAAGGCGAAGACCATCGCCGCCTTCCTCGGCGGTGACTTCGTCGTGGAGTCGTCCATAGGCCACATACGCGACCTGCCCCGCAACGCCGCCGACGTCCCGGGCGCGCTCAAAGGAGAGTCCTGGGCCCGCTTGGGTGTGGACGTGGACAACGGCTTCAAGCCCCTCTACGTGGTGGCCCGGGAGAAGCAGGACCAGGTGAAGAAGCTCAGGTCGCTGGTCCGGGACGCCAGCGAGGTCTACCTGGCGACCGACGAGGACCGGGAGGGGGAGTCGATCGCCTGGCACCTTCTCGAGGTCCTCTCGCCCCAGGTGCCGGTGAAGCGCATGGTCTTCCACGAGATCACCCGCGCCGCCATCGAGCGTGCCGTCGAGGACTGGCGCCAGCTCGACCGAAGGCTGGTCGACGCCCAGGAGGCACGCCGCATCCTGGACCGGCTCTACGGCTACGAGGTCTCACCCGTCCTCTGGAAGAAGGTCATGCCCCGGCTCTCGGCCGGGAGGGTCCAGAGCGTGGCCACCCGCATGCTGGTAGAGCGGGAGAGGGCTCGCATGCGCTTCCGCTCGGCCCACTGGTGGGGGCTGGAGGCCACCTTCGCCAAGGAGGGAGCCGCCTTCGGCGCCGTTCTGTCGGCCCTGGAGGGCCGCCGCCTGGCCGACGGTAAGAGCTTCACCGAGGACGGTCACCTCCGACCCGATGCCGACGTGGTGGTGCTGGACGAGGCGTCGGCCCGCGGCCTGGCGGCGCGCCTGACCCACGCCGAGTTCGCCGTCCGTTCGGTGGAGGAGAAGCCCTACACCGACCGGCCCAAGCCGCCGTTCATGACCTCCACGCTCCAGCAGGCGGCCGGCACCAAGTTGCGCTTCTCGGCCCAGCGCGCCATGCAGGTGGCCCAGCGTCTCTACGAGAACGGCCACATCACCTACATGCGGACGGACTCCACCACCCTCTCGGCGACCGCTCTGGCCGCGGCCCGGGCCCAGGCCACGCAGCTCTACGGCGCCGACTCCGTTCCCGGCGCCCCTCGGATCTACCAGCGCAAGGTGAAGAACGCCCAGGAGGCCCACGAAGCCATCCGGCCCGCCGGCGACGCCTTCCGCCATCCCCGGGAGGTGGCGAGGGAGGTGGGTCCCGACGAGGCCCGTCTCTACGACCTGATCTGGCGCCGCACGGTGGCGTCCCAGATGAAGGACGCCACGGGGCACACCCTGACCGTTCGCCTGGGAGGCACCTCCTCCGAGGGCGAGGACGCCGAGTTCTCGACCGGGGGCACGGTGATCACGTTCCTGGGCTTCCGCCGCGCCTACGAGGAGGGCGCCGACGACGTGGAGGCCTCCACGGGCGGGACCCTCTCCGGCGGCGATGGGCAGGAGCGGCGGCTGCCGGCTCTGGCCGAGGGGGACGGCGTGGACGCGCTGGGCTTCGAGCCCCAGGCTCACGCCACCAAGCCACCGGCCCGTTACACCGAAGCCTCGCTGGTCAAGGCCCTGGAGGAGATGGGTGTGGGCCGGCCGTCGACCTACGCGTCGATCCTCGCCACCATCCAGAGCCGAGGTTACGTCTGGAAGAAGGGCAGCGCCCTCATCCCCTCGTTCGTGGCTTTCGCCGTGGTGGGCCTGCTCGAGCGTCATTTCGGCGAGCTGGTGGACTACGGCTTCACGGCCAGCATGGAGGACGGCCTCGACGCCATCGCCACCGGGAACGAGGAGGCCGTCCCCTGGCTGACCCGGTTCTACTTCGGGAACGGCACGCCCGGGCTCCGGCCCATGGTGTCCGACCATCTGGGCGAGATCGACGCCCGCGAGGTCAACTCCATCCCGCTCGGGACCGACGACCAGGACCGCCTCGTTGTGGTGAGGGTCGGCCGCTACGGGCCCTACGTGGAGCGGGGCGACGACCGGGCCTCGGTTCCCGAGGACCTGGCCCCGGACGAGCTCACGCTCGAGCGCGCTGCCGCGCTGTTGGACGCGCCCTCTGACGACCGAGTGCTCGGCACTGATCCGCAGAGCGGTATGGACGTGCTCGTGCGCAGCGGCCGCTACGGGCCCTACGTGCAGCTGGGCCGGGAGGAGAGCGGAGCCGGCGCCGCCCCGGCTGGCGCCGGTTCCCCGGGCAACGGCTCGCGCCAGGTTCGCAAGCCGACCCGGGTCTCGCTCTTCAAGACCATGACGCCCGAGTCCGTGACCCTCGAGGAGGCCCTTCGCCTGCTCACACTGCCTCGGTCGCTCGGGACCGATCCCGACTCGGGCGAGGAGATCGTGGCTCACCTCGGTCGCTACGGGCCCTACGTCAAGAAGGGCTCCGACAGCAGGAGCCTCGGGTCCGAGGAGCAGCTCTTCGACATCACCCTCGAAGAGGCCCTCGCTGTCTTCTCGGAGCCAAAGCGCTGGCAGGGCCGCGGTGGGTCGGCCACCCCCGGCCGCGAGCTCGGACCGGACCCCGCCTCTTCCCGCCCGATGGTGGTCAAGCACGGTCGCTTCGGCGCCTACGTCACCGATGGCGAGGTGAACGCCAGTCTCCCCAAGTCCGAAGCGGCCGAGGCCATGACCGCGGAGCGGGCCGCCGAGCTGCTGGCCGAGAAGCGGGCCAGGGCCGGCGCCGAGCCGGGAAGACCGCAGCGGGCGAGGGGTTCCAAGGCCAAGAAGGCGACCAAGGCCAAGAAGGCGACCAAGGCCAAGAAGGCGACCAAGGCCAAGAAGGCGACCAAGGTCAAGAAGGCGACCAAGGCCAAGAAGGCGACCAAGGCCAAGAAGGCGACCAAGGCCAAGAAGGCGCCGGCAGCGGCCGAGGCGCCTTCTCGGAGGCGCTCCTGAGCACCGAGGGTGCGCTTCGGTGCCCCGCCGGACGAGCCGAGTCCCCTAGCCTCTGAGCCCGTGGCGGACCCGTCCCCTCGAGCCGGCGCCGAGGACGACGACCAGGACACCGCCAGCCAGCCCACCGTCGAGATCCCTACCGGAGCAGGGCAGGGGGACGCCGCCCCTCCGGAGCCCGACACGCCGTCCCTCCTGCGCCTGTTCGGCTCCCGGTCGTTCTTCCGTCTGTGGCTGGCTCAGGTGGTGTCGTCGCTCGGCGACTGGCTCGGCTTCGTGGCCGTCACGGCCGTGGCGGCCCGCATCGGTGGGTCCTCACCCGAGGCAGCCATCAGCCTGGTGCTGTCGGCCCGGCTCCTGCCCGGGTTCTTCCTCGCTCCGGCCGCGGGCGTGATCGTGGACCGGTGGGACCGCAAGCGGGTGATGGTTTCCTGTGACGTCGGGCGGGGACTGGTGCTGGCGTCCCTGCCCTTCGTGGACACGGTTCCCGGCCTGTTCGTGGCCTCCCTCCTGCTCGAGATCCTGACCCTGCTGTGGTCACCGGCCAAGGAGGCCTCGGTTCCCAACCTGGTGCGAAAGGAGTTCCTGGCCAACGCCAACTCACTTTCGCTGGTGGCCGCCTACGGCACCTTTCCCATCGGCTCGGCGCTCTTCGCCCTCCTGGCGGGGGTGGCGGCGTGGTTGTCCCGCTACGACGTCCTCTCCGGCCTGCGGGTGAGCCAGGAGACGGTCGCCATCTGGTTCGACGTGGCCACCTTCTTCGTCTCGGCCACCATGATCTCGACTCTGGCCCTGCCCCGGAATCGCCGTCAGGAACGGAAGGGAGACCACCGCGTCGACCTGAGGAGGAGTCTGAGCGACCTGGCCGAGGGATACCGCTTCATCGGCCAGAGTGCCGTGGTGCGGTCGGTCATCCTCGGGATAGGCACCGGGCTCGTAGGTGCTGGGATGCTCGTCCCCCTGGGCCCCGTCGTGTCCAGGGAGGTGCTGGGCGCCGGTGCGGCCGGTTTCGGTCTCCTCCTCACCGCTCTGGGGGTGGGGGTGGCCGCCGGCATCATCATCCTCTCGCTCTTCCAGAGCCGGCTCCCTCACGAGCGAGTCTTCGTCTTCTCGGTGTTCGGGGCGGGGCTGTGCCAGCTGATCGGCGCGTCCATGGCCACTCTCGCGCCCACCCTGGTGTTCGTGGCCATCCTGGGGTTGTGTGGCGGGTCGGTGTACATCCTCGGGTTCACCATCCTGCAGAGCAACGTGGAGGACGAGCTGCGGGGCCGCATCTTCGCCACCCTCTACACCCTGGTCCGGTTCTGCCTCCTGCTGGCGTTCGCGGTGGCGCCGCTCCTCTCGTCCCTGCTGGGCAAGGTGTCCGAGGGACTGGTTGACGGCTCCATATCCGTCGCCGGCGTCTCCGTCGCCCTTCCCGGCGTGCGCCTGACCCTTTGGTTGGGGGGCGCCATCATCTTGGCCGCCGGCGTGCTGGCCAGCCGTTCGATGCGTGACCACCATCTCGCGTGAGGGGCAGGCTGATCGCCCTCGAGGGTGGGGAGGCGTCGGGCAAGACCACTCAGGCCGCCATCCTCGCCCACCGGATGAACGCCGTGCTGACCCGGGAGCCGGGCGGCACACCGCTGGGAGAGCGCATCCGGTCCCTTCTGCTCGACCCCGAGGTGACGAGCCTCGACGCCAGGGCCGAGACCCTCCTCGTGGCCGCCGACCGCGCCCAGCACGTGGCCGAGGTGATCAGGCCTGCCCTCGAGGCGGGCCGGGATGTGGTGACGGATCGTTACGCGCCCTCGTCTCTCGCCTACCAGGGCCACGGTCGAGGCCTGCCCGTCGACGAGGTCAGCCACGTGTCGGAGTGGGCGGCGGGCGGGTTGTGGCCGGAGGTGGTGGTCCTGGTGGACGTCCCCGAGGACGTGGCCCGCCGGCGCCGAGGCGGCTCCGACCGCTTCGAGCTCGAGGAGCGCGACTTTCACCGCCGGGTGGCTGACGGCTACAGCCAACTGGTGGCCAAGGACCCGGACCGCTGGAGGGTGGTGGACGGCACGGGAACGGTGGAGGAGGTGGCGGAGCGGGTGTGGGCTGCCGTGGCGGGAAGGGCCGAGCGGTGAGCGGGCTGTACGCCGACGTGGTGGGCCAGGAGCGGGCGGTGGCGCAGCTTCGTGCCGCCACCCGGGCCCCGGTTCACGCCTACCTCCTGGTGGGCCCTGCCGGCACCGGCCAGCGGGAGCTGGCATGGTCGTTCGCCGCCAGCCTGGTGTGCGAGGAGGGTGGGTGCGGGCGCTGTGACCAGTGCCGGCGGGCCCTCGGAGGGGTCCACCCCGACGTGATCGTGCGGGAGCGGGCCGGTCCCTTCATCACCGTCGACGACGCTCGTGAGATCGGGCGGTTGGCCTTCCTGAGCCCCGTGGAGGGCCGCCGCAAGGTCTTGGTGCTCGTTGACCTCCATCTGGTGCGTGACGCCGCTCCCGCCCTTCTCAAGGTCGTGGAGGAGCCACCCGCCACCACGGTGTTCGTGGTGCTGGCGGACCAGGTGCCGGCGGAGCTGGTGACCATCGCCAGCCGTTGCGTGCGGGTGGAGCTGGCGCCACTGCCCACCGAACGCATCGTGGAGACGTTGGTGGGCGAAGGGGTGGACGCCGCCATCGCCGAGGAAGCCGCCGCCGCCTCCGGAGGCCGGGTGGACCGCGCTCGCCTGCTGGCCTCCGATCGAGGCTTCTCCACCCGGCGTGACGCGTGGCGAGACGCTCCTCTCCGCCTGGACGGAACCGGGGCCGCCGTGGCCACCGTGGCGGACGAGCTGGTGGTCAGCTCGGAGACTGTGCTGGCGCCCCTCGGGCAACGCCAGGCCGCCGAGATCGTCGAGGCCGAGGAGCGAGCCCGTCTGTACGGCGAGCGCGGCGGCTCCCGCCGTGACCTCGAGGCCCGGCATCGGCGGGAGCAGCGGCGGCTGCGGACCGACGAGCTGCGCCTGGGCCTGGCCACCCTGGCCACCCGCTACCGGGAGGGCCTGGACACCGGCCACGACACGCCGGCGTGCGTAGAGGCCCTCGACGCCATCGCCGCCGCCAATGAGGCGCTGACCCGTAACCCCAACCAGACCCTCCTTCTCCAAGCCCTTCTCGTCCGGCTCTCGGCCGTGGGACTGGCATACTCGCCCTCCCCGCCCGGGTAGCTCAGACGGCAGAGCAACGCACTCGTAATGCGTAGGTCAGGGGTTCGATTCCCCTCTCGGGCTCCGGTGAACAGGCAGCCTCATCGGAGTACATCCTCGGTCCTCCCGTGTGCCGCCCCCGCCATTCCCGGAATGGCTTCCACCGGCAAGAGGTCCCGGGACAGGCACACGGTGCAAAGAGCAAGGAAGCTGTGCGCATCGCATGTGGCGCACGCCCGTCTCTTGATGCCGGGCATGGTCATCCACAGGGAGTCTGCATGTCTCCGGGTTGTGGGTGTCACGCCCTCGGGATGCCCGCGTGTCACTTGGGCTCGACGGGAGTCGGTCATCGTCAGGGCCGGCGTTGTGGTCGTGCTCATGACCAGAAGCCGGCAGCGCGGGCCCGGGCGTCAGCGCTCTGCTCGGTGGTGGAGCCCTGGCTCACGAACTCGATGGCATGTGCCACCTCGTGGGCCACG
>JALZJC010000090.1 GCA_030859945.1 Actinomycetota bacterium | reverse complement strand
GGCTCGCTCCGCTTGTAGCGGGACCACCGCCACCGGGGGACCGGGCTGGGCCGTCTTCTCCTGGGACGTCTTCTGCTGGCCCGTGGGCTCCTGGGGCCCGTCCTGCTGCTCTCTCCCGCGCCCGTGGCCGTCGCCGTCACCGCCGCCTGCGGCACCGTTCAGGGCCTCTTCGATCTCGTCGTCGCCGATGCCGGGCTCCTCGAACGGCGAACGGCGGCGGCGGTGGGCCAACGCCAGCGGGGCCACCCGCCGCACGTCCTCCACCGTCGCCTTCTGGCGTCCCTCCCAGCCGGCCAAGGCAGCCGCGGCCCGCGTGACCACGAGGTCGGCCCGGAGCCCTTCGGCCCCCAACGAGGCGCACATGGCGCTGACGGTGCCCACCAGGTCGGGCTCCACCGCCGCCGGCCTGGTCACCGCCAGCCGTTGGCGCAACCGCTGCTCCTCGGCCGCCCAGAGAGCACCGAAGCCCTCGGGATCGGCGTCAAAGGCCAGGCGCCGGCGCACCGCCTCGGCCCGCTCCTCCGGGGCGGTGGGTGCGGTCACCTCCACGGCCAGACCGAAGCGATCGAGCAGCTGGGGGCGAAGCTCTCCCTCCTCCGGGTTCATGGACCCCGCCAGCACGAAGTGGCTGGGGTGGGCCTCGGAGATGCCCTCCCGCTCCACCCGGTTCACGCCGCTGGCAGCCACGTCCAGGATGACGTCGACCAGGTGGTCGGGCAGGAGGTTGACCTCGTCCACGTAGAGGACGCCGCCATGGGCGGCGGCCAGCAGGCCGGGTTGGAAGCGGCGCCGGCCCCCGGTCAACGCGGCCT
Source organism: Actinomycetota bacterium (assembly GCA_030859945.1). Lineage (GTDB taxonomy): Bacteria > Actinomycetota > Acidimicrobiia > Acidimicrobiales > YB1-3. The sequence continues at coordinate 6,886 of JALZJC010000090.1, read as the reverse complement.
GGAGGTCGATGGAGCCGATCAGGCGGTCCTCGGTGGCACCCACGGGCAGCTCCACGAACGGGGAGTCGCCGGGCATCAGGACGGCCAGGGCCCGGGCCAGCGTGGACTTGGCGCTGCCCTTCTGGCCTCGCAGCAGCACCCCGCCGATGCGGGGATCGACGGCGCACAGCACGAGTCCCAGCTTGAGGTCGTCCTGGCCAACCACGGCGCTGAACGGGAACGCCACGCCGCCGGTCGTCATCTCCCCCCTCCTCGTGTCACCGGGACTCCTCCCACCCCTCGGCCTCGAGCAGGGCCGAGCGCAAGGTGGCCATGGCCGGCTCCGAGGCCGCCCAGAGGCCGCGCTCGTGTGCTTCCAGCAGGCGCTCGGCTATGGAGCGCAGGGCCCAGGGGTTCGACTGCTCGAACAACTTGCGCACCCGGGGATCGGCCACGTAGGCGTCGGTGACCCGCTCGTACATCCAGTCCTCCACCACGTGGGCGGTGGCGTCGTAGCCGAACAGGTAGTCCACGGTGGCGGCCAGCTCGAAGGCGCCCTTGTACCCGTGGCGGCACATGGCCGCGATCCACTTGGGATTGACCACCCGGGTCCGGACCACTCGGGCCGCCTCCTCGGCCAGGCTGCGCACCCGGGGCCGTGACGGGTCGGCGGAGTCACCGAACCAGGGCTTGGGCTGGGCGCCCGTGAGGGCCCGGATCGTGGCCACCATTCCGCCGTGGTCCTGGAGGTAGTCGTCGGAGTCGAAGATGTCGTGCTCGCGGTTGTCCTGGTTCTTGACCGCCACCTCGATGGCGGCGAAGCGGCGGGCCATGGCCTCGAAGGCGGGCACTCCCATGCCGTGACGCCCGTAGGCGTAGCCGCTCCAGGCCTGGTAGACGGCGGCCAGGTCCTCGTCGGTCCGCCAGTGGCGCGACTCGAGCAGGGCCAGGATGCCCGAGCCGTAGGCCCCCGGCTTGGCGCCGAAGATCCGGGGGTCGTCACCATGCGCCCGCACCGGGTTGTCCTCGGTGGCTTCGGCCAGGCCGGCCACGAGAACGAACGCGTCGTCGAGGAGCGCCACCACGTGAGGGAAGGCGTCGCGGAAGAACCCCGAGATGCGAAGGGTGACGTCGACGCGCGGGCGGCCCAGCTCGGCCAGAGGGACGGCCTCCACGCCGGTCACCCGGCCCGACTCGGCCGCCCACACCGGTCGCGCTCCGATGAGGGCCAGGGCCTCGGCCACGTCGTCGCCCATGGTGCGCATGGCCGCCGTGCCCCACACCACCAGCCCCACCGACTCGGGATAGCGCCCCTCCTCGGCCAGGTGGCGAGCCACCAGGGCGCCGGCCAGTCCCTTGCCCACGTCGTAGGCCAGGGGCGAGGGGACGGCCTTGGGGTCCACCGAGTAGAAGTTGCGCCCCGTGGGCAGCACGTGGGCCATGCCCCGGGTGGGGGCCCCGCTGGGCCCGGCCGGCACGTGGCCACCGGCCAGGGCGACCAGCACGTTGGCCACCTCGTCCGGAGTGCGCCGCAGGGCGGGGACCAGGCTATCGCAGACCCAGCGCAGGGTGGGGTGCTCACCGTCGTAGGCCCACCCCGCCTCCTGGAGAGCGGCCAGGCGCCGGCGGTTGCGGGCCTCTGTGGCATCCACCGCCACCCGTGAGGCGTCGGCGGCCAGCCCCGCCCGCAGCGACGGAACCGGGCCCTGGGGCAGGCGGGTGATGGCCAGCACCAGGTCCAGCTCGGCCTCGGCCTCGGGGGGGCGGCCGAGGACGTGAAGCCCGCCCCGGATCTGGGCGTCCTTGAGCTCGCACAGGTAACCGTCGACGTGCAGCACCAGGTCGTCGAACTGGTCGCCCTCGGGGGACTCCACCACACCCAGGTCACGGTGGATCTCGGCCTCCACCAGCAGGTCCCACACCTTGGCCCGGACGGCGGGGAGCTTGGCCGGGTCCACGGAGGCGGCGCGGGCGTGCTCGTCGAGGAGTGATTCGAGGCGGGCCAGCTGGTCGTAGGTGTCGGCCCGGGTCATGGGTGGCAGCAGGTGGTCGACGATCACGGCGTGGGCCCGCCGCTTGGCCTGCGTGCCCTCGCCGGGATCGTTGACCACGAAGGGGTAGACCAGCGGCAGGTCGCCCAACACCACGTCGGGGTAGCAGGCGGCGGAGAGGCCCACGCTCTTGCCCGGGAGCCATTCAAGGGTGCCGTGCTTGCCCACGTGGACCACGGCGTGGGCTCCCCACTCCTCGTCGAGCCAGCGGTAGAAGGCCAGGTAGTGGTCGGTCGGCGGCAGGTCGGGCGAGTGGTAGACGGCCACGGGGTTGTCGCCGTAGCCCCTCGGCGGCTGGACGGCCACGAACACGCCCCCGAGGTCGAGGCCACCGGCGCCGGCCCCCCGGGACCCGTCGTGGGAGTCGTAGGCGAAGGCGTCGGCCAGCTCGGCCATGAGGGCGTCGCCGTCGGGCGGGACGCGCTCCACCCGGTACCCAGCGGCGGCGAGGGCGTGCAGCAACCCGATCACGCTGGCTGGGGTGTCGAGGGCCACGGCGTTGCCGAGGCGGCTGCGCTTGGTGGGGTAGGCCGAGAGCACCACTGCCACCCGGCGCTCCCCCGGTGGTACCCGCCCGAGCGAAGCCAGGCGCACGGCCAGGCCGGCCACCCTCGACACCCGGTCCGGGAGGGTCCTGTAGGCCGTGACCGCCGCGCCGAGCTCGTCGCCGTCGTCCACCGTCTCCTTGAACGAGAAGGGGACGCTCACGATCCGCCCGTCGAACTCGGGAATGGCCACGGCCATGGCCACGTCCGTCGGCGACAGGCCGGCGGGGCTCGCCTCCCAGCTCGCCGCGGGCTGGGTGGCGGCCACGGCCTGGATCACGGGCACGTCGAGGGCCGCCAGCGGGGCCGCGTCCCAGTCGTCGCCGGCGGTGGAACCCATGGACAGCACGGTGGTGACCAGGCAGTCCACGCCCCGCTCGGCCAACAGCTCGAGGGCGGCCACGCGCCCGTCTGCACCGGGCCGGAGGGAGTAGCAGAACACGGGCACGGCGTTGGCGCCGCCCTCCTCGATGGCGCGGGCCAGGTCGTCGACGAACTGCGTGTTGCCCGCCAGCAGGTGGGCCCGGTAGAAGACGATGCCCACGGCGGGCCGGCCCGCCACGTGGTCACGCTCCAGGGCTCCGACGGCGGGCACCTCGATGGGAGGGTCGAAGCCGAAGCCGGCGTAGAGCACGGTGTCGGCCACGAAGCGCAGCAGGTGCTCGGTGTTGGCCAGACCTCCGTGCAGGAGGTACTCGAAGGCCTGGGCCACGGTGGCGCTGGGCACGGTGGAGGCGGCGGTGAGCTCGGCGTCGGGAGCGGCCTCGCCACCGAAGGCCAACAGCGCCACGCCCGCTTCCACACAGCGGCGGCGGAGCTGGTCGAAGGGCTCCCTCCAGGCCTGGCGGCCGCCCAGCAGGCGCACGAGCACGGCGTCGACTCCCTCGAGCGACGGCACCCCGGCCAGATGGGAGGGGCTGGCGGCCCGCACGGGCGGGAACCCTGGCGGCAGGCCCTCCAGCACCGAACGCAGGGCCAGGATCTCGGTGTCGGCGTTGGTGATGACGAGTATCACGGGGCTGCTTCCGCGATGAGGTCGCACACGGCGCCGACATCCAGGTGGGCCTCCAGCAGGTCGGCCAGCCGGTCGAACTGGGACTCCCGGGCCGCGGCGAAGGAGACCCCGGCGGGGGTGAAGACCTTGCCCCGATGGCGGGCCACCTCGGACAGGAAGGCGGCCCGGAAGCCGTCCTCCTCGAAGGACCCGTGCAGGTTGGTGCCCACCACGCCCCCGTCGGCGATGGCTCCCGCTCCTTCGTCCTCCTCGCCGTGCACGTCGTCGAGCCGGGCCCATGCCCTGGCCCCGTGGCCTCGGGTCGTGACCCCGTGGTGGATCTCGTAGCCGGTGAGCCGTTGGCCCAGGGCCCGGCCCCGGCGCTGGCGCGTCAGCTTCTCGGGCCTGAAGGACGTCTCCACGTCGAGCTGGCCCAGCCCCTCGACCGTCCCCCGCACGGACTCCACCTCGTCGACGATGCGGCTGCCGAGCATCTGGTAGCCGCCGCAGATGCCGAGGACCACCGACCCCAACCCGCGGGCCCGCTCGATGGCCCCGTGCAGCCCCCGCTCCCGCAGCCACTCGAGGTCGGCCACGGTGGCCTTGGTTCCGGGAAGCACCACCAGGTCCGGGTCCCCGAGCGATGCCTCGTCGACCACGAAACGAACACCGACACCGGGCTCGATGGCCAGGGCGTCGAAGTCGGTGAAGTTGGACATGCGGGGCAACATGACGACGGCCGCGTCCAACCCGCCGGCCACTGCCGAGCTCGCCGCCGCGGGCCGCCGGCACGCGAGGGCCAGGGAGTCCTCGGCGTCGAGGGCGAGGTCGTGGGTCCAGGGCAGCACGCCGAGGGTGGGCACCCCGCAGCGGCGCTCCAGCCCGGTGAGCCCCTCCCCCAGCAGGGCCGGGTCGCCGCGGAACTTGTTGACCACGAATCCTCGGACCAGCCGCCGGTGGCGGCTGGGCAGGAGCTCGACGGTGCCGTACAGGGAGGCGAAGACACCACCCCGGTCGATGTCGCCCACCACCACCGCAGGCAGGCCGGCGGCGGCCGCCACCCGCAGGTTGACGATGTCGTGGTCCAAGAGGTTGATCTCGGCCGGGTTGCCCGCACCCTCGGCTACCACCACGTCGAAGCGGCTGCGGAGGTCACCCAGGCACTCGAGGACGAGGCCGAGGAGGCGGGGCTTGTGCTCGTGGTACTCCACGGCCGTCATGTGGCCGAGAGGGCGGCCCGACACCACCACCTGGCTGGTGCGCTCGCCCGTGGGCTTGAGCAGCACCGGGTTCATGGCCACCTCGGGATCCACGCCGGCGGCCAGGGCCTGCGCCCCCTGGGCCCGGCCGATCTCGTGTCCCGAAGACGTCACGAACGAGTTGAGGGCCATGTTCTGGGCCTTGAACGGCGCCACCTTCACGCCCCGGCGGGCGAGCAGCCGGCACAGGCCGGTGACCACCTGGCTCTTGCCCACGTCGCTGGCGGTGCCACAGACCATCAGCCCGCCCCGCACGACGGCTCCTTCTCATCGGCCTCTCCTGGCGGACACAGGCGGCCGGATCGACGCACCATGTCCTCCAGAGCGGCCTCCAGGCGCGCCAGGCCGGCGTTGTCGGGCACGGCCACGCGGGCCTGGCCCGGCAGCCCGAAGGAGGCGCAGTCCCGCACCACGACGCCGTAGGGCGCCAGACGCTCACGCAGCCCTCCGGCGCGGGCACACAACACGTAGTTGGCGTGCGAAGGCTCAGGTTCCAGGCCGTGGGCCTGGAGCAGGTCCACGAGTGCCTTCCGCAGCTCGGCCACCGTCGCAGCCCACCCCACCAGGTCGGCGGTGGCGAGCAGGTCGGGAAGGGCCGCGGCCACCAGGCCGTTCACCGCCCACCGGGGCTGGCGGCGGGCCAGCCTCCCGATGAGGCCGGTCTCGGGCGCCAGCACGTAGCCCACCCGTAGGCCGGGGCACGCCAGCAGCTTGGTGAGAGAGCCCACCACGATGGCCCGGTCCCCTCTGGTCCAACGCCCGGTGGCCAGGGGGAAGAAGGCCTCGTCCCACACCGCGGCCTCGTCGCCCTCCCCGGCCAGCCGGCCGGTGGGGTTGTGGGGGTTGGAGCGGAACCGGGGACCACCGGGGTCCAGCTCGGGGAGGTGGCGACGGTACAGGGCGAAGTCGCAGGGATCGGCCCAGCCCCGGCCCAGCTCGGTGGCGACGAGGGCGATGGCCTCGGCCCCTCCGTTGGTGAGCAGGAGCCGGTCGGGGTCGACGGCCATGGCCGCGGCCAGGGCGTCGGTGGCGGCGCCGGCGTCGGGATAACGACCGATGGCCTCCACGTGCTTGGCCACGACCTCGCTGGGATCGGGCGCCACCGGGTTGAGGCTGGCCGACAGGTCGAGCACGGCCGCGGGGTCGGTGCCGAGTGCTGCCGCCACCCGAGCGCCGTCGCCGCCGTGGGCGCCGGGAAGGGGCAGTGCGCTCACCGCCGCCGCCCACCGGCGGCCACCAACAGCACGCCGGCCAGGGCCAGGGTCACGTCCCGCAGGAGCCGGGTGGCCCGGGCGATGTCGCCCACCTCTGGGGACCGACCGGAGCCGAGCGTGGGGCGGACGTCGACCTGACCGCGGTAGCGGTTGGGCCCCCCCAGGCGCAGGCCCAGGGCGCCGGCGAAGGCGGCCTCGGCCACGCCCGCGTTGGGCGAGGGATGCAGGCGAGAGCCGGCCCTCACGGCCTGCCACACCTCCCCCGCTGACCGGGGACGAACCAGGGTCACCAGGCCGGCCGTCACCCGGGCCGGCACGTAGCCGGCGACGTCGTCCAGGTGGGCGCTGGCCCACCCGTAGCGGCGGTAGCGGTCACAGCGCCGGCCGATCATGGCGTCGAGGGTGTTCACGCCCCGGTAGCCCAAGGCCCCGGGCGCTCCTGCGGCGACGGCCCACAGAGCCGGAGCCACCACGGCGTCCACGGTGTTCTCCGCCACCGACTCCACCGCGGCCCGGGCCACCTCCTTCTCGTCCAGGCCCTCGGGGTCCCGGCCCACGAGGGCCGGGAGCAACGCCCGGGCGCGGTCCAGGTCCCCCGCCCCGAGGGCGGATCCCACGTCGGTGGCGGCCCCCGCCAGCGCCCGTCCAGCCACGGCCAGGTAGGTGGCCAGCGCCGGCGACCGAACGGCGGCGCCGAACCCGGCGCCGGCGACCACTCCCACCACGGCATGGGCCAAACCGGCCCGGTAGCGGTCCCGGTACAGGCGTGCTTCCACGCCCCGCATGGCCGACCCGAAGGCCTCCACGGGGTGCGGCCGCACCGGCGGTTCGCCCAGCATCAGGT
>JALZJC010000075.1 GCA_030859945.1 Actinomycetota bacterium | reverse complement strand
GGTAGTTCTTCTTCACTGCGGTCCCCTTCCTGGTCGGTTGTCTTCCAAGGACGCCCGACACCTACCACTCGGCAGGTCTCAGGCGGGGGACCGCTACTCAAACTTCCACGCTGGCCGGGACAACCTCTTCGTCGGCGCTCCCGTGGATGGGGACCCCGTTGTCCTGAAGGTGGCGCACGGCCTCTCGCAGGTCGTCGTCTGTCTCGCCTATCTTCAGCCCGAAGTGGTATATGCCCACCCGCCGACCCGGCGGTATCGGGCAACCCCGGCCCCACCTCGATGAGCAGCAGCTCGTGGTGTGTGCGGCCCGACGTGAAGGCGGCGGCCGGCACCGGCAGCGAAACGTCGCCGGCGATCTCGTCCCAGCCCAGCACGTCGTCGGGTGTCTTCCATCGGAGGGTCTTGCGAGATGAAATCCCCGGTCGACGACGAGGCGATCCTCACAGCCCCTGTTCAGCAGGCCCAAAACCCGGAGGCGGCGTGAAACCGGCCTCTCAGAGCCTCACACGGGCCCGCAAACGACCCGGGTCGATACAAGGGTGCCGGCCATGAGAGGCTCAACCAGCTATCCGAGAGCCTCCACGGTTTCGGGGGAAGCCCAGACCTCGCCATCTGACAAGCGGCGGCAACCATCGCTGGCGGGCTGCGGAGCCTCTTCAACCGCGGCGAGAGCATCCTCCTCCTCGACTAGCTGTTGGAGCGACCCGTCTACTGGCGCGCCGTCCTCCAGTACTGCGCCTGGGGCAACCTCGAAGCGACGCTCGACGAGTACCTGTATCACGTCTCCGAGCCGGACCGCATCAACGGCCTCACTGACGAGAAGCTCCTCGGGATCGCGTCGACAGTTCGCACCGCGCTGACCGTGCGCCCGTCTCGCTACGAAGCCTTCGACCCCATGCACTCGGACCGCCCGATCCCATTCATGTCGCGTTTCGCACTCCGGTACGGCAGCAAGCGAGCCACGGGCAACGAGAACGCCCGCCTCCCGGACGTGCGCGTGGCGTTTAACAGCCCCTTCTGGCCGTTCGTCCTGGCGACGACGAGCATCGGACGAGAGGGCATCGACCTCCACTGGTGGTGCCACGCCGCCGTGCACTGGAACACTCCGGCTAGCCCCGTCGACTTCCAGCAACGCGAGGGCCGAGTGCATCGCTATGGCGGTCACCCCATCAGGCACAACCTCGCCAACCACCACGCCGACGCCATGCGTATCGCCGGCGCCATCGGACGACATCCCTGGGAAGCCGCCTACAGCGCCCGGATTGCCTCCGCCGTCGAGCGGTTCGGGGACCTGGCACCGCACTGGATCACCGACGCCCGACCAAGATCGAACGACACCTCCTCCCGTACCCGCTGAGCCACAACGAGCCGAGGTACCGCCGTCTAAAGGACGACCTTGCCATCTACCGGCTCACCTTCGGCCAGCCGCGACAAGAAGACCTGATCGCCCTCCTCAAGCAGCGCGGTGTCCACCTCGATCCGGCGGAGATCGAGCGGCTACGGATCGATCTTCGCCCGCCGCGGACGACTGCCTCTCGGTGAGATCACGCCGCGCCATGCCGCGGTCCTCCACGACGTTGGATCGCGCCTGATCGGCTGAGCTCTGCCTGACTTAACTCACCTCGCCACAACAGGGATGAGAGATGCTCTTCCCCACCCGTCTCAGTAACCGTTGGTGCTCTGATCAATGGACTTAGCGACCGTTGCCTCAACAGCTCGCCGATCGGTGAGACGGGCGAGAACGATGGAGTCGGCAAGCCAGTCGGGGATGCAGTCGGCGAACTTGAGGCCACCGGTGGCTTCCTCGCCGAGGTCGAGTAGGCCATCCACTGGCGTGATCTGATCAAGTGCCGATCGCACCTCGTCGCCAGAAGAGTCGTCGACGAGGCCGATCGACAGATTGTCGCGCTGACTGGCGCTGCGACAAAGGGGGCCAAGTCTCGCCGCCAGCTCGAGGTTCGCTCGAAGCCCAGCAAAGGTCCACCAGTCGGTACGCCCATCCGGGTGATGGCGAATGAGGGTGGCCTCGTCGGGTCGGAGCGAGTGGAACTCTCTGCGGCTGCCCTCGAGCTGGTCAGCGGCTCGTCGCGACAGCCCAGCGCCCGGGTCCTCTCCACCGAGGACTGCGCCGATCGACTGAGCCAACTCGAAGCGAAGTGGCGGTCCCGCCCCCCGGTAGCCGGTTCTGCCCTTGCTCTCGACCAACTCGACATACACCTGGTGCTTGCGCCAGTCGACGTCAAGTATTCGCCAGCCATTGCCAGCCAGCAACAGGACGGGCGGGCCGTTGCGGACCTGGAACGCGGCCCAAATGCCCAGATCGTGAACGTGGCCGATCTCTCTTCGCCCGGCGAGCACCGTGAAGATGGGCGGCGACGTGAACACCGACGTGAGCTCGATGAAATGGCGACGCCCAAAGGCCGATTCGGCCTCTCGACCGATCGACATCATCCCCTCGTCGACGTGGAGGAACCCGTTGCCGATCAGGTGCTCGACCACGGCACCGCTTAGCAGCGAGACGTCCTCGCCCAGCACGAGCGGATGACCCAGCCATTCGTGCCAGAGCGTCTGGCCGACAGCCCCCTCCTGCAGCACGAGTGCGAGCAGCTGGTGTGCCAGGAGGTGGGCCGGAAGCGGTGGGCCCGCGACCGGCTCCACGAAGCCGGTCCGCCACAACCTGGTCAGCCCCGCTGCAGTCCAGAGTGCCTCCTCGTTGGTGGTGAGGAAGAGCAGGCTGCGGACCGTGCCGGCGCGCCGACCGGCCCGACCGAGACGCTGGAGGAACGACGACACGCTCGCCGGGGCATCGATGTGGATCACCCGGTCGAGGTCGCCGACGTCGATACCGAGCTCCAGCGCGCTGGTGGCCACGATGACGCAGTCGGACCCCTCGGTGAAGGCCTGCTCAGCCCGGCGGCGCTCGTCGCGGCCGAGGGAGGCGTGGGTGACGAAGGTGGTGACGTCATTGGACCGCAGCTCGTGGGTGATCTCTTCGGCCCGCATTCGGCTGTCCACGAACACGAGGCGCTTCTCACCCCGGTGCAGGCCGCTGATGACGGTGGCGGCGTTGGTCGAAGTACCGACGTGGTCGATGGTGATCTCAGGATCGGCTGCGGCCTCGGTGACGGGTGAGACGACCTGCTTGGGTCGTTCACAGCTCGGCGTCAGCCAGTCGAGCAGCTGAGGGGGATTGCCGACGGTGGCGGAGAGGCCCACCCGCTGCAGCTCGGTACCCGCGAGATGCTGGATTCGTTCGAGCAGCGCGAGCAGGTGCCAGCCCCGGTCGTCGGACGCGAAGGCGTGGGCTTCGTCGACGATGACCGATCGCACGCTGCCGAGGAGCCGGTGGGCGTCGACCCGGATGGAGAGGAACATCGCCTCGAGCGACTCGGGGGTCGTGAGCAGGAGGTCAGGCGGCTCGACCACCAGTCGCTGCCGTTGAGCGGGGCCGACGTCGCCGTGCCACAAGCCGACGCGAGCGCCGACGTAGCCGGCATAGCTCTCCAGGCGGGGCAGCAGGTTGTTGAGCAGTGCCCGCAGCGGACACAGGTAGAGGGTGCTGAGCGGCCGCCACCGCTCGCCTGCCATCCGGGTGAGCATTGGCAGCACCGCGGCTTCGGTCTTGCCTCCGGCCGTCGGAGCGAGGAGCAGTGCATGGCGGCCGTGGAGGATCGGCTCGATCGCTTCCGCTTGCAGAGGACGCAAAGAAGCCCAGCCGAGGCTGTTGACCACATGGTGCTGCAACGACGGGTGCAGCCGGTCGAACGAGCTCACGCCCCCGTCTGTGGGCGGCTCCGCCTCCATCGAGGCAGTCTCAGCTCAGATCGACCAGCGTCTGGAAGTCGGGGCCAGAGAACGGCACGTAGCCGTCGGGCCACGGCGCGTGCAGCCGGCAGAGCAACCGCAAATGGGTAGCGACGCTGTCGTCATTCACGTGCTCGACGACGACCGTCGGGTCGGCGCCGTTGTACTCCCGGAGCTCGTGCACGTGCTCGACGAGGTAGTCGGGGATCCAACCGACGAGCCGTCCATCGCTGACCCGAAGCAGCACGGCACGCGGGTTGTACTCATTCTTCGTGTCATCGACAAGTGCCAGACGGTCACCAGGATGCAGAGAGGCGACGGCATCAGCAGCTCCGTCGATGTGCCGGATGCCGCGTGCAAGGAACAGCACAGAGGTCTCTCCTTCGACGGTGCGTTCCGGACCGGCGAACACCTCGATTCGATCTGTCGCGCGCCGGCCACCGGTACGGGCGAGCACCTCGAACGGGTCCGCATCACCCTGGAGGTCGACACGGGAAGCGAGCAGGTCGTAGTCCGGACGGTTACGGGGCATGACCCGGTTGGCAAACACCGGAAAGAGCCGCTCGCCGTTGTATCGTTCGTGCAGGTCGGGAAGTCCGGGCAGCGGCTCGAAGCGCTCGAGGTGCTCGGCCATCTTCAGGTATGCGAATGAGTAGCGCTCACCATTGGCCCCGATCCGGCGGACAAGGCGGCCGATTGGGTAGATCGAACCGACGTCGGGATCGCGCCACGACACGAAGAGACTGCGCTCCTGATGCTCGCTGGCTTCGTTCATGTCCCCATCGTACGGAGAGGGTGAGACAAAGAGGTGAGATTCTCGACGTAGAGCGCTGCGGCGAACCGCTTGGCGGCGTTGCTCATGCGCTCCCCGGGCAGGTCATCGACGATTTCATGCAGATCGGGGCCCTGCTCGAGTGCATCTATCCAGTGGCGACGGGCTTGCTCAGTAGCCAGAGCCATAGCCTCCAGCGCCGCGTGGAGGGGCGAGGGATGACCTTCGAACTTCGAACGGGCTCTGGCCGCGTAGCCGCCGACAGAGCGGTTGCTTGCGCCGGCCAGCCGTTCGAGGCGCTCATCGTCGCTGATCTGGAAGCCGAGGCATGAGGCGTGATCGAAACTCGGCGACAGGCGCCGGCCGGCAGGGCTCCGGATCGTGGCCCAATTGTCCTGGTGGCGATCGGTGTTGCCGATGAGCGCGTCGAGGAGGAGGTATCCGGCGAACCAGTCGAACGCCGTCGTGAGATCCTCAGAGGGAACGGGCGGGCTGGCGCCGTCGAGAGCCCTGGCAACCGCTTCGACGCTGTAGCCAGTGCGATCGTGCGGGCCACCGGCGGCGACGCCGATCTCGGCGAGGAGCTCATTGCCGTGCACGAGCGTCTCGTTTTCGTCGTCGAAC
>JALZJC010000127.1 GCA_030859945.1 Actinomycetota bacterium | reverse complement strand
GGCCAAGGGTTCCCGCGCCGCGGCCACGAGGGGTGTGGTCGGCTTCGTGCTCTGGCTGCTGGCCGAGGGCGCCACCCATGTGGGGGTGGCCACTGACCACGTCATCGAGTCGTTCCGCAACCGGCTGTGGCCGGGGTACAAGGACGGAAGCGGTCTGCCCGAGGACCTCACCACCCAGTTCCCCCTGCTGGAGGAGGCCCTGGACGCCATGGGGGTGTGCGTGTGGCCCATGGTCGAGCTCGAGGCCGACGACGCTCTCTGCTCTGCCGCGGCCGTGTCGGTGGACGACGACAGCGTGGGACAGGTGGTCATCCACACGCCGGACAAGGACCTGGCTCAGTGCGTGGTCGGCGAGCGGGTGGTGCAGCGTGACCAACGCAAGGGTGTGACCATCGACGAAGCCGGCGTGGTCGCTCGCTTCGGCGTGGCGCCGGCTTCGATACCCGACTGGCTGGCGCTGGTGGGGGACTCGGCTGACGGCTTCCCCGGCCTCAAGGGGTGGGGCAAGACCGCAGCTTCAACCGTCCTTGGTCGCTATCCCCACCTTGAGGCCATCCCCCGGCTGGGTGAGCGCTGGGAGGTCGACGTACGAGGCGCCCGTTCCTTGGCCAACGCCCTCAGGGAGCACTGGGACCTGGCCCTGGTGTTCCGTGACCTGGCCACCCTGCGGGTGGACCGCTCCCTCCTGCCGTCCGTGGACGCCCTGCGCTGGCGCGGGCCGCGGGCGGGCTTCGAGGAGATCTGCGAGCACCTGCGGGCCCCGAGCCTGGCCGAGCGGGCCCAGCGCCTCGCCGCGGAGCGACCCGGGAGCACCTAGCGTCGGATTTCGCCGCTATGTCCGGAAGGCGGGGGGCAGCGGGCGGGCCAGAGCCTCGCCCAGCAGTTGCAGGTACCGCCCGCGGCTTACCTCGACCGCCCCCAGGCTGGCCAGATGAGGGGTGAGCCACTGCACGTCGAGGAGGGCGGCGCCCCCGTCGCGCAGCATGTCCACCAGGCCCACCAGGGCCACCTTGGAGGCGTCCCGGCGTTGGTGGAACATCGACTCGCCGGCGAAGAACCCCCCGATGGCCACGCCGTAGAGACCGCCGGTCAGCGCCCCGTCCTCCACGGACCAGGACTCCACGCTGTGGGTCCAACCCAGGCGGTGCAGCTCCACATAGGCGCCCCGCACGTCCGGGGAGATCCAACCCTGCGCTCGGTTGGGGTCGGCGCAGGCGTCGATGACCTCCTCGAAGGCGGTGTCGACGCGGACCTGGTAGCGCTGGCAGGACCTGCGCAGGGAGCGGCTCACCCGAAGCCCGTCCAAGGGCAGGACGGCGCGGGGATCGGGGGACCACCACGCCGGTACTCCGACCGTCTCGTCGCCGCCCATGGCGGGGCCGTTCAGCGGCATCGGGAACAACCCCGACCGGTACGCGGCCAGGATGGTCCCGGGCGCGAGGTCGGCGCCGACGGCGACGAGGTCGTCGCCTGCCGTCCGCGGGTCCGGGAAGGCCCACGTCGTGGACGGTGGCTCCATCGGTTGCGCCGACCGCTCGAGCACGGCCCGACGATAGGCCCAACGCCCAAGGCCGACGGCCCCCGGCGGGTTTCAAACGGTGGGTGCCCCGCGGGTGAGCAGGTAGCCTCCGTCGAATGCCCGACCACCCGATGACCGCCCATCTCGAGGGGCTGGCCAGGCGGAGGCACGAGGCGCTCCATGCCGGGCCGGAGCGGGCCGTCGAGCGGCAGCACGCCAGGGGCAAGATGACGGCGCGGGAACGCATAGACGTCCTCCTCGACGAAAGGTCTTTCCAGGAGCTCGACATGCTGGCCCGCCACCGGTCGCAGGGCATGGGCCTCGACCACCACCGGCCCTACACCGACGGAGTGGTCACCGGCTTCGGAACCATCCACGGCCGTTCCGTTTGCGTCTTCAGCCAGGACTTCACCGTCTATGGGGGCTCCCTGGGCGAGGTCTTCGCCGAGAAGGTGCACAAGGTCATGGATCTGGCCGTGTCCGCCGGCGTTCCTGTGATCGGCATCAACGACGGCGCCGGCGCCCGCATCCAGGAGGGTGTGGTGTCGCTCGACATGTACGGCAAGATCTTCCGCCGCAACGTCGCCGCCTCGGGCGTCATCCCCCAGATCAGCGTCATCCTCGGCCCCTGCGCCGGCGGGGCCGTCTACAGCCCGGCCATGACCGACTTCATCTTCATGGTGCAGGGCATCTCTCACATGTTCATCACCGGCCCCGACGTGGTGAGGGCGGTGACGGGCGAGGACGTCACTCCCGACGAGCTGGGTGGGGCCACCACCCACTCCACCCGATCGGGGCTGTGCACCTTCGTGAGCGCCGACGAGAAGGCCTGCCTGGACGACGTGCGGCGCCTTCTCTCCTTCCTCCCGTCCAGCTGCAGGGACGAGCCTCCCTCCGTCACGCCGCCCATGACGTGGACCGGAGACCCGTCCCGAGGCCCGGCCGAGGTGGCCGGGCTCCTGCCGGCCGGCCCCAACGAGCCCTACGACGTGCGCACGCTCATCATGGCCCTGGTGGACGGGGGCGAGCTGTTCGAGTGCAACGCCCAGTGGGCGCCGAACATCGTGTGCGGCTTGGCCCGCTTCGACGGCCACCCCGTCGGCGTCGTGGCCAACCAGCCGGCGGTCCTGGCCGGGGTCCTCGACGTCGACGCCTCGGAGAAGGCGGCGCGCTTCGTGCGAACCTGCGACGCCTTCGGCCTGCCGCTGGTGACGCTGGTGGACGTTCCCGGTTTCCTGCCCGGCACCGACCAGGAGCACGGTGGTGTCATCCGACACGGTGCCAAGCTCCTGTACGCCTTTTGTGAGGCCAGCGTCCCCCGCATCCAGGTCATCACCCGCAAGGCCTACGGAGGCGCCTACGTGGTGATGAACTCCAAAGCCATAGGAGCCGACCTGGCCTACGCCTGGCCGTCGGCGGAGGTGGCGGTGATGAGGCCCCAAGCGGTGGTGGAGGTCCTGCACCGCCGCGACCTGGCCGATGCGGTCGACCACGACGCCCGCAAGGCGGAGTTGGTGAACGAGTACGCCGAGGCCCACGTGAATCCCTACGTGGCCGCCGAGCGGGGTTACGTCGACGACGTCATCGACCCCGCCGACACCAGGGACGTGGTGGTGCGGGGCCTGGCCCTGCTCCGGTCCAAGCGGGCCGAACGGCCGCCGAGGAAGCATGGGAACGTCCCCCTCTAGAGAATGGGCCGCCTCGCCCTCCGTCCCTGATGCTCGGGTCGTCGCCGCCATCGTCGCTGCCGTCGAGACCCTGTGGCCTGGCCCCACGGCGGGGGACGCGGGATCGCCAAGGTCCCGCTGGCGCTTCTCGGGCCGGTCGTGGAGCACCGGGAGGGCGCCGGCGACCACCCGCCGCCCATGGTGACACCGTTGTCGTTATCCCCGCCTGTGGACAACATTGGGGAGAAGTCGGGGAACACCCGTGGGCTGCACTGGCCCGGGTTGCGGTTGCGGGCCGATCACGGCGGGTCGGATCAGCGTCGCAGTGCTCTGCTCCCGCCGGAGCACGGCCGAGTCGTGGCGGTCGGGACGGGGGAGGGGGTCGTGCCGGCGCTGGAGCATGTGCCGGAAGGATCGCTCGACGCCGTCGTCACCACTTTCGTCCTGTGCAGGGTGGACGACCCCGGCGCCGCGCTCGCTCTGATCCGGCGGGCCATGACCTCCGAGGGGGTGTTGCTCTTCACCGAGCACACCGGCGCCACCGGCTGGCGCCGGCGTCTCCAGCAGGCGGCGACACCGGTGTGGCAGCGGCTGGCGCCGGGTTGCCACCTCGATCGTGACGTCCCCGCCGCCATCCGGGCCGCAGGCCTGGCCATCACCGACATCCACCGGTTCCCGCTGCCATGGGCCAGGGCACTCCTCGTGAAGGGCGTCCAGGGCACGGCCCGGCCCCGCCCCGTCACGGCGCCGTGAGCTCCATCAGCGACCCGATGGAAACGGGAACGCTGGCCCTGGTCGGCGGAGGCGAGTGGCAGGAGGGGTGCAGCTTCGACGCCGACCTGTTGGAGGCCAGTGGCGCCAACGAGGTCCTCGTCCTGCCCACAGCCGCCGCCTACGAGCGTCCGGAGCGGGCGGTGACCGAGGCCACGCGGTGGTTCCAGGGTCTGGGCGCCACCGTCCGGGACCTTGACGTGCTCCAGCGCGGCGACGCCGAGGAGGAGGCCAACGCCGCCGCCGTGCGGGACGCCCGCTTCGTGTACCTCGCCGGTGGTTCCTCCCTGCACCTTCGCTCGGTGCTCAAGGACTCCGCGGTGTGGGACGCCTTGGTGGCGGCGTGGCAGCACGGGGCGGTGGTGGCGGGCTCGTCGGCGGGGGCCATGGTGCTCACCGACCCGATGGTGGATCCCCGAGGCGGGGCCTTCACCGTCGGGCTGGGTCTGGTGTCACACTTGGCCATAGTCCCCAACTACGACTCGTGGTCGCCGGAGAAGGCGCACCGCACCCTGGAGCTGGCCCCGGCCGGCCTCCCTGTGGTGGGGATCGAGGAGCGCACAGCGGTCATCCGGGACCCCGACGGCTCATGGCGCTCGGCCGGTGCGGGCCGGGTTTCGGTCTTCGTGGACGCCCGGGAGGCGAGCCTCGAGGCCCTGCCGACCTGAGGACGACCTGAGGACCTGGCCGGCGCCCCTCGAGTCAGGACTCGGTGATGGTGACCTTCACCATCTTGTGCACGACGCCGGGCGTGCCCTCCGAGCTGCCGTCGGCCTCGATCTTCTTCACCACGTCCAGGCCCTGGGTCACCTGGCCGAAGAGGCTGTACCGAGGCGGCAGGCTGGTGCCCTGGTCCCCGGTGACGACGAAGAACTGGCTCCCGCCAGTGTTGGGCCGGCCCGTGTTGGCCATGGCCAGTGCACCCACCGGGTACGGGCCGGCGCGGGGGAGCTCGTCGGGGACCGTGTAACCGGGTCCTCCCGTGCCATCGCCCTTCTCGGCGTCGCCCCCCTGGACCACGAAGCCGGGGATCACCCGGTGGAAGGGGACACCGTCGTAGAAGTGATGCCGGGCGAGGAACACGAAGTTGTTGACCGTCTTGGGCGCCCTCTCGTCGTCGAGGTCGGCGACGAAGGTCCCGACGTCGGTCTCCACGGTGGCTCGGTAGGACCTGGCTCTCTGGACGCAGTTGGGGGGAGGTGCGGCGAAGGTGATCCTGCGCTCGGCGCTGCCGTCGGCCGGCGGGCAGGTGGGGTCGATCTTCTGCTCGGCCGGCATCCCCTCGTCGGGGGCAGCCTTCCCCTTCTCCGCAGTCTGGTCGGCGTCACGGTCGGGGGTGTTGGAGAGGAAGCTCCCGACCACCAGGCCGATGACCAGGAACAGGGCCACGCCCGCCAGCACCTGGCGGCGGCGTCGGGCTCTCCGCTCCTGAGCCTGGAAGTAGGCCCGGCTGGCCTCCCGGGCCTGCTTCTGTCGCTGTCGCTTCGTGTTGGCCAAGTAGGCCAACCTACCGAGCGCTGGGCGGCCGTTCATACGACACGGTGAGGCGAGCGCCGGTTGTCCCACCACTACGCTCGGTCCTCGTGCCCCTCGTGGTCCAGAAGTTCGGCGGGACCTCCATGGCCGATGCCGAGCGCATACGCGCCGTTGCCGACCATGTGGCCCGCACCAGGCGGTTGGGCAATGAGGTCCTGGTGGTGGTCAGCGCCATGGGCAAGGAGACCGACGAGCTCCTTCACCTGGCCGAGCAGGTGTCCCAGGTCCAGCCCGGCCGCGAGCTGGACATGCTCATCACCGCCGGCGAACGCAAGGCCATGGCCCTGCTGGGCATGGCCCTGGCCGAGCTGGGGTGTCCCGCCTCCTCGTTCACGGGCAGCCAGGCGGGCCTCATCACCGACGCCACCCACACCAGGGCCAAGATCCTCGAGGTGCGCAGCGATCGGTTGCGCCAGACCCTGGAGGCCGGCCGCGTCCCGGTGGTCGGGGGAGCCCAAGGCGTCTCCGCGGCCCGCGACGTCACCTTCCTCGGCCGGGGTGGGTCCGATACGACGGCTGTGGCGTTGGCCCACGCCCTCGGTGCCGACGTGTGCGAGCTCTACACCGACGTCTCGGGCGTCTTCACCGCCGACCCGCGGGTGGAGCCCATGGCTCGCCGCCTTCGAGAGGTGTCGTTCGAGGAGATGCTGGAGATGTCCGCCAGCGGTTGCCCGAAGCCGGAGACCCGTTCGGTGGAGTTCGCCCGCAACTATGGGGTCCCGCTCCACGTGCGCTCCAGCTTCACGTGGGAACCAGGGACCTGGGTGGTCTCCGCAGAGGAGGCCGAGAAGAGGAGAGCGGAGGCATCGTCCATGGAGCAAGCCATCATCTCGGCAGTGGTGCACGACACCTCGGAGGCCAAGGTCACCGTCACCCAGGTCCCCGACCGACCCGGCATCGCCGCCCGCCTGTTCCGCTCCCTGGCGGACGAGCACGTGAACGTGGGAATGATCGAGCAGAACGTGTCGATCGGGGGCACCACCGACATCTCGTTCACCGTCCCCAAGGCTGACCTCGACGTGAGCCTTCAGGTTTGCCGCTCCCACGCCGACGAGATCGGAGCCAACGAGGTGCTGGCCGACAGGGAGATCGCCAACGTCTCCCTGATCGGGGCGGGCATGAAGACCCATCCCGGCATCGCCGCCACCATGTTCGAGACCCTGGCCGACGAGGGCATCAACATCGAGATGATCTCCACCTCCACCATCCGCATCTCCTGTGTGGTGCACAGCGGCACTGTGGAACGAGCCGTCCAGGCTCTTCACCGCGCCTTCGCCCTGTGACCGCCCTGTGACCGCCCCTGTGACCGCCCTGTGACCGCCCTGTGACCGAGCTCACGCTCTGTCGGGAATGACCAGTGCGACGCCGGCCAGGCGTAGGCGGACCGGCTGGCGTCGCGTCCTGCGTCCCGCAACCCTGGTGCTGGCCGCCCTCGGTGCGTGGCTCGTGGTTGTTGGCCTCGTGCTGGTCTGGGCCCGCAGCGACGCCACCAGGGGCCTGGCCATGGTGGAGCAGGCCCGCGCCAGGTCCTCACCGCGAGATCTCCTGGACGGCCGGGCCACGGAGCCCCTCGTCGGAGCCCGGGCCTCGTTCCAGAGCTCGAACCGCCTCTTGGGGAGCCCCGTCCTGTGGCCCCTGCGGCTGTTGCCCGTCGTGGGCCGCCAGCTGCGTTCCGGCCAGGCGCTGACGGAGGCCGCGGCCCAGGTCTCGACCGTCGGCGTGGACGCCTTCGCGGAGGCGAGGCAGGTCCTGTCCAAGCCCCACGCCACCGGTCCCGAGCGCCTCGTCCTCCTACGGGAGGTGGCACGTCTGTCCTCCCACGCCGAAGGCCGGCTGGCAACCGTCGACCTCGGCCCTGGGGAGGCGCTGGTCGGTACTCTCGATTCCAAGCGCCGGGAGCTCGACGAGAAGCTGACCGAGGCCCGGACCGGCCTCAGGGACACCAGCACCGCCCTGGATGGGCTGGCGGCCGTGCTGGCGGGACCGCGCCGGTATCTCGTCCTGGCCGCCAACAACGCCGAGATGAGGGCGGGGTCGGGGATGTTCCTCAGCGTCGGGGAGCTGCAGACGGCGAACGGGGACTTCTCGCTGAACGAGTTCCGCCCCACTCCTGACCTTCTGCTGGCTCCCCAGGCCGCGCCGCCCATCGAGGATGCCGACCTGGCCGCCCGCTGGGGGAGCTTCATACCGAACCAGGAGTGGCGCAACCTCGGTCTCACCCCTCGGTTCCCGGCCAACGCCGCCTTGGCGGCACGCATGTGGACCGCTGCCGGAGGCCAGCCCGTGGACGGCGTGCTGGCCATCGACCCCATCACCTTGCAGGGCCTGTTGCGGGCCACCGGGCCGGTGGTGGCCGGCGACCGCACGGTGACGGCCGACAGCGTGGGCGACCTCCTGCTCCACGACCAGTACGCCGGCGTCACTCTCGCCGGCGGCCAAGCGGCCCGGCGTGAGCAGATGGGGGTCATCGCCAAGAGATCGCTCGAGGCCCTCCAGCAGAGAGATTGGGACCTGGGGGCCCTGGCCTCCGGGCTGGCCGACGCGGCCCGGGGCCGCCACATCCTGGCCTGGTCGGCCCGACCTCCGGAGCAACAGGCCTGGTCGGCGGCCAAGGTGGACGGAACCCTGGGGCCCAGCTCGATGGCGGTGTCGGTGATGAACAGGGGCGGCAACAAGCTCGACCGGTTCCTTCAGGTGGAGTCGAACCTGCGGTTCGAGCGAGACGGCCCTTCCGTGAGCGCCACGCTCGACGTGCTGCTCCGTAACGCCACACCGGAAGGCGAGGTGTCCTACGTGGCCGGTCCCTACCCGGGCCTCGGGGTCGAGTACGGGGACTACACGGGCCTGGTGAGCGTCAACCTCCCTGCTCAAGCCGATGGCGTGACCGTGGAGGGAAGGGAGACCTACGCCGCCGCTGGGCCCGACGGACCCACCAAGGTGGCGGCGGTGCCCATCATGGTGAAGAAGGGAGCGACGCAGTCCCTCACCTTCCGCTTCCGCCTCCCCGACGAGCACGGAGCGCTTCGAGTGGAGCCGTCGGCCCGGGTCCCCGCGGCGCGCTGGACAGGGCCGGACGGCTCCTGGGAGAGCGGTCCGGCCCGTGTCATCTCGTGGTGAGCCGTACCATGGCCCAATGAAGCTGGGAGTCGTGGGCGCCACCGGAATGGTGGGTACGGTCCTGCGCTCGGTGCTGAGCGAGCGCCGCTTCCCCGCCCGACACATGCGGTTCTTTGCCTCGTCCCGCTCGGCCGGGCGGCGCCTGTCCTGGGACGGAGACGAGGTGGAGGTGGAGGATGCGGCCAGCGCCGACTATTCCGGCCTCGACTTGGTGATCTTCTCTGCTGGAGCCGCCGTCTCCAAGCAGCTCGCTCCGCGAGTTGCCGCCACCGGCGCCATCGTGATCGACAACTCTTCGGCCTGGCGCATGGACCCCGACGTGCCCCTCGTCGTGGCCGAGGTGAACAGCCCGGCCCTGGCCTCCATCCCCAAGGGGATCGTGGCCAATCCCAACTGCACCACCATGGTTTGCATGCCTGTCGTCAAGCCGCTCCACGAGGAGGCTGGTCTTCGCCGGGTCGTGGCCTCCACCTACCAGGCGGTGTCCGGCGCTGGGCAGCGGGGGGTGGCCGAGCTCGACGAGCAGGTGAGCAAGGTCGGCGACCGTGTACCGGACCTGGCCTGGCGAGGAGACGCGGTGGACTTCCCGGCGCCGTGCGCGTTCGCCGCCCCCATCGCCTTCAACGTGCTGCCTCTGGCGGGCAGCCTGGTGGACGACGAGACGGACGAGGAGCACAAGTTCCGCAACGAGAGCCGCAAGATCCTGGACCTGCCCGAGCTGCCGGTCTCCTGCACCTGCGTCCGAGTGCCGGTCGTCACCGGCCATTCGGTGAGCCTCAACCTCGAGTTCGACCGGACGTTGGATGTGGAACGGGCCCGTGAGCTCCTGGCCGGGGCTCCGGCCGTGAGGGTCACCGACGTGCCCCACCCGCTCATGGCTGCCGGTGCCGACGCCTCCTATGTCGGGCGCATCCGCAAGGACCCCGGGGCGGAGCACGGCCTGAGCCTGTTCCTGTCAGGGGACAACCTGCGCAAGGGCGCCGCCCTCAACGCCGTGCAGATAGCCGAGGCGCTGGCTCTGACCCTGGGTTGACAGAGGCCCGAGCGGGCTCTGGCGGCGATTTCCCCCTTCGCTCAAGCGGTCCGGCCCTCCTGCCGATCATCGTAGGACAACAAAGAGTGTGCCGAGGTCGGTCGAACGGGCAAACCCATCGCGAGGTGGGGGCGCAAATCCACGGGACTCCCTGATGCAAGGGAGTTAGCCGGGCTACCGAAACCGATCGTCCTGGGCAGGAGGAGTCCAGGACATGCCGAAGTTCCGGGTTGGCGTTTGTGCCCTAGTCATGATCAGCGTCGTGGCCAGTGGTGTCGGTGACGACTTGCTCTCACGCCGGGCTGAGGCGGCCACCGTGCCCGTCGGGGTCTACACCGGCCCCGCCACCGTGGCCGCCACCAACAGCTTCTCGACGTGGCTGGGCGCCCCCACCCCTTACGCCACCGACTTCCTCGACTACACCAAGACCTGGAACGACGTGGCCAACCCCATGTGGCTGGTCGACCCCTGGTCGACGTGGGTGAAGGCGGTGCCAGGGCGGCGACTCGTCCTCGGGGTGCCGC
>JALZJC010000066.1 GCA_030859945.1 Actinomycetota bacterium | reverse complement strand
GGTACGAGAACAAGCCCAGCTACGACGAGTACAAGGGCGTGGTCGACACCATGGCCCAGGTGGGCCAGGACGAGGGGTGCGGGCGGGCCTTCTGGGAGTACGAGCCCCAGCTCGACCGCTACGGCACGCCCATGGCTCTCATGCTCCTCCCCTACTGGACCGACGGGTGCATCGGCTCCATGGAGGGCCTCTTCTTCGAGTCGGCGGCCACCACGCCCTATCACTTCCTGATTCAGTCCGAGCTGTCGGCCAAGCCGTCGAGGCCCCAGCGTGACCTCCCCTACGGCGAGCTCGACGTCGCTCGCGGGGTCGAGCACCTCAAGCTGCTCGGCGTGCGCTACTACATGGCCTTGTCGCCCGAGGCCCAGGCCCAGGCCCGGGGCCGTCCCGACCTGCGGCTGGTGGCCAGCATGCCCGCCTCCACCGTGACCTATCCCGATGGAACCAAGGAGCGGCACTGGGAGGTGTACGAGGTCGCAGGCTCCGACCTGGTGGAGCCGCTCCGGAACGAGCCCGTGGTGGTGACCGGCGTTCCCAAGGGAGGCCCCGAGTGGCTGTCCATGGCCACCAAGTGGTACCAGGACCCCGGTGCGTGGTCGGTGCCGTGGGCCGCCAGCGGGCCCGGGGAGTGGCGCCGGGTCCGCCAGCCGCCCGACGCCGGCGACGCCCCCCGCCCCGTGCCGGAGGCTCGCGTCACCGGCATCCGGGCCGGCGAAGACAGCATCTCCTTCGACGTCGACCGCCCCGGCTCACCGGTGCTGGTGAAGGCGTCCTACTTCCCCAACTGGAAGCCGTCCGGGGCCAGAGGGCCGTGGCGGGTGACGCCCAACCTCATGGTGGTCGTGCCCACCGAGGGCCACGTCGAGCTCAACTACGGCTACACGCCGGTGGACGCCCTTGGTTGGGGCATGACCCTCCTTGGGCTCGGGGGGCTGGCGGTGCTGGCCGGGAGGCGGCCGTGGGCCTTCCGCTTCCGCCGGCGGGAGGCCCGGGAGGCCCGGGAGGCCCCGGGGGCCAAGGACGAAGAGCAGACGTCGCCCGCCGGCGGCGACTCCGAGCCGGCGCCCGCATCGGTGCCGGCCGAGGTCCCCGCCCGGCCTGGCTGACGACTCCTGACCGCCGCCCGGGTCAGCGGCCACAGATCCGTGGCGCTGCTTTCAGAGGTACAACCGCACGAGCCGGCCTGGTGCAAGTGGACTAGGTCGGATTAGTAATGGTGTAACCGCGGCAGTACTGGATAGGCTCTGCCTCTTCGAGCAGTGGCAAGGGGGACCCAGCCATGCGCCCACAGCGGATCGCCGCCCACACCATTCTGGTTGTGGGAGCTCTCCTGCTCCCCGTGGCCTCCGCGGCGTCAGCACGTACTGAGAGCGACCCGCCGGGCCGGAGGCCGTGCAAGCCCGGGTTCGGCCACGGGGACGCCAACCATCGCCACTGTGGTCCCCCGGGTCGCAGTGGCTCAACCGAGCCGGGCACCACCACGTCGGTACCCGTGACCACCACGACCGTGTCTGTGACCACCACGACGCTTGTTCCTACGACTGTGGGGCCGACCACCACCACCATCCCAGGCGGCACCACGACGACGACCGTCTGCACCACGACCACCACGACCGCGCCCGCCACGACGACGACGTCGCTCTTCCCGCCGACGACAGTTCCGGGCTGTTAGGCCGGCACAACTGGGGGGAGAGCCGGCTCCTCGCCGTCGATCGGCGGAACAGAGCAGAATGTGCCGTGGCCAAAGACGTTCGGGAGCAGGGCCCTTCGGGCGAGGACGAACCCGACTACATCGATTTCGGCTGGCTCAATCTCCTTCTCCGCCGGCTCGGCCGTCGCGTCTTTCCGGAACGCGAGCCTGATGAGGCGGTGACGACTGGGGAAGGACCGGCAGAGGTCCGGGCAAGGGAGCCTACCGATACAAACCAGCGGGCGAGCTCGACCGGAGCGGAAACTGCAACTGCGACCTCCGCCCCCCCGGATGCCCGAGTTCAACCGGCTCCTGACGCTGCGCAGGCAGCCGGGCTCCTGTCTCACGTCAGACGTCTGAGAGCCTTCGAGCCGTACCGGCTTGCCCGTGAGAGGTACGGCTGGCCGGTGACGATGGTCGCCGTGATCGGCGTCATCTCCATGATCAACCACTTTTCCGGTCACGACTGGGGCGACGACTTCGCCCTCTACATGCGCCAGGCGAAGGCCCTGACCACCGGCAACATCGGTGAGGTCATCAGCGACAACCGTTTCTCGGTCGACAATTCGGGGTGGCACACCTTCAGTCCCTATTCCTACCCATGGGGCTGGCCGCTGGTCATCGCTCCGTTCTATGCGGTGTTCGGGCTCAACTACGAGCTGTTCAAGTTCCTGGAAGTCATCGCATTCTGCGTTTTTCTCTTGGCGTTCTTTGCCATCGTGAGGCGGAGGGCCGGTACCCGTCCTGCGACAATATTGACCTTGCTGATCGGCCTGTCCCCTTCGTATGTCGGCGCCACGGATACGGTCCTTTCGGACATACCATTCCTCTGCTCGGTTGGGCTGAGCTTATGGTGGATGGATCGCTGCCGCCTAGGCGGAATCCTGGGGGGAGGTCGGCACCGTCTCGTGATCCTGGGCCTGTTACTGGCCTACACGTACAACGTCCGCCGCGAAGGCATCGTGCTGCTGTTCTCTCTCGTTGCGTTGCACCTCGCAGTTCTGGCCGGAACCGCGGTTCGGGCCGGGTCTGTGCAGGCTCTCCGCGACCTGAAGTGGAGAGAGGTGCGCCTGCCGTACATGACCTTCCTCGCGGCCATTGTGACGTTTCATCTGCTTCTGCCGACCGTGCTGCTTCCCCGCGCGTCAGGAGCAGGTGTGCAGAACATCTCGAGCCGCCTCACCTACTACCAGGACATCCTTGCCCAGCAGGTGGGCCTCCAAGACCCCGGTCAGCCGATGCAGCTCCTCGGCAGCGAAGCCGCTGCCAGGTTCGCTCTGGCCTTGCTGGTGATGCTCGCCGTCATAGGCGTCATCGGTCGCCTCCTGTACCGGTTGGAGGAGGACAGCATGCTTGCCGCCTACCTGTGCGGCTCGTCCTTCCTCATGCTGGTCTCGCCCTACCAGGAGGGCCGGTACCTTCTCACGGTAACCCCCTTGCTCGGGTACTTCGCATACCAGGCACTACCGAGCATCGCCCAGCTGGTGACTTCCGGCAACCAAGCCCTCGTGCGGCTCACCTCCGTGGTGCCGGCGCTGGCTGTAGCCGGGCTTGTGACGCTCAATGCTCAGGCCTTGGCACACTCGACCAACTACCACCTCGATTACCACTACATCGCTCACGGGCCCGAGAGCCCGGACGCCCAGCAGATGTTCACGGCGGTCCGAGACCTGACCCGGGAGGACGACGTCATCCTGTTCTTTCGCGCCCGGGCCATGACCTTGTACTCGGACCGGCCGGCGATAATGGGCACGAACCTGGACCAGCTGCTCAAGCGGGCCGACTGGTACGTCATGGCCAAGGACAGCACCTACTCGCAGACCCTGCTGACCGACGAACAAGCCGCGGCCCACGGACTGGCCAAGAAGTGGGAGAACACCGGATGGGTCATTTGGCGTGTTCCTCCGAGGGACGCCTGAAATGCACTCCTCGGTCATCTCCCGGCTCGCCGATGGCCACGCCGGCGGCCGCCGATCCACCATCGCCATGTGCCTCAGCGTTTCCGGCTCGGACGCGTCGGATCCCGAGCACGCTGGCGAACAGAGCGGCGAAGATGGTCTGGAGGCTTATGACCAGGGCGGCTGCCGACGGAACCACCATTCTCAGGGACTGGCGCGGATCCAGCTCGCCGAAATCCTCGAGGTTCCAGTGCACCAGCGACGCCACCAGCCCTGAGATACCAAGCAGGCCGATCAAGCTTCCGATGGCCAGGCCACGCTCAAGGGTGATGGCCTTTGTAAGTCGCTCGACGCGCGGGTCGGGAGGCAGGAACCCCTCCTCGATTGCATAGATCTTCGTCAGCACGGCGAAGATGACGGCCTGGAAACCGATGACGAGAACCGCAGCGGCAGCCACCAGCGTGTCGACGTCGAAGGTGACGGGCCCGACTCTGACCGGTCCGAGTGTCAGGGCGGTGCCGGTGGTCATACCCAGCACCATGAGCAGGACACCGGGGATGAGGAACAGCCAGCGGGGACTGTAGAGGAGCAGGAAGCGCAGGTGCCGCCAGCCGTCGCTCCAACTGCGCAGGTGTGGTGACCGGCTCCGGCCGTCGGTAGACAGAGTCGTGGGTACTTCGACGATGTTGAGTCCCGCGAGGGTCGCTTTGACGACCATCTCGCTGGCGAACTCCATCCCGGTCGACTGCAACGACAGACCAAGTACCGCCTCCCGCCGGAACCCCCGCAGGCCACAGTGGAAGTCGTGAACCGGACTGCGGAAGAACATCCTCCCCAGGGTGCTCAGCAGCGGGTTTCCGACATATCGGTGGAGCGCGGGCATGGCCCCAGGAGCGATGCCGCCCCGGAACCGGTTGCCCATCACCAGGTCAGCGCCGCCGCGGAGCTCATCTAGGAAGGGCTGAAGAGCGGTGAAGTCATAGCTGTCGTCGGCGTCGCCCATGATCACATAACGGCTCCGTGCGGCGTGGATACCCGCCATGAGAGCGTTGCCGTAGCCGGGAGCGTCGGCCATCACGACTCTGGCGCCGGACGCAGTTGCGAGCTCCTGGCTGCCGTCATTGCTGCCGTTGTCGGCGACCACCACCTCTCCGGAGACGCCGTTCCTGTCGAGAAAGCTGCGGGCCTTCATGACGCAGGTGCCGACGGTTTCGGCTTCGTTGAGGCAGGGCATGACGACCGAGAGCTCCACTAGCACCCCTCTTGGCGGCGGCCAAGCATCGTGAGCCTATGCCGTTGTCGTGAACACAAAGAGGTGGTTGAGGCCCAGCTCGAAACGGCCCCTTCGTTCGAGACGTAAACCCGGTACGGAGAATATGGTCGGTACGTCACGAGGGTCGAACCCATGGTGCTCGTGCGCTTCCATTCCGTCGAGCAGCCGCAAGCGAATCCCGAGGTGAAGGATGTGGTCGACCAGCGGAGAGGGAGTCGTGATGATGAGGCGACCGCCGGGCCGAAGTATGTGCGGAATCTCCTTAGCCCACCGGCTCAGCTCGTCGTTGGAGATGTGCTCCACTACGGCAAGCATGACGACGGCGTCGAACCGCTCGCCGGCACGAAGGACATCGGGGAACCGTCCCGTCCGCCTCTCGTAGTCGCCGTCCGAGGACTCCTCGCTGTCACGCGAGTCAATGCCCACTCCGGAGGCGATGCGCGATCCCCCCAGGCTAAACAGCGCCCCGTCTGCGCAGCCAACGTCCAGCACGTGGCCATTGAAGGGGATCCACGGCAGAGCAGCGGAGACCCTTCGTCCTTGAAGGTGACGATCCAAGCTCTTCATGGGCTCTGGAGCCTAAGGCGTTCTGACATCGTTACCCGGCAGTTGCTGGAGATGAGGAGGTGGTCCTCGATGTGTGGACCCCCTCAGAGCCGGGCGCGGGCGGCGCGGATCAGGCGGCGGCCGGCCAAGATGAGCCCGATCACGAGGGCCAGCACCCCGAGCGCCACCAATTCTGCAGTCCACGGCGACCCTCCCGGTGACCGAGGTCCGAACAACGAGTGGAGGCCCCTGGAGGGCGGTTCGGGAGGGGACGGGCTGGCGACGAGGTTGGCCACGGCGGGAGCCGGCGTCGTGACGGTGGTCGTCCGCTGAGGCTGGGGGGGCACGGCGGTCGGGGGGGCGGTGACGGCTGGGGCGGTGGCCGGCGGCGTGGCGCGCACGATCCTCGGGAGGGGAAGGGTCGTCGGAGTGAACACCCGGCCTGCTCCCGGGCACTCCTCAGGCGTCTCGACGGCCTCGGCTATCGGGAAGGTCGACGAGGTGATCCTTGTGGCCTGGCTCATTGGGGCTGTGGCGGAGACGAAGTCGTTGGGATTGCCGGACCGCTGCTGGCTGACGCGCACGAAGCCTTCCTCCAGGTCGTCAACGGCGGGGATCCCCCCCACGAGGAATCCGCCCTGGAGAGCTCCGGTCTTGCATTCGTAGTCGTACTTGTACCGGGTGAGGGGGACCTCCCCGATCTCCCCGATGCCTTCAATCGGAGTGCAGCTCGCATCGTCTTCTGAGGCACAGATCTCGATCTTCAGCAGACTGGCGCCCGCCCTCCCGTCCAGCGAGGTGGACGAGCCGAACTCCGGCGAAGCCGACCAGTTCCGGCCGCCGAAGAACAGGTTCCCGTCGGGGTCGTACATGAGCTCCAGGGTCGGTTCCTCTGGTTCAGTCTGGCCGGCGAAGGTGATGGGAGCGGGTACGTTCGGAGTTCGCTTGGGCGGGGGTGGGGGGCTGGACTGAGGTGATGATGGGTCCGGGAACTGAGGTGCTGACCGACGTACCAGGACCGAGCAGTTGACCAGGCCGGCGTTGGCCTGCTCCTGGGTGGGGGGACAGCTGGCCGTGGTGTCCACGGGGCGGAAGGGATTGGCGAGCTCGGCTCTCGCCTTCGTCTCAGCGCTGAAGAGGAGACACGCATTCCGTTGCGGCCCTGGCTCTTGCTGGAGGCAATTCAGAAGTTGCACCTGCTCGAGAGCGCCAGGATTAGGCCGGGGCTCGGCCACGAAGGCCAGGGGGCTAGCCTGCTCAATGATGGTGATGGCTACGAAAGGTATGCCGGACCAGGAGACGCCCACCTCCTGGCCCGGGTTGAGGCCCGCGCCGGGAGTGACCGTCACTTTGGGGTCACCGTAGAAAAAACCCTCAACTACTTCGCCGCCGAGCTCAGCCGTCCCTCCCTCCTCTGTCGTCACCGTCACCTTGCCCCAGCCCGCGCCGGGCGGTGTCTCCGCCGTGATCAGCGTGTCATCCACGACCGTCACCTTTGAGGCGGGCTTGGGAGGCTCACCAGAGCTGGCGAAGGTGACGGTGACCGGGCCGTTGCCCTCGAAGCCCGATCCGTAGATCCTCACCGGGGTCCCTCCCGCCGGAGGACCGAAGTCGGGGACCAATCCACCCGGTGTGATCTTGGTTTTGCCCGGCACCGTGGTGGTGGTGGTGGGGGGCACCGTGGTAGTGGTGGGCACCGTGGTGGAAGGCACCGTGGTGGTGGTGCTCGATGGCGCCTCACCGGGCTGGACCGAAAGTGGCGCTGTGGCCTCGATGAACTGAGCCGGGTTGTTGAACCTGTGCTGGCGCACTCGCACGAAACAGTTGCTGCAGCCCTGGTTGAGATTCTCGTCGATGTAAATCGACCCCTCCAGGGTCGAGCCGCTCAGCGTGCCGTTGTGCCCGTTGGCCTGGGCCAGGTCATAACGGACGTAGCGCACGCCTCCGGTCCCCGTAGTGGGGCTGCAGCGGCTGGGGTCTCCAGCGATGCCGCAGATCTCGACGGTCAGAGGCGTCTCTCCCGGCCTCTGTTCCGAGGTGCTCGAGCCGAAGTTGGGATTGGCGCTCCAATTGGCACCGCCCACGGTCACGGTGTCGCCCGGCCTGGCCGTGGAGAGCGACAGGGCCAAGGTCGGAGCCTGAGGCGTGGGGTTGCCCTGGAAGCGAATGGGAGCAGCGATCACCGCCTGGCCGAAGTCGGACCACGCCAGGGCGCAGTCGGTGAGCCCGAGGTTGGCCTGCTCTTGAGTGGGCGGGCAGGCAGCGGTGCGGTCGCCGTCGATGTTGAAGTCCGGTTCGGCCAGAACGTTGACTGCGCCCGTGAAGTTGCCCGAGGCGTCGGTGCTGAAGACCCCCAGGGGGTCGACGTAGGGCGGGGGCAGCATGGTGGGACGAGGCCAGGCGTAGGCGACCACGGGGCTTGACTCGGCCACAGCGGCACCGGTGTTGGGCCGGTAACCGTTGACCTTGAAGTTCAGGCTGGCGCCGTTGGTCAACCCCGTATTGGGCTCGGCGGAGGCGGTGGCGTCGGTGTAGTAAAAGGCGGGATTGCTGTCGGAGCCCGCGGCGTCCCTAAGGGTGACGGTGGCAAAAGTGTTGTTGGGGCCGGGCGGCACCTGGGCGAAGATGATGTTCTCGGTGACGACGGCGAACCTGGCTTGCT
>JALZJC010000126.1 GCA_030859945.1 Actinomycetota bacterium | reverse complement strand
TGGGTCCTGCTGTTCGCCATCCACATGGCCAGCCCCCAGGGGATGGGCTTCGGCGACGTGCGACTGGCCGGGCTCATCGGCATGCTCCTCGGGTGGCTGAGCATCGGCCACGTGCTGGTGGGCCTGTTCCTCGGCTTCCTCACCGCCGCCGTGATGGGCGTGGGCCTGGTGGTGGTTCACGTGCGCAGCCGCAAGGACAAGGTGCCGTTCGGACCCTTCCTGGCCCTGGGCGCCGTCCTCTCCCTGCTCTTCGGCGGCCCGATCCTCTCCTGGTACACGGTCTGAGCACCGCGAACCATTGGGGCTGCTGTTCTTGATGTTGCCGATGTTGAAGATGTCATCTACTGTGAACCACTGTTGTCCAGCCGGACCAGAGGCGGATTTGTCGACGGAAACCGAACAGCACCTGCTCACGGTGGCAGAGGTGGCCGACGTCATGCGGGTCTCGAACATGACGGTGTACCGCCTGATCCACTCCGGTGAGCTGGTCGCCACCCGGGTGGGGCGCAGCTACCGCATCTGGGAGCACGACGTGCGCTCCTACCTCCGCCGGGGGAGCTCCTGATGGCCCGCGTCGTGGCCCTGGACATCGGCAGCTACGCGGTGCGGGCGGTGGAGCTCACCGTGGGCGGTGGCCAGCCCGTCCTCGAGCGCTTCGCCCAGGTCGTCCTGCCTCCCCGCGCCGTTGACCACGGGGAGGTCGTGGATGCGCCCGCCGTGGCCACCGCGGTGCGGCGCCTCTGGAGCGAGGGAGGGCTGCGAGGGCGCCGGGTGGTGGTGGGAGTGGCCAACCAGCGCGTCATCGTGCGCCTGGCCGAGTTCCCCGTGATGTCGGAGGAGGACTTCCGGGCCGCCCTCCAGTTCGAGGCCCAGGAGCTGATCCCGATCCCCGTGGAGGAAGCCACCCTCGACTTCCAGATCCTCGGCGAGGACGTGCGCAGCGACGGCGAGCCCCGCATGCGGGTGCTGCTGGCGGCGGCGCAGCGGGAGATGGTCCGGGCCCACCTGACCGCCGTCGAGGGGGCGGGCCTGGCCGCCGGCGCCGTGGACGTCATCCCCTTCGCCCTGGTGCGGGCACTGGCGCCGCCCGGGGGCAGCTTCGCCGAGCGGGCCGCGGAGGCTGTGGTGTGCGTCGGCGGCGGGGTCACCAACGTGGTCGTCCACGAGCAGGGCATCCCCCGCTTCGTGCGCATCCTCCTGGTGGGCGGCAACGACGTCACCGAGGCCATCGCCCGGGAGCTGGACGTGGGCCCCGACGAGGCCGAGGACCTCAAGCGCCGGGTGGACCCCTCGTCCTCGGACGCCACGGTCAACCGGGCCGGCCAGGTCGTGGCCGACCGGCTGGCGCCGCTGGTGGAGGAGATCAGGGGCTCCATCGAGTACTACCGCTCACTGCCGGAGTCGCTGCCCATCGAACGGGTGCTCATGACCGGCGGCGGCAGCCGGACGCCCGGCCTCATGGAACGCCTCGGTGCTCAGGTGGACGGTCGGGTGGAGATGGCTCGCCCGCTGGCGGGCGTACGCGTGGGCGACGTCAGCCTCTCAGAGGCCGAGCTCGTGCAGCTCGAGCCGCTCCTCGCGGTGCCCATCGGCCTGGCCCTGGCCGGGCAGGCGCAGAAAGGTGTCCGGCGCATCTCCCTGCTGCCCCGGGAGGTCGCCGCCGCTCGCCGGGAGCGCCGGCAGACGTTGGCCGTGGCCGCCGCCGTCCTCGCCCTCTTCGTCGTGCTCATGCTCCTGTGGGCGGGCCGGTCGGCCCAGGTCTCCAACGAGCGGGACCGGGCCCAGGAGGCCGAGCAACGAGCAGCACAGCTCCGCCAGGAGCGGGCCCAGCTCGGTGACACCACCACCATCGAGACCGAGCTGGCGCAGCGCCAGGCCCAGGCCCAGGCCGTGCTGGCCGACGACGTCGCCTGGACGAGGTTGTTCAACGAGGTGGCCACCGTCATCCCCAACGACGTGTGGCTCACATCCTTCAACGGCCAGAAGGGCCCTCCCGGCACCCTCAACGTCCAGGCCAACGGCTTCGACCAGACGTCGACGGCGCGCTGGCTTCTCCGAGTGGGAGAGCTCAGGTCGCTCAGCGGGGTGTGGGTGCCCAACTCCACCAAGCAGGGTGAGGGCGCGGCCTCGCTGGTCAACTTCACCTCCCAGGCCGGCCTCACGCCCCAGGCCGTCTCCGACCGGGGCGCGCGCTTCACCGGTGGCACGCCGTGAACCGGCGGGCGCTGGCCATCGGCGCTGCGGCCGCGGTGGCGGTCGTGGTGCTCTGGTACCTGGTCTTCTGGTCACCGCGGAACAAGGCTCTCGACCAGGCCAAGAAGCGCAGGGAAGCGGCCCAGCAGCAGGAGTCGCAGCTCCGCACCGAGATCGCCCGGCTGCGGGGGGCTCAGAGCCAGGAACCTGCCAAGCGAGCCCGCCTGGAAGCCCTCCGCACGGCCATACCCGACGACCCCAACCTGGCGCAGTTCATCCTCGACACCAACGACGCCGCCACCCGCTCCGGCATCGACTTCATCAGCATCGCCCCCCAGCTCCCCACCGCCCCCACCGCCCCAGCAGGTGCCGCCGCGACCGGAGGTGCCACGACGACCACAGCCCCCGGTGGAGGCGGTGGGGCGACGACCACGACGGCCGCCGCCGGCGGCCAGCCCCCGGTGGCGGGCGGGGCCGCGGCCAGGCCCGCCGAGATCAGGCTGGCCCTGCAGATCCGCGGCGGCTACTTCCAGGTGCTGGACTTCT
The DNA here is from genome assembly GCA_030859945.1 of Actinomycetota bacterium. Lineage (GTDB taxonomy): Bacteria > Actinomycetota > Acidimicrobiia > Acidimicrobiales > YB1-3. The sequence goes on along the minus strand of JALZJC010000126.1, from coordinate 6,606 downwards.
TGAACCGCCTCGACGATCTGCCCCGCCTGGTGGTGAACGACTCGCTGACGGTCAGCGCGGACCAGACGGCCCGGCTCACCGTGGGCCTCACGAGCCGGATGTTCACCCGTACCGTGCCTCCCGGCTACGCCTCCACGGGCGGAGGGACGGCGACGTCCCCGGCCGGGACGCCCAGCCCGACGCCCGCCCCGGCGCCGGCGCCCGCCCCGGCGGCGAGGCCATGACCGAACCCACATTGGTGGAGCCGGGCGCCGATCCCCGGCGCCGGGTGGCCCTGCTGGTGGCGGCAGGGGTGGCGGCCGTGGTGCTCCTGCTCGTTCTCCTGAGGCTGGCGACCGGGGGCGGCGGTGGAGAGGGCTCACCGCCCACCACCCAACCCCCCACGCCGCGGCCCGGCGCCACCACCACCACGACCACGACACCGGGGGCGGGCCCCAGGGAGACATTCGAGGTGTTCGCCACCAAGAACCCCTTCGTGCCCCTGCGGTCACTGGGCGGAGGGGCAGCCCCCCCGGGCGCCTCCACGCCCGGCGTCCCGGCCCCCGGTACCGGGGCGGCCGGTGGGGCGGCCGGCGGCAGCACCGGCGGTGCCCCCGGTGGTAGCACCGAGCCCCGGCGGGGGTCGCGGGTGGCGTTGCAGGACGTCTTCGTCGAGGGAGGAAAGGTCAAGGCCAACGTCCGGGTGAACGACACCGTGCACAAGGTGGGCGCCGGCGACGTCTTCGCCACCAACTTCAAGGCCGTCTCCCTCTCCCAGGCCGACCGTTGCGGGCGCTTCCTGTTCGGCGACGACTCCTTCCGCCTCTGCAGGGGGGAAGAGGTTATGAAGTAGGCGGCGGCCCTGGCCCGGCTCGGCCCGGATCCTCAAGGATCACGGGCCGTCGGTCGATAGCGCGTCTGATGACACTTCGGTGGTGCCGGCTCAGCGCGACCTCGGACGACCCGGCGGGGTTCACCGTGATCGAGATGGTGGTGGCCATGAGCCTGCTGTCGGCCATCCTGCTGTCGGCGGCGTCCGTGCTCTACGGGGGCATGGGCGCCCTGGTCTCCTCCCGGCAACGCTCCGCCTTCGTGGAGATCGCCAACGCCGAGATGGAGAAGCTGCGGGCCACTCCCTACCTGTCCGTGGGCGTGAACACGGGCGACACCGCCACCTACCAGGGCAGCCCGCCCACTTTCGAGGGACGCGATGCCGTGGTGGTGGCCTCTGGGGCCCCGCCCGCGGTGAGCACGGTGACCTCCAGCCCCGTGAGAGGCATCGTCCTCCCCTACACCGTGAGGCGTTGGGTCACCTGGACGGACACCTCCGGGGGCGGCTCCCACAAGCTCAAGCGGCTGGTCGTGGAGGCTGAGTGGACGGAGAACAACCGCGCTCAACGCAAGTTGCGCCTGAGCTCCCTGCTGTATCACGAGGCAGTGTCGTCCAACCGGCCACCCGTAGCCGTCATGGCTCCGCCCACGCCGGCCAGCGGGCCGCTGGTGACGCCGTTCGCCTTCGACGGCTCCGGGTCCAACGACCCGGATAACGACGCCATCGTCAGCTACGCCTGGAACTTCGGCGACTCCTCCACCGGCGCGGGCGCCACCGCCAGCCACGTGTACGCCAACCCCGGCTGCTACACAGTCACGCTGGCCGTCACCGACGCCAACCAGCAATCGTCGGCCCCGGTGTCGCGCAACGTGTCGGTCAGCAGCGCCACCAACACCGCCCCCGCTGCGGCATTGACCTTCGGCCCCGCCACCGGGACGGCCCCGCTGGCCGCCAACTTCTCCTCCACGTCCACCGACGACGGGTGCATCGCTTCCTGGGACTGGGACTGGGGGGACGGCACCGCCCACGGCACGACCGAGCAGGCCAACCATGTCTTCGAGTCGGCGGGGACCTTCAGCGTCACCCTCACCGTGACCGACGCCGGCGGCCTCAGCTCCTCGGCCACGGCCAGCATCCAGGTGAACCCCCTGGACTGCGACGCCACCTCCGGCTCGTTCAAGAACCCGGGCACGAACGCGGTGGCCAACGACGTCCTGGTGACCCGCAACAACAAGCCGGTCAGCACGTCGTTCACCTTCACGGCGACCACCAACGACGCCTGCACCAGCGTCACCGCCCAACTGCCCCACCAGGGCGGTGTGCTCACCGTGAACCTCGCCGTGCAGTCCAGCGCGGGCGGGACCAAGACATGGACGGGGACGGCCGCGGTGTTGGGCAGCGACAGGTTCAACGTGGGCAGCAGCCAGACCGCCACCATGAGGGCGTCCGGCGTCTTGACCAACGACAACCTCACCTATCCCTTCGACGTCCATGCCTAGCCCGGCACCCACTCCCAGAGGGCAGGGCCAAGGCGGCTTCACCCTGGTGGAGCTGGTGATGGTGGTCATGCTCATGGGCCTGCTGGGGGTCGCCCTCCACACCAGCCTGGACTCCCTGGTCCGCGTCACCCGGACCACCCAGGACAAGAGCTCGGCGTCCGACGACGTGCGCACCGCCATGGAGGCCATGGCCCGGGACCTGCGGGCGGCCAACCCCATCGACGACACCCAGTCCAACGTCGTCGACTACCAGAAGAAGGTCCAGTTCTCCGTGTACTGCTCCACTCCGGGCACGGCCAGCTGTGGGAACGACCGGCTGCGCCGGGTCACTTACCAGGTCGTGGACAACGGCCTGGAGCGGGTGGTGGGGAGCACCACCACGGTGCTGGTGGGCCCCAACGCCCAGACAGCGGTACCCGTGGACCAGCGCCTGGGGGCCGTGGTCAACCCCGCCTCCGAGCCGGTGTTCCGGTACTTCGACAGGACGGGCGCTCCGCTCGACATCTCAGGAGGGGACTCGTCGGTGACGACCCGCCGGGTCCACGACTGCACCAGGTCGGTGGAGGTGCACCTCAAGGTCGTCTCCGAGCCCAGGAAGCCGGCAACCGCCTACAACCTGGTGACCACGCTCGACCTCAGGAACTTCAGCGAGGTGATCGGGTGCTGACCCTGCGGCGGAACGCCTACCGGCCCGACGACCAAGCGGGCAGCGTGATGATCGTGGTCATCGTGATGCTGGTGGTGGGCCTGCTCGTCGCCGCCGTTCTGGTACAGGTGGAGGGGAGCCTGAACCTGGCCCGCACCGACCAGAACAGGACCAACGCCTTCCACCACGCCAACGCCGGCGTGGACCAGGCCCTGTACCGGATCCAGACCGGGGACTTCGCCGGCGCCCAGGTGAGCGCCAACGGCTTCAGCGAGACGGTCACGTCGGGCACCTCCCAGTTCGAAGTGGCGGCGACCAAGCAGTCCGAGCGGGCGTGGGAGGTGCGGTCCACCGGAACCGATCCCTCGGGGAGGCGGCGCCAGGCCGTGGCCACCGTCGGCGCCCGGTCCCTGTTCGCGAACGGGTTCTTCACCTTGCAGAACTTCAACCTCACCGGCACGCAGGGTACGCCCGTGGCCTACCGCAGCTCGCTGTGCCCCGCTGCCGACTGCTCCGAGCCCACCCCGGTGGACGGCTACCTCGGCACCAACTCCGCCATCACCGGCTCCTCTGCGACGGCAGCCGAGTTCGTGGCCAGGTGGGGTGGCTTCAAGATGTACGGGCGCAGCAACCAGGCCGACGCCGACGCCAACTGCTTCGAGGGCGGCTGCGGCACAGCCCCCAAGGTGCAGGCCATCACCAACCGGTTGGAGGTCGCCGTCCCGGAGGTACCGGGTACGGCCAAGCCCTGCGACTACGGCGGCAACATCGGCCGCCCGGGCCAGACCACCACCATCGCTCCCGGGGACTACACCTGTCAGGACCTGAACCTGCAGGGCACCATCAACATCTCGGACCCGACGGGCACGGTCCGGTTCTGGGCCACCCGCAGCCTCACCGTGGGCGACGGGGCCTTCGTGAACCGCTACCAGCGCACCCCTCGCTTCCAGATCTACTTCCCCGAGCAGAGCGGCCCCACCAGCAGCAGCATCTGCGACGCCGAGATCTGGGCCTTGCTCCTCACCCCCGGCCTCACCGTGGACTGCCGCGGCGGCCACCAGCCCAACATCTACGGCGCCGTGGTGGCCAGGCTCCACGACGGGAGGGGCAGCCACTTCGAGTTCCACTGGGACATGGACGCCTTGGACGCCGTCCACGACGACACGTACGTGGTGCGCAACTGGAGGGAATGCCCTCCAGACGCCGCCACCTGTTGAGCCCGCCGCAGGCGGACCATCGAGATGAGGAGAGACACATGATCAAGGCCATGATCACCAAGGCCTACCTGGCCAAGGCGACCACCGTCCTCGGCGCCCTGACCTTCGCCACCGCTGGCGCGGGGGCGGCCGACGTGCTGCCCCAGGCGGCTCAGGACAGGGTGGCCGGCGCGGTGGAGAAGGTGAGCGCCCTCGACCTTCCGGACAGCAAGGACAGGGCGCGCAAGGCCGACAAGGCCGACAAGGCCGACAGGGCCGACAAGGCGCCCAGAGCCGACGGGGGCGATGCCGACGAGGGCGAGAAGCCCGAGAAGGCCGGCAAGCCGGACAAGGGTGACAAGGGTGACAAGGCTCCCAAGCCGGCCAAGGACAACTTCGGCCGCGTGGTGTCGGAGCGGGCCCGGAGCACCGAGGACAAGGGCCGCCAGTTCGGCCAGAGCGTCAGTGCCGAGGCCCGCGCCCGCGCCGACGCCCGGCGCGAGGGCGCCAAGCCGGCGCCGTAGCCATGGCGGTGGGCGGGGCGGCCAAGCCGTAGATTTGGCCGTGTGCTCCGCTACCTGACCGCCGGTGAGTCTCACGGACGGGCCCTCCGGGTGATCGTCGAAGGCCTGCCGGCGGGCCTTCCCATCACGGTGGAGCAGCTGCAGGCCGAGCTTTCCCGCCGGCGGCTGGGGTACGGCCGGGGGCCTCGCATGCGCTTCGAGCAGGACGAGGTGACCCTGGTGGGCGGGGTCCGTCACGGTCGCACGCTGGGTTCCCCGGTGGCCATAGACATCGCCAACACCGAGTGGCCCAAGTGGGAGCAGGAGATGTCGCCCGCTCCCGGGAGGACCGAGCGTCCTCTCACCCAGCCCCGGCCCGGCCACGCCGACCTGGCCGGCATGCAGAAGTACGGCCTCACCGACGCCCGTGATGTGCTCGAGCGTGCTTCGGCCCGCGAGACCGCGGCCCGGGTGGCGGCGGGGACGTGCGCCAAGGTCTTCCTTCGCCAGCTCGGAGCCGACGTCCTGTCCCACGTGGTGCAGATGGGCCCGGTGGTGTCCAAGTCGGCGGCGCGGCCGACCATGGCCCATCTCCACCAGGTGGACGAGTCACCGGTTCGATGCTTCGACCCCGGCGCCGAGGAGGCCATGGTCGCCGAGGTCAAGGCCGCAGCCAAGGCCGGCGACTCTCTGGGCGGCGTGGCCGAGGTCCTCGCCTACGGCGTGCCCGTGGGCCTCGGCAGCCATGTGCACTGGGACCGCAAGCTCGACGGCTTGCTGGGCCAGGCCCTCCTGAGCATCCATGCCGTGAAGGCCGTGGAGATCGGAGACGGTTTCGAGGTGGCCAGCCGGCGGGGCTCGGAGGCGCACGACCCCATCGCCTGGGACGCCGAGGCGGGGCAGTACCGCCGGGAGTCCGACCTGGCGGGCGGCATCGAGGGCGGCATCTCCTCGGGGAGCCTCCTGGTGGCCAGGGCGGCCATGAAGCCCCTGTCCACCCTGAACCGGCCGGTGCTCAAGACCGTGGACGTGAACACCAAGGAGGAGACGGTGTCGTTCAAGGAGCGCACCGACGTGACCGCGGTTCCCGCCATGGGGGTGGTGGCCGAGACCATGGTGGCCCTGGTGCTGGCCAACGAGGCCTCGCGCAAGTTCGGCGGGGACTCCATCGACGAGGTGGTGCGCAACCACGGCGCATACCTCGCCCATCTGCATGACCGATGAGACGGCGAGGCGCATCCTCCTCGTCGGCATGATGGGGTCGGGAAAGACCACGGTGGGCCGCTCGGTGGCCGCCCGCCTCGGCTACCCGTACCTCGACAGCGACGAGCAGGTCGAGCGACGCACCGGGCACACGGTGAGGGAGATCTTCGAGGCTCGGGGCGAGGCCGCCTTCCGTGAGGAGGAGAAGCTGGCTCTGGCCGAGGCCCTGAGCACCGACGGCCCGGTGGTGGTGTCGGTGGCCGGCGGCGCCGTGTTGGACCCCGACAACCGCCGCCGGCTGCAAAAGGCGGGCCTGGTGGTGTGGTTGAGGGCCGGCGTGGCGACGTTGGCCGAGCGGGTGGTGGGGGCCCATCACAGGCCCCTCCTCGGTGACGACCCGCTCGGGGCGCTGACCCGCCTGCTCCAGCACCGTCGCCCGATCTACGAGGAGCTGGCCGACCTCGTCATCGACGTCGAGCAGCTCACGCCGGAGCAGGCCGCGGAGCAGATCGTGGAGCGGGCCGGATCATGATCAGCGTCCCCGTGGATCTCGGTCCTCGCTCCTATCCCGTGCTCGTGGGCCGCGGGGCCCGTCACCGTCTGGCAGAGGTTCTCGTGGAGGGGGCCGGGAAGGCGGCCGTCGTCACCCAGGACGCGGTTCCCGTGCCCGTGGAGCCGGGCGTGGAGAGCGGGCGCTTCGTCATCGGCGCCGGCGAGGAGGCCAAGGGACTGGGCACGGTGGAGGAGC
>JALZJC010000030.1 GCA_030859945.1 Actinomycetota bacterium | reverse complement strand
CACGACCCCCTCGAGCTCGTGCGCCAGAAACGGATCGGGGGGACCACCTCGATGTGGGGCGGGCGCTGTGTCCCTCTCGACGACATCGACTTCGAGGCCCGGCGTCATGTGGCGGGCTCCGGCTGGCCCATCAGCCTTTACGACCTGCTTCCCTACTACCAGCGCGCCCACTCCCACTGCGAGCTGGGGGAGTTCGAGTACCACGTCGGTGAGGCCGTCCCAGGGGCTTCCCCCTTCGTCATCGACGGCCGTCCTAGCCGGGTCACCGACGACCGCATCTGGCGTTGGAGCCCACCGGTGAAGTTCGGGCGCGTGCTCCGCCGGCTGGTGAGATCGGAGCCCGATGTGAGCCTTTACCACCACGCCACCGTCGTCGGCCTCGAGCGCGACCGGCTCGGCGGCCGGATCACACGCGTCAGGGTCCTTGCCGGACCGGGACGCGAGCTCACTGTCGAGGCCGGGACCATTGTCCTCGCCGCGGGCTGTCTGGAGACGGCACGCCTCCTTCTGGCGTCGGACGTTGGTAACGAGCATGACCTGGTCGGCCGCTACTACATGACCCATCCGTTCGCTGAGCTGGGTACGGTGTCCTTCGCCGACCCGAGCCGGGCCGCTTACCACTTCATGACCACGCGGGACGGTGTCTACTGCCGGCGCATGCTCACCGTCTCGGAGGAGACGCAGAGGCAGCTGGGCCTCCTCAACCTGGCTGCTGCGCTGTGGTACCCCGACCCACGTGACCCGGCCCACGAGGACGCCCTGTTGTCCAGCTACGCCCTCGTACGAGCAGTCATGGCACGTGCCCGCCTCGACTGGAAGTCGGCCGGTGTCCATCGGCGCTACGCCGAGAGCGGCGACATCCGCCGGCACCTGGTCAACGTGCTCAAGGACGTTCCGAGCGTCGCCCGCTTCGGCGTCACCTGGGCTCGTCGGCGCTGGCTCGCTCAGCGGTCGCTGCCTTCGTTCATGGTCGGCGAGGCCACCCTCGGGTTGCGGCTCCGCGTGGACATCGAGCAATCGCCCGAACCTCGCAACCGGGTGACCCTCGACCGCAGGTGTGATGCCCTCGGTCTTCCCCGGCTGCTCCTGGACTACCGAGTCAGCCGCACCGACCGGGAGAGCGTCGTGCGGTCGCTGAAGGTGATCCGCGACGAGTTTTCCCGGCTCGGCGTGGGGAAGGTCGAGCTGCCCCCGGAGAGCATCGTGTTGGACGAGATGCCACTGGGCGACGGGACGCACCAGATGGGTGTAACCCGCATGGCCGACAGCCCTCGCCAAGGCGTCGTCGATCGCCGGTGTCGCGTCCACGGGGCTGGCAACCTGTACATCGCCAGCAGCTCGGTGTTCCCGACCGGTGGATTCGCAGGGCCGACGCTGACGGTCGTGGCCCTCGCCGTTCGCATCGCCGACGACGTTCGTCGGGACCGATCGCCATAGTCAAAGCGCCTCTTCCCCGTCGGGTGCTGTACTTCCGTCCCCCCGAGTGCCAAGCAGGGCCGTGCTGCTGCCGGCCTCACGGACTCTCGGCACGAGCGACGATATGGCGTCGTCCACCCGGCTGACGCGCCAGGCCGTCCGTGTGCGGACAGGCACACCGAGCTTGGCCAAGGCCAGCAATGGATAGCGAGTCAGGGCCCCGTGGTGTACTACGGCGGCCCAGTCGAAGGCCTCGAAAAGCGGCCGGACCCGCGCCGACGTGAGCGGCCGGCAATGCACTGGTTCCCGTTTCCCCAGGAGCCTGGTACCGATCCCGTAGAGCGGTGCCCGCCATGGTTCGATCGCAGCGAACTTTCCGCCCTTCGTGAGGACGCGGGCGCACTCGGCGAACGCAATGTCGGTCACCATGTGGTGGATCGTGCTGCCGGCAAAGATGGCATCGATCGTGCCGTCGGCGAAGGGCATCTCCTCGGCCACGCTGGCCACGCAGTGCAGCCGGTCGCCAAGTCCCAACCTTTGGGCCACGGCTCGTGCGTAGCGGAGCTCGCCCACCATCGGGCTCATGGTCCAGGCATCCGACGCCCCGGCCAGCAGGAACCTGAGGGCGTGAGTCCCCTTTCCACCGATCTGTAGGACGCGCTTTCCCTTCAGTGGGCTGAGATGTCTATAGGAGTCCCACTGGGCCACCGCTTCGTAGGTGGCATCGATCCACACATCGCGGGGCTCCGGAAAGGACCCCTCCTGGAGCTCCCCGAGCTTCGCCGTTCTCATCAGGAACTGAGCCTCCGCGGAGTCCTCGACGCCCGCCTCTTCACGCTCGGCGACGGTGTTGTAGAAGTCCATTTCCTCATACGTTTCCGCGTACTTGGGATCGGAGAGATCTACGGTGAACGGACCGGCGTTGGCCGGGACGAGCCTCTCCGGCACGAGCAGGATCGGGATGCCCTCCACCACCGGGTACGCACAGGCTCGATCCTCACGCATCAGAACGACCTGTGTCGGACCCACGGGCGTCGCCTGGCCCCCCTCCCGGGCGCGCAGCCGCCGGCCTCCCGCCATAGCGGACTCCGCTTCCTCGAGGCTCAATGCCTCGAGGGGCAGCTTGGTCTCAGGGCATACCAGCAATTGATCCTCGACGCCGGTGGTCACGTGGCACAGGGCGAACAGAGGTCCATCGCCACCATGGAAGGGTACTCCCGTTGTCGCTGGCGCCAGTCACCTCGCAGCCGCGTCCACCCATGGGGTGGGGGCTATAGAGAAACGGACGATGCGACCCGGCGCGGCTTCGGCCACAGCGCGGGCCGATCTCGGCGCAAATACCGCACTATGCCCCCGATGGCGACCGCCTGCAGGAACAGCGTTTGGCCGACCAGGCGTTCGAGGGTCACCTGCCGGACGCGACGTTGGCCCCGCACCGCGGCAACCGCGCCCACCAGGTGGAACCAAACCGTCAGCTGGGCCAGCGTGCTCCTTCTCCGGGTGTGAACGGCAGCCAGCACCAGCATGAGGTGGGCGATGGGGCCGATCGACGACCGCATGAGGCGGTGCCCCCACAGCTGGGCGGCCAGGCTCCCGTAGCGGGGCGACAGCAATCCGCGCCGGCGCCAGATGACGTCGAGAACGCCCGAGACCACGCGGGTACGCCGCTGCCACTCGGCGCGCCAGTGGGGCGAGGCCTCCTCCGCCGCCCGAGCCGTCGGCTCATAGACGATTCTCTTCCCCTGCTCCCTTACGTCCAGGGCCAGCCAGAGGTCATCGACCGCCAGATCGGGGGGAAGCGGTCGGAACACATGCTGCCTCACGGCAGTCAACTCGCCCACGAGGCCGATGGTGGAGCCCGTTAGTGCTTCCCGTCGCTTGAGCCATGATTCAAACCGCCAGTAGGCGCCCTCGCCGCCGGCGACCGTCTTCTCGCCGGCGACGGCGCCCACCGAGGGGTCGTCGAACCAGCGGATCATGGCCGTGAGGCTCCCCGGGGCGAGCATCGTGTTGGCGTCGGTGAGCACCACTATGGGAGTGGAGGCGTGGGCGAATGCCCGGTTGACCGCGTCGGCCTTCCCTCCCCGGGAGCCAGAGCTCAGCACCTCAGCGCCTGATGCCCGCGCCGCTGCCGCGGTAGCGTCGTCGTCGGCAACGACCAGCACCTCGAGAGGTCCCGGATATCCATTGTCCCGGGCGTCTGCCACCTTGGCGGCAATGACTTCTTCTTCCAGGTATGCGGCCACGGCCACCGTCACCGCTGGCCATTGGTCGGGGTCGGGCGGGACCTCATCCTTCAACCGTCGGGTCCGGAGGTAGAGGACGGCCGGGTAGAGCAAGTGGCCGGTGCCGGCGGCGGTGGCGAGAGCCGACACGGCGGCCCGCTGGGGCCAGGAGAGGGTTTGGCGACGTCTCCTACGCATACGGATGGCTCTCATTCCAACATGGCCTCGCTCAGGTGCTGGGCCGTGGACAGCTTGCTTCCACCGAGGCGGCGGTAGGGATGGAACGAGGAGAACTGGTGAGTGAGCCGTGCCGGACGCTTGCGGTTTCAGGCGGGGCGGCTTCACGCTCCGGTTGGTACCCGGAGGAGGGGCCCAGTGGCAATCGCCCGGGTGGCAGGCCAGGACTTCGATCTCACGGCCGGAGCCGTCGAGCGGACGGTTCTCTGGCTCGTGCTTACCGGAACATACCCGAATGGTACCGAGGAAGAACGGGAAGACGCCTGTGCGCCTCGGTGGCCAGGGCGCGACAGCGCCCGGCACCAGGCGGTGCGGGGCCCTGTGCGCCGAGGTATGCCGGGTGTCAGCGGCGGAAAGCGGAGCCCGGGTTGCTACCGGCCGTCGGCCTGGTGGCCGGGGCCGGGACGGGGGCGCTCTCCCTGTAGGAGGTGCCAGGGTTGTTGCTCGCCGTCGGCGTGGTGGCCGGGCGCTGGGAGCCTGGATCGGCGGGCTGGAAGCGCTCGCGGGCATCGTTGCTCACGCTCTGTCCGAAGTC
>JALZJC010000007.1 GCA_030859945.1 Actinomycetota bacterium | reverse complement strand
CGGGCGATCTCGCGGTCGATCTCGGCGGGGACGTCGTAGACCCGCTTCTCGAGATCGTCAGCGTTCTGCTTGATCCACTCCGCCGCCAACGCCTGGTTGGCGAAGCTCATGTCCATGACCGCGGCCGGGTGGCCCTCGGCGGCGCTGAGGTTCACCAGTCGGCCCTCAGCCACCACCATGACCCGATGTTCCCCACCTCGACCGGACACGAGGTACTCCTCGACGAAGGGCCGGACAGCTCGGCTGCGCTGGCCGTCCACCTCCCGTGCCATGTCGGCCAGGGTGACCAGGTCGATCTCGATGTCGAAGTGGCCCGAGTTGGCCACGATGGCGCCGTCCTTCATGGCCTCGAAGTGCTCCTTGCGCAGCACGTCGCGATTGCCGGTGACGGTGATGAAGACGTCACCCTCGGCCGCGGCCTCCTCCATGGGCACCACGCGAAAGCCGTCCATCACCGCTTCGAGGGCCCGAAGAGGGTCGATCTCCGTGACGTAGACCTGCGCTCCCATGCCCCGGGCCCGACTGGCCACGCCCTTGCCGCAGTACCCGTAGCCGGCCACCACCACCCGGCTGCCGGCCAGGAGGATGTTGGTGGCCCGGACAACGCCATCCAGCGTGGACTGGCCGGTGCCGTAGCGGTTGTCGAACATGTGCTTGGTGGCGGCGTCGTTGACGGCGACGATGGGAAAGCGCAGGGCCTTGTCGGCCTCCATGGCCCGGAGGCGGATCACGCCGGTGGTGGTCTCCTCTGTGCCCGCCAGCACCTCCGGCACCTGGTCGGCGCGCTGCTGGTGAAGGCGGGAGACGAGGTCACACCCATCGTCCATGGTGAGGTGCGGGTGCTGGTCGAGCACGGCGTCCATGTGGCGGAAGTAGGTGTCGGTGTCCTCGCCCTTGATGGCGTAGGTGGCGATGGCCTCGTCACGCACCAGTGAGGCGGCCACGTCGTCCTGGGTGGACAGGGGGTTGGAGGCACAGGCGTTCACCTCCGCCCCGCCTGCCTTCAGCGTACGGAGGAGGTTGGCCGTCTCAGTGGTGATGTGAAGGCAGGCCCCCACGGTGACGCCTTCGAGCGGGCGCTCCTTGGCAAAGCGCTCGCGGATGGACGCCAGCACCGGCATGTGGCCGTCGGCCCAGGCGATGCGCTGCTGGCCGAGGTCGGCCGAGCCGGGGTCGGCGACGTCGAAGGTCGGGGTGGTCACAGTGGGAACCTCACGTTTCGGGAGTGATCGGGGAGTGATGTCAGGAGGTGGGGGCGAACTCTTGCTTGATGCCGCTCAGCGTGGGCACGGGCCCCGGGTCGATTCCCTCGTTGTCAGCCAGGTGCAGTGACACGAAGTCGCCGAAGATCACCAGGTCGAGGAGCTGGGCCAGCTCGCCGTCCCCTTCAGCATAGACCTCGTGCATGCTAACCACCTTGTCGGCCACCAGCTCCGCCACGAGCTCGTAACGGCGCTGGACCTGCGGATGCTCGGCGTCATGGCGCAGCGCCACCAGGCTGAGCAGCTGGCGCGTGAGGTGGCTGTGCTGGCCCCACCCCTGGACCTCGTTGTGGCACAGCTCGGGCTGGACGTTCCAGAAGGCGGGAGCGTTGGCGTTCTCGTTCACCTGCGTCTTCCATCGTTGGGCCGCCGCCCCGCCCAGTGCGCCGGAGGAGTGGATCAGGGGGATGGTGGAGCCGATGCGATGGGCCATCTCCGCGGCCGGGTTCTGGGTCGTGATCAGTTGGTCCCGGCGTCGCCTCAGCTGCTCCACAGCCAGCTCGATCCAGCGGCCGGCGCCGGGGAACAAACCCACCTCCTCGAGCATGATGAGCGGGGGGATGGCCAGCGCTCCCACCGCGGCACGGGGCTGGGGGATGCTGTTCGGAAGGTCCACCACTGACGAGCCCCAGGACGAGGCCAGCCGGCCCAGCTCTCCCCCACTGGTGACAGCCACCACCGTGGCACCCTGGACGACTGCCTGAGTGGCCGCCTCGATGGTCTCTTCCGTGTCCCCCGAGAAGGAGACGGCGAACACCAACGAGCCGTCTCCGACGAAACCAGGGAGCGTGTACGACTTGACCACGACCGCGGGCACTGCCATGAAGGCCCCGGCGGTGGCCAGCAGGATGTCGCCCGCGATCCCGCTCCCGCCCATCCCCACCACGACGACGTTCTCGATTGTCTCGTGCTCGGGGAGGCCGTCGACGCCGCGCGCTTCGCGTGCCGCATGCTCCACCTGCTCAGGCAGGCCCGCCGTGGCCTCCCAGAGGCCCACGCTGTCGAGCGGGGCCGGCGTCATCGTGCCACCGGAAAGGACGTCATCCCTCGTCGAACGTGGGGCCGACCCCTTCGGCCTGGGCCTTGGCCATGAGGCGCCCGTGCTCGTCGTCGGCCACCGTCTCGGCCTCGTCGATCAGCATGATGGGGATGTCGTCGCGGATGGCGTAGCGCCGTTTGAGGCGGGGGTTGTAGAGGCTGGACTCGTCCTCGAAGTACCAGAGGGGCCCCTTGTCCTCCGGGCAGGCCAGGATCTCGAGCAACTGCGGATCGAGCGCCATCCTCAGCCCTGGTCCTCCGACTCGTCCTTGGCTGGGCTGTCCTCCCCGACCAGAGCCAGGACCTCGTCCACGTGCTCGTCGCACTCCTCTCGAGTGGGAGCCTCGAGGTTCAGCCGCAGCTTGGGCTCGGTGTTCGAGGGGCGGAGATTGAACCACCACTCTCCCAAGTCCACGGTGAGGCCATCGGTGCGGTCCTGCTCGGCGTCCCGATATGCGTCGGCCACCTTCTCCATGACCGCCTCCTGGTCCGACACCTCGCTGTTGATCTCACCCGACGCGGCATAGCGCTCGAACGGCGTTCGCAGCTCGGAGAGAGGTTTCTCCTCCTTGCTCAGCAGCTCGAGGACCACCAGAGCGGCGATCAACCCGGAGTCGGCCCCGTAGTTGTCCTTGAAGTAGTAGTGACCCGAGTGCTCCCCGCCGAACACGGCTCCCGTATCGGCCATGACGCCCTTGATGAAGGAGTGCCCGACCCGGCTCCGCACCGGCTCGCCACCGTTCTCCTCGATGATCTCGGGAACGGCCTTGGAGCAGATCAGGTTGTAGATGATCTTCGCTCCTGGATGCTTTTCGAGGATGGACTTGGCCACCATCACCGTGGTCAGTGAGCCGGACAGCGGCTCCGCCTTCTCGTCGACCAGGAACACCCGGTCGGCGTCCCCGTCGAATGCCAGTCCCACGTCGGCGCCGACCTCGAGGACCCGGTCCTTCAGAGCCTTCAGGTTCTCGGGGTCGATCGGGTCGGGCGGGTGGTTGGGGAAGGACCCGTCCAGGTCCTCGAACAGGATCTCGATGTCGAAGGGCAGGCCCTCGAACACCCGGGGAGCGACGAGGCCCCCCATCCCGTTGGCGGTGTCGGCCACCACCTTGAGGGGCCGGAGGGCGTCCCGGTCGACGAAGGACCTCACGTGTTCGGCGTAGTCGTCGAGCAGGTCCTGCTCGCTGACCTCGCCCTGCTCCTCGGCGGGGGAGAAATCGTCGTTCTCCACCTCTTCCTTGATCTCGGCCAGGCCTGATTCGAGACCGACGGGCTTGGCGCCTGGCAGGCACAACTTGATCCCGTTGTACTTGGCAGGATTGTGGGAGGCGGTGAACATGGCGCCCGCGGAGTCGAGCTTGCCGGCGGCGAAGTACAACAGGTCCGTGGACGCCAATCCGAGGTCCACCACGTCCACGCCCTGGGAGGTGGCCCCTTCGGCGAAGGCCTTGGTGAGCTCTACCCCCGATTCCCGCATGTCACGGGCCACCAGGATGCGGTCCGCGTCCACGAAACGGGCGAAGGCGGCACCAACCTTGCGCACCAGCTCGGCGTCGAGTTGGTCCGGCACCGTGCCGCGGACGTCGTAGGCCTTGAAGATGTCGTCGAGATTCCCCATACCGTCGTGAGAGCCTACTGAGTCTCCACCCACGCTCGCCTGTGCGCCCCGACGCCTCCTCGGCCGGGCCCAGCCCAGTGTGCCGCGGCACCGGGCCCGAGGTCAGCGGCGGCTGGTTGCCATCTCCAGCACGCGGGGCAGGCCCAGGCTCTCTCCCTGGCTCTCCCACCAACGGCTGTCACACCGAGAGCAGCTGTGCATCGTCACCCGCTGCTCACGCAGGGTGACAGCGATCTCCACCAGCTGGGACGTCTTGCACCGCGAACATTTCATGTGGGATCCCTCAGCTCCGGTAGCACCCATTGGTGTTGACCGATTTCCTCGACACCCCGAGCATCGGCGGGCTCGACGCTCACCTTGAGCGCGAACTGTGAATGGCTCTGGCCCCCAACTGGCGAGGGTCGCCCGCGTCGTCAGCGGATCACCGCCAGCAGCACGACGGCGGTGGCATTGAAGGCGGCGTGGGCGATGATGCCCGGGCCCAGGCGACCGGTCCATTGGGCGAGCACACCGAGCACGACTCCGAACGCCAGGAGGCCGAGGAGCTGAAGGGGCTGGTAGTGGGTGAGGCCGAAGGCCAGAGATGAGCCGGCGACGGCCCACCCCGGCCCCACCCGGCGAGCCAGAGCTCGTTGCAACAGCCCCCGGAAGAACAGCTCTTCCACCAGTGGAGCCCCGACCACCAGGCACATGGCCAACAGGGCCAAGCCCGGCCCCTGGACGGGGTCGATCAGACGTTTGGCCTCGCCGGAGACGTCCAGGTCGGGGTTCAGCACCCTGAACGGCAGGTACAGCAGGAACACGAGGCCCTGGCAGGCCACGCCTGCGGCGAGGCCCGGGAGGACGTCACGGACATCGATCCCGAAGCCATAGTCCTCCCGGAGCGACCCGGTTCCCTTGAACCGGCTGGTCAAGATGACCGCTCCCACCAGGCCCACCCACAAGGCGGCCAGCGTGGCGAGGATCGAGCCCAGGGAAGGATCCTCCTGCCCCGTCACGCCGTACCAGATGCTCCCGACCAGGTTCAGCAGGGTGAAGGCGACCAGGTATCCGGCGACAGCCTCACCCAGGCCCCAACGGACCGGTCGGCCGCCCGACGGCCGCTCCTCGGTGATCGGCTCGTCACTCATGGGGGGCCAGCGGCGGCGGCGGGGCGCAATCGCCCAGAGCGTACCGGGACCGCTCGTCTCGGGCCCGGCACAGCGGCGCGGCGTGTCACGCTCTCCCGCCGCATACCATTACGCCATGCAAGGGATGGTGCCTGAATGAGCCCTCCGCCCGAGGAGGTCCCCCCCCGCCGGCCAGGCCGCACGCGGCCCAACCGGCCTCTGGCCACGGGCTCCGGACAGGAGCCCACCTTCCGCTGGGCCATGATCGCCCTGTTCGCCCTGGTGGTGGCGGTCCTCGTCCTGCCCCCCCTGTTCGGGACCACGAACCGGCCCGAGGTGAGCTATGACGAGTTCATACGCAGGGCCGACGAGGGCAAGGTCTCCGAGGCCGTGGTGAACAACGACACCGGCCACATCGCCGGCGACCTCAAGGAGGGCGGGTCGTTCACAGTGAAGGGGCCCCATCCCCTCCCTGACGAGGACGCGGCCATTCTCAGGAACAAGGTCAGGCTCCGCTTCGAGAACACTCAACCCAACCTCTTGGCCGCGCTCATCCCGTTCCTGCTGCCCGTGGGCCTCCTAATCGGGTTCTTCCTGTGGATGAATCGGAGGGCCCAGGGCCAGATGACCGGGATCATGTCCATCGGGCGTTCGAAGGCCAAGGTGTACACCACGGAGCGGCCCAAGACCACCTTCGGCGACGTGGCCGGCTACGAGGGAGTCAAGCAGGAGATCCGCGAGGTCGTCGACTTCTTGAAGTCCAAGGAACGCTTCGCCGAGATCGGCGCCCGCATCCCGAAGGGAGTGCTCCTCGTTGGGCCGCCTGGAACGGGCAAGACCCTGCTGGCAAGGGCCGTGGCCGGTGAGGCGGGGGTGCCCTTCATGTCCGTCACCGGCTCGGACTTCATGGAGATGTTCGTGGGCGTCGGGGCCAGCCGGGTGCGGGACCTGTTCCAGACTGCCCGCAAGCAGGCCCCGGCCATCATCTTCGTGGACGAGGTGGACTCCATCGGCCGCAAGCGGGGAGCCGGGCTCGGCGGTGGCCACGACGAGCGGGAGCAGACCCTCAACCAGATGCTGTCGGAGATGGACGGCTTCGACACCACCGAGGGGATAGTGATGATGGCCGCCACCAACCGGCCCGACATCCTCGACCCCGCCCTTCTGCGGCCGGGCCGCTTCGACCGCCAGATCGTGGTCCCCCTCCCCGACCTCGAGGAGCGCCTACCCATCCTCGAGGTCCACTGCAAGGACAAGCGCATCGCCGACGACGTGGACCTCGGGCTGGTGGCCCGGGGAACTCCTGGGATGAGCGGTGCGGACTTGTCGAACCTCGTCAACGAGGCCGCCCTCCACGCCGTGCGACGCAACGCGGACGCCGTGCACATGGAGGACTTCGAGGCCGCGAGGGACCGGGTGATCATGGGTCAGCGCCGGGAGACGCTGGCCCTCTCCGACGACGAGAAGGAGCGGATCGCCTATCACGAGGGTGGCCACGCCGTGCTGGCCTATGTTCTCCCCGACGCCGATCCCGTGCACAAGGTCACGATCCTGCCCGCGGGCGTGGCCCTCGGCGTGACGCAGCAGCTCCCCATGGAGGAGCGCCACATCTACCCACGGGACTACATCGAGGACAGCCTGGCCGTGCGAATGGGGGGCCGGGTGGCCGAGCTGCTGGTGTACGGAGACCTGTCCACGGGAGCCAACAACGACCTGGTGGGCAACACGGAGCTGGCCCGGAAGATGGTGCGGGAGTGGGGCATGAGCGACCGGGTGGGCCCGATGGCGTGGGGCAGCCAGGGTGCGGTCTTCCTCGGCGAGGACCTCATGCAGACCCGTGACTACAGCGACGAGACGTCCCGAGTCATCGATGAGGAGGTAGAGCGCATCCTCCGCGTTCAGGAGCAGCGGGCCACCGAGGAGCTGAGCAAGTACCGCAAGGGCCTCGACGCCTTGGCCCAGGCCCTCCTCGAGCACGAGACCATCGACGGTGCCGAGGTGAAGCGCATCGTCGACGAGGCCTTCGGCCAGGAAGTGCGCGCCTACGGCGACGGTGACGCCGTGCCCCAGTTCGCCGAGCCCCCGCCCAACGGGCGCCCCGATCCCGAGGCCATCCCCGCCAAGTCGCCCTCCAAGGGAGTCTGACCACCCGGCCCCCATATGAGGGGGTCGAGTGGTCAAACTGCATCAGGAGGGTTCCGGCCTGCCCAGGTCTGGTTCGGGGCTGGCTCCCGGGTCTCTGGCTTCGGCAAGGGCGGCCCACAGGTCGGTGGCGCTGGGCACCCCCACGAACGACGCCCGTACCACGCCCTCGGCGTCGGCCATGACGATGGTGGGCACGGCGTCGATCCCGTAGCGCTCGTGAAGATCCTCGCGACCCTGGTAGGGAACCTCGTCGTACGCCACCTGGCCACTGGCCATCACCGCGGCCTTGGCCGTCGCCCGCCGGCAGGACTCGCACGCCGAAGAGGTGAAGACGGCCACCAGCCAGGACCGGTCGCCGCCCTCGAAGTCACGGCGGTCGAGCTGGGTGGGCACGCTCCAGCGGGGCTGGGTGGGCGGAGCGGGGCCCTGGCGCCGCAGGACGAAGGCCGCGGCCGCCGCGAGGGCAACGAGCACGGCGGCGACGATCACCCTCTCCACCGCAACCTCCTCACCCCCATCGGGTCACTCCAACGGGATGCCCACGACGGCGGACAAACCCGGGCGGCCCGTGGTGTAGAGAGCCCGCTCGGCCACGACCTCGGACGTGGCGCTGACCACGATTCCCATCGGGGTTCGGCGCAGGGCGTCGCCGACCCGGAAGAGCTGGCGACGGCCGGGCTCGATGGTGACACCCTGGAACGGCGCCAGCGGCACCGCCTGACCCCCGCCCAGCCCGGTGAGTGACACCGTCGCCGGCTGGGTGCCGACGTTCTGCACCACGATCGCCTCGTCGAGGGTCGCAGAGGTGCCACCGGCGGCGAAGAGCCACCGCTTTGCCGCTCGCCGTGCGCCCAGTGTGTCGGCGCGCCCGGACCGGGAGGGTAGCGCCGCCTCGACGGTACGGGTGGCGAGGACGGGGACCCCGTTGATGGACCGCACGGTGGTGGAGTGGCCCACGCCCTTGGGCACTCGGGCCTCGTCGTTGAAGGTGACCGTGACCCGGTCCCCGGCCGGGACCGTGATCTCGAAGGGCTCTGCCACCCCCTCGTCCAGGTTCACCTCGAGGGCCACCTCGGCCTCGCGTGAGGCCGGGTTGAACAGCGAATAGCGCTCGACCACACCGGTGGTCGCCAACCCGTCGGGGAAGTACCAGAGCGGCGACAGCGAGGGGGCGCCCAGCGTCACGGAGGTCCCCGACCGCCCGGTCACCGTGCGGCCGAGGCTCTGAGCCGCCACCAGGCGGCCGGTTCGCGCCGTCACCATGGTGGCGATCGACTCCCGGCGCCGCACGTGTTCGCCGACCTCCTTCACCACCAGGCTGCCGGCAGGGATGACGAGGCCCTGCAGGTCGGCCGGCGTGGCCCGACCCTCATCGGTGCTGAACGACAGGTCGGCGATGGCGTCCTCGGGAAAAGGGTTGAACAGCGACAACGAGAGACTGGCGTCCCGCGCCGTCGAGGCGTCAGCGAAGTACCACCGCGCCGAACCGGAAGAGGCGCAGGGAGTCACGTCTCCGTCACCCTGGGCTCCCGAGACCGACAGCTCGGCGGCCGCCTGCCCCGATTGGAGGTCGACCACGGCGGCCGCAGCCGCCCCGGGGGCCAGGCTGCCCAGGCTCACCTCGGCCACGGACGACGGCCCCACCACGAGAGGGACCGATCGGGGCGGTGCGGTGGTGGTGATGACGGTGACGCTGCCCCGAGCCTCCTGGTCACGGGTGTTGGCGATCACCACCGCCCCCGTGGAGCTGCCCGCGGCCGTGGCCGTGGCCCCGGCGCAGTACAACGTGGACGACAGCGCCCCACCCGGGGCCGCCGTGGGCATGGCCGACGCGTGCTCCGCAGGTCGAGCCGGTGGACGCGGCCCGGAACCGGTGCGATCGACGAGGGCGCCGGCCAGGAGCAGCCCGGCCACGACAGCGACGAGCGGCCACCGGTCCAGCTTCATCGGGCCGGCCCCGCGGCCTGCGTCATCCCGACCGCCGGCGGGCCACGAGGCGGCGGACGGCCACCAGACGGTGGATGGCCGCCAGCCACAGGATCACCTGGACGGCGATGACCAGGTAGCGCCAGAAGGAGGGGTGGTACCGGAGGGTGGCCGGGCCGCTGGCCGGCGCCGTGAATGCGTTGGCCCAGCCGAACGCCTCGGTGCGATCCGCGGCTCGGCCGCCCACGCGCAGCTGCCAGCGCCGGGAAGAGGCCTCGGAAAGGAACACCACGTCGCCTTGCTGGACCGGCCCTCGATAACGGGCTCGTGAGCGCTGCTCGGGCAGGGCGAACCGGGACCCGGACAGGTTGACCGATGCCACCGACTCCAAGCTCGACTGTCGGCTGGCCTGGGCCTGCTCCGGCCCCAACAGGGCCCGGCCGGGCGCCCACGCCGCGTTCTCGTAAACACGCAGCGAGCTGTCGCCCTTCAGCTGCTTCAGGTCGACCTGAGCGTCGAGGGTGGCGGGCACGTCCGACGGGGGCGGCAGGAGCGGCGTCTTGGCCTGGGAGGGGGCGGCGCGCTCCGGGACCACCACATAGCGGACGGCCATGGGAGCAAGCAACCGTCCCAGGCGGGTGGTGCCTCGGGATCGGGCCACGGTGAAGGCCTCGGCAACCGCCTCGGCGGGACCGGGCGATGCGCCCGCCCACGCCACCCTGACGTCCGGCGGCCCGTCACGAGAGGTGCCGTAGCTCAGTCCCTCCTCCAGGCGCCAAGCGCCCACCGGAAGTGCCTCGGGGTCTCCCAGCCAGAGGACGCGGAACGAACCCTGACCGCGCTGCTCCGGCATCCACGACAACAGCTCGGCGAAGTCCTGGCGGGGCAGGCCCCATCTCCCCCCGATCGCCGTGGCCAGCACCGGTAGAGCGCCGGCGAGCGTGGCCACCAGGGCGCAGATGGAAGCCAGCTGTCGCCATCCGAAGCGGTACCCACGAAGGTCGACCTCGAAGGAGGTCATCCCCAGGGCCACGGCGAGGGCCAGCGCCAATGCGGCCGGGGCGAGGATCACGTCCGCCGGCGGGAGGGGGATCGGCAACCATCCCCGGCCGTCGAGCCATGCCGCCGCCCAGGACGCGATGGCCAGCCCCCAGAGGCGGGCTGCCCACGACAGGCGCCATTCCCGACCGATGAGAAGGGGCAGGGCGCCGGCGACGACGAAAGCCCAACCGAACGGCGGATCCCCGAGGGCGCCGGTCTGGAAGCGAAGCAGGCTTCCCCACCCGTAGCCGCCCGCCGGCACCGTCGTCTCCCCCATGAGAGCCGACAGCCGGGCCCCGGGCCGGAGAAAGGTGAGGGTCCACGGGAAGAGCAGCACGGCGCTCACTCCGGCACCGCCGAGGGCCACTGCCAGCGCACGCCGAGCCGGACCGACACCTCCGCCGAGGGCAGCGCCGACCACGATCCCGAGGGCGGCAAGGATGGCCATGACCGTCACCGAAGGCGAGAGGGCGGCTGCCACCGCCAGCAGCACCCCGAGACCGAGAATCTCCACGGCCAGGCTCCGCTCCGGCGCCTCGTCACCGAAGGGCTCGATGCCCGTGACCCGCAGAAGACGGCTCAGCACCCATGGTGCGGCCGCGTAGGCGACCAGCCCGCTCACCCGGCCGGCGGCGAAGGCGTTGTAGGCGACGGGCACCGCGGCGTACACGACGAGGGCGGCCAGGCTGCCCCGCTGGGAGCCGAAGGGCCGGGCCAGGCGGAAGGCGCCAACGGCGCCGAGCGGCAGCGCGGCCACCACCAGGACGGTCTGCAGGAGGGCGGTGGACCCTCCGAGGAGGACGCCCCCGAGCCCGAGGAGGACGAAGGCCGGAGGGGCTGGGCCTTCGGCGCCGAGACCCACCTCACGCCAGCTCGAGAGGAAACCTCGAAGTAGGCTCACCGGGCCGCCGGACACGGGAGCGAGCTCGTTCACGGCCGGCACGCCGCCCGTCAGCAGCTGCCGGCTACCGAACAGAAAAAGCACTGTTGCGCCGGCGCCCACCAGCAACGGCAGCCGGAGGTCCCGGGCCCGGGTCGACGAAATCACCCGCCCGGCCATGGCGCGGGGACGCAGGTTCTCGCCCATCACCTGGGTGCGCACGAAGTTGACGAACCGGGTCAGGTCCCTGGCCTGAAGGTCGCGGATCGCACTGTCGCTCATGCGGCGGTGGCCGTGAACCTGGCGGCGCGCAGCACGAAGCTGACCGAGATGCCGCAGGTTCCATGACCACGCCCGGAGAGTGTCGCGGGCGGCTCCGGCGCGCCCGGTGAGCACGTCCGCCACGATCTCCAGCAGGGCCAGGACGCCCGCTTGGGGAAGCACCCGGATCAGGTGCCAGGGGCCGTAAGCCTTGAGCACGGCCCGGAGGCGATGGCGGAGCTGGAGAGGCCGTACCCGGCGGCGGGCGGCTTCCTCGCTGTTCGGTGTCGGCCCCCCGCCAGGAGCCCGACGGCCGGTGCTCATGGCCTCCAGGTGGCGCACCCGGGCGGCGGGGGCCACCACCACTCTGGCGCCAACGATGTGGGCGCGCCACGAGAGGTCGAGATCCTCGCCGTAGAGGCCCATGAGGGGGTCGAAACCGCCGAGGGAGGCAAATAGGTCGGCCCGCACCAGGACACAGCCGCCGGGAGCGAAGAAGACGTCCCGCACGTTGTCGTGCTGCGACTGGTCGAGCTCGCCCCGCTCGGCCAGCGCCACCGGTGCCCCTCCCCTGTCGGCGCCCATCCCCACCTGGAGAAGGCGGGCCGGCTCGTGCCAATCGAGAAGCTTGGGAGCCACGATCCCGGCGTTGGAGCGGAAGGCCTCCTCCACCATGATGCGCACCGCGTCCGGGGCAGGGACGACGTCGTCGTGGCAGAGCAGGTAGAGCGAGGCACCTTCCACCAGCTTGAGCGCTTCGTTGGCCGACGCCGCATAACCGCGGTTGGCCGGGAGGCGCCGCACGAACGCGTCCGGCAGCACCCGCGCCACGCGGTGGGTGGGATCTTCAGCACTGTTGGCGTCGATCACCAGCACCGAGAGATTCGGGTAGTCCTGGGCGGCCAGCGCCTCGAGCGCCTCCTCCAGCCAAGATCCCGAGTCGCACGTGACGACGACGGCGACGACCGCCGGTGCCTGCAACGGCGATTCCATGTCGGGACCGAAGGCTAGCCGGGGGCCGCGCCTCGTCAGGGCCATACCCCGGACAGGTTGGCCGTCGGACCTATGGGGTTCCGGTACGGTGGAGGGTCCGATCTCACGTGGAGGATGCCGGCCGTGACCGCCGTTGACGATGTGACAAGGACCATGAGGGACGCTGCCTACGTGGCAGTCGGCTTGGGCGTGCTCGGGTTCCAGCAGGCCCAGGTTCGTCGCCGCGAGCTGGCCCAGCAGCTCCAGAGCCAGCGTCCCGAGCTCGAGTCACAGGTGGCCGGGACGCGCCACCAGATCTCGGCATTGGCCCGGGACGTCGAGCAGCGGCTCGAGCCTGTCATGGTGGACGTCAGCCAGCGAGTCGAACCCGTGATCGGGCACATCGAGTCACGCCTCCCCGAGCAGGCCATGGGCGTGTGGGTCCAGGTCCGAAAGGCGGCCAAGGAGGCTCAGGACCAGCTCCGGGCGCGCGTCGATCAGCAGAAGGACGCCGGCCCCTCGCGTCGCGAGTGATCAGCTCTTCAGGGAATCGAGCACGGCTTCCAGGCTCTCCTCGAGGGGTACCACCGGCACCCAGCCGGTAGCGGCCCGGAGCCGGGAGGGGTCGCCTCGGAGGACGGGGACGTCGATCGGGCGCATGAGGTCGGGGTCGCTGCGGATCCGGAGGTCGGACCCCGAGATGGCGAGCAGGTGGGTCACGACCTTCTCGATGGCCACGTCTCGCCCCGAGCAGACGTTGTAGACCGCACCCGGCTCCCCCGCTTCCACGAGCAGCCGATAGGCGCGCACCACGTCTCGTACGTCGGTGAAGTCGCGGCGGGCCGACAGGTTCCCCGTCCGTAGGACGTCGCTACCGGTCCGGCGTGCCTCGAGGATCCGACCCGCCAGAGCGGGCACGGCGAAGGTCGGCGACTGGCCCGGACCCAGGTGGTTGAACGGTCGAGCTCGGATCACGGGCACCTCCCATCCGAGGTGCGCCTGTATGCCGAGCATCTCCGCCGCCGCCTTGCTGGCCGCATAGGGCGACACCGGGCGCATCGGAGTCTCCTCGTCGAGCGGCAGCTGCCCCGCGTTCACCGTCCCGTACACCTCGGCTGAGCTCACCACCAGGACCCGGGGCACCGGCCGGCACCGGCGGGCGGCATCGAGGACGTGCAGGGTGCCGAGGGCGTTGATCTCGAAGAAGCTCACCGGCTCGTCCCAGGAACGACCGACATGAGCCAGGCCGGCCAGGTGGTACACGGCGTCCGCCCCGGCACTCGCCATCTCGTGATGGACGGTCCGCGGGTCGTGGAGGTCGAACTCGTCCCCGGGGGCGACGACATCGTCGCCGACCTCCTCCAGATGGGCCCGCAGCCAGGATCCAACGAAGCCCGAGCCGCCGGTGACCAAGGCCCGCATCGGCCTAGTACAGCACTACCTACCCGGTGAGGCCCCGGACCTCCAGCTCCTGCATGGCGACCTCGCCCCGATCGTCCGACGTCTCGGACGCCAGCCAGGCGGCCAGGCCTTCCATCCCCTCGTCGAACTGCACCCTCGGCTCGAACCCGAGCATGGACCGTGCCTTGGTGATGTCGGCGTGGCAATGGCGAATGTCCCCCGAGCGGAACTTGCCCAGAAGCTGCGGCTTGATGTCCCTGTCCAGCTTCTCGGCGAGCGTCTCGGCCACATCGAGGACGGACGTGCTCCGGCCCGTGCCGACGTTGAAAGCGTCGAAGTCCCCGGCGTCACCCTCGGTGACGAGGAGGTTGGCCTGCACGATGTCGGACACGTGGGTGAAGTCGCGGCTCTGCCTGCCATCCTCGAACACCAGTGGCGCCTTGTCGTTGAGCAGCCGGGAGGCGAATATCGCCGCCACCCCCGTGTACGGATTGGCGAGGGCCTGGCGAGCTCCGTAGACGTTGAAGTAGCGGAGGGCGACGCTCGGGACGCCGTAGGCGTCGCCGAACTCCAGGACCATCTCCTCCTGGTCCCTCTTGGTGGTGGCGTAGATGGAGGTG
Organism: Actinomycetota bacterium; assembly: GCA_030859945.1. Lineage (GTDB taxonomy): Bacteria > Actinomycetota > Acidimicrobiia > Acidimicrobiales > YB1-3. The sequence continues at coordinate 23,974 of JALZJC010000007.1, read as the reverse complement.
GGGAAGAGCGGCTTGTCCTCGTCGGTCCCGGTGGCGCGGACGGCGCTACCGCAACGCGGGCACCTGATCTCCCAGTCACGCTCGCTCAGCTGCTCCGGTGGCCGCAGCTTCGGGAAGACCACGCCGTCGGCCTGACAGACGTACTTCCCTTCTCCGTAGATCGACATGGAGGAGGCCACCACGACCTTGCGCACGCCGTGCTCGGTGTTGGCCAGGATGTCGAGGACGTTGGCCGTCCCCAACGAGTTCGCCTCCACGTAGCGGCGAATCTCGTACATCGACTGGCCCACCCCGACCACGGCGGCTTGGTGCGACACCAGTTCCACACCTTGGTCGACGATGCAGCCCTTGAGGGCCTCGTAGTCGCGAACGTCACCGCGGACGAACCTGGCGCCTTCGTTCAGGTAGGCAGGCTTCCCGCCGTTCTCGCCGTGGACCTGACCTTCCAGGTTGTCGTAGACGATCACCTCGTGGCCTCGCTCCAGCAGCGCGTCCACCAGATGGGAGCCGATGAAGCCGGCACCTCCCGTCACGAGGATCTTCACCGTGCTCTCTCCCTTCCTCGCACCCGTCGAAGGGTGTGCCGTGCCCTCTTGGCCACCGGCTCGGGCAGGGTCCGAGAGACCCGGTTCACGAGGATGGCCAGCTCGAGCGGGATGGGCGCATCGCCGTCGCTGTCGGGGTGGTGCTTCGTTCCCATCAGCAGGCCGAGGACCCGCAGCAGGCCCTGGTCCACGGATGGGGGCAGCCTCGAGCGCACCCGTTGCACGGCGAGCGTCACCTCGGCGGGGATCAAGGCGCTGATCCTGTCCTCCAGCGTCTGGTCCCGGCGCATGCTGGGATGGCGTACGAAGTGGTCAGCAGGAGCGATGGTCTGATCCCACGTGAACCGATCGCGGACGAGGCGCTGGGCGTTGCGGCCCCGCTCCTCCACCTGCTCGGGATGCTCGAAGATGTCGGCGACGACCCGGCGCAAGCCCTCCACGTCGTCGGGGGCCACCGTCCAACCGGCCTGGTACTCCCGGATGTGGTCGGCTAGCTCTGCGTAGTCGTTGTAGATGACCGGGACCCCGCACCACAGGTACTCCACGGTGCGGGTGGTGAAGGCCAACCGGCGCTCGGGGTTGGCCTTCATCAGATCGATGGCCACGTGCGAGCGGGTGTAGGCCTCCACCAGCTGCGCGTGCGGCACGAGACCCCGAACTTCCACCCGAAGGCTGCGGCCCAGGCGGTCGATGAGCGCCTCCACCAGCCCGCCCGTGAACGACGGGTGCATCTCACCGAAGAAGAGCAGCCGGCCCTCGTCGCGGCGCTCCAGCTCGTCCACCAGCGTCTCGAGGCCGACCGACGGGTCCTGCCAGGGCAGGAACATCCCGCCGTAGACGAAGGTGGGCTCACCGTGGCGGTCGGGCGTCGGGAGGTCCGGCGAGAGGGAGACGGGGACGGCCACAGCCCGCTCGGCCCGCTCCTCCTCGGTCCAGCCCGCCCGCTCCAGCCAGTCCTGGAAGTGCTGCAACTGCCGTTCGCCGGCGCACGTGAAGTAGTCCGCCATGCGAATGGCCCGCAGCTTCTCGGCCTCACTGGCCTCCTCGTCCAGGCCCTGGAACCCCCGTTCGAGCATGTGAGGCCCGTGCTGGTCGAGGATGAGCGGCACGTTCGGTACGTGCAGCAGGTGGTTCAGCACCGGCCACCCGCACGCCACCACGACGTCGGGCTTGACGCTCTCCACCACGTCGCCCAGGCGCAGCGGCTCCCACGCCAGCCGGATGGCTTCTTCAGGAGCATGCCCATCGAAGCGCTCGAGCGTCCGGCGGGGCATGGAGAACTCGACCTCGTGGCCGGCGGCGCGAAAACCCTGGCCCATGGCCCAGGTGCGAAGTCCTGACCCGACAGTGGGCAGCCCTGGGTAGGGCAGCACGTCGGGACTCACCACCAGGACCTTGCGAGGAGCCGTGGAGAACAGGTCCTGGACCCCGAGGGCCTGGGTGACCGAGTAGGCGGTCCTGGCCCATCTCCAAGGGGTAGGTGGGAAGTAGGGCCTGAAGAGGTGGGCGATCTCCACGTCGGTCCGCTTGCGTCGTTCCTGCACAGCGCGGCGCTTCTCCATCCAGAGAGGGAGGTCGCTCGCCACCTCGTGGAGCGCGAGGAGGGCGCTCATGTTCGGCTTCTGCAGGCGGACCGCCTTGCGGTCCATCTTCTTCCGGCTCTTGATGGAGAACGACTCCAGATCCAGCTGGCCCACGTTGACCGCCTCCTCCACCACCCCGGCCGCCATGGCGAAGAGGGTGGCGGCAAGGGCGCCGCCCAGGTTGTCGTCGCCGTAGTTCTTGAGCACCGTGTAGAGGGCGTTGCGCTCGTAGAGCAGCGACTTCCTGTAGCTCGGGAACTTCTCCATGGTGCCGTGATGGCGGTGGTTGACCACAGCCGTGGGAGCGAAGAGGACCTTGTGACCCTGCAGCCACAGACGCCAGCCGAGGTCGACATCCTCGAAGTAGATGAAGTAGTCGTCGTCGAAGCCGCCGACGTCGAGGAACACCTCACGGTCGATGATCATGGCCCCGCCACAGGCGAACAGCTGGGGTACGACCTCGTCGTAGCGATCGGGGTGGTAGGGCTCCTCGAAGCCGACCTGGGAGGCGTGGCCGGTGAAGTTGCAGATGGAACCGGCGAAGTCGAAGAGGCTCCCGTCCCAGCTCAGGATCTTGGCCCCCGCGCTCACCGCCTCCGGATCGCCCATGATCGTCTCCACCAGGCCCCGTACGAAGCCCGGGTCCACGGCCATGTCGTTGTTCAGGAAGATGACGTGCTCGCCCGTGGCCTCCCGGGCGCCGAGGTTGTTCCCGCCGGCGAAGCCGAGGTTCTCGCTGCTCTCCACCACCCGGACGCGGGGATGATTGGACCGCACGTACCGGGCAGACCCGTCGCTGGAGGCGTTGTCCACCATCATCAGCTCCAGCCGGTTCTCCGGGTAGTCAATCCCGTGGAGCGAGTTGAAGCAGTCGGGGAGGTGCTCCAAACCGTTGTAGTTGAGGACGATCAGCGTGACGGTGGGCCAGCGCCCATCGTCGGGTGGGTCAACCACGGGTGAGCTCACCGGCCGTCTCCCGGCAGAAGGCCGACATGAGACGAGCAGCCTAGACCACGGGGCCCTCTCCCCGGCCGCTGGCGCGCCACCTCCTCGAAGACATGGGCGAAGCGGTCCTGAGGCTCCGGTCGTCGCAGGACGGACCGTGCCTTCCGGGTTGCAGAGCTGGTCTCACCCTCGGACGGCAACAGCTCCACCAGCGCATCCGCGAGGGTGGCGGCGTCACGGGGCGGCACCAGACGCCCGCTCCCCGGGATGGCGGCAGCCAGGATCTCGCGTGGCCCACCGGCGTCCGTGGCCACCACGGGAACACCGCTGGCCAGTGCCTCCACCAGGACCAGACCGTACGGCTCGGGCTCTGTCGAGGGCAGGACGAAGAGGTCGAGGTCAGCGAGGACCTCCGGCATGTCCGTTCGGGGGCCGAGCCAGTGGACGCCGCCCAGGGCCGCGGCCCTCGCCTCCAGCCCGCGGGCATATCCCTCCTTTCCGCTCACGTGACCACCGGCCACCGCCAGCTGCAGCTCGGGGCGGCGCCTGCGGGCCTGCCCGAAGGCATCGAGCAGCACGTCGAAACCCTTCCAGGTGTCGATGCGACCAGCCGCCCCGACCAAGGGGACCTGGTCGGGGATGTCCAGTACGGTCCGGAACCGTCCCGCCCGGCCCGGGTTGTACAGGCTCGGGTCGGGCGTCTCGTGGATCACCACCGTGTTGGCCGAGTGGAGCTGGGCGGCCACCGCCCCCGACATACAGATCACTCGGGCCGCGAAGGCTCGGGCCAGGAACCGCTCGAGGCCCAGGGCCGCACGCGACTGGACGACGATCTCCCGCGCGTGCCACACGTGGGGCCGACGGGTCAGGGAGGCAGCCGCCCACCCGTACCAGGAGTGCAGCGAGTTGCTGTGCACGACGTCGACGTCCAGCTCCCGGATCAGCTTCACCAGCCGAGCCACCGCCAGGGGCCAGCCGGTCGCGTATGCGGCCCAGTTCCGCATCCCGTGGGTGGTCGAGATCCTCTCCATGGGCACCACGTGCAGCGTCGCTCCCGCCTCGGAGAACTCGGGCTCCAACGGAGAGGGTCGGGGCAGTGCGACATGGCACCGGAACCGGTCCCGTGGCAGGCTCTGGATCATCCGCACCAGTGCCTGGTCGGAGCCACCGCGCTCTGCGACCAGTTGGATGGAGAGCAGGTGGATCATGCGTGATGGTTCGGCCAGGCCTTAGTCGGGCGCCTGGCCCACGCTACTGCGCCGCCGTCCCCGGGCCGTGCTGAGGTTGGCCGCACTGGCGGGTGGAGTCGGTGCGGCCCGAATGCTGTGTGGGCTCTCGGACGTCATGGCGCCCACCGACATGACGGTTGTGGTGAACACCGGCGATGACCTGACCATCCATGGCCTTCGGGTCTGCCCCGACATCGACACCGTCACCTACGCGCTGGCCGGAGCCATCGACGCCGAGCGGGCGTGGGGGCTGACCGGAGAGACATGGGCCGTGATGGCTGCTCTAGATCGCTATCCCGACGTCGCACCTCCCGAGTCACGAGCAGGGCACAGCTGGTTCCGCCTCGGAGACCGTGACCTGGCCACCCACCTCTACCGGACACAAAGGCTGGCCGAGGAGGGCAGCCTCTCGGACGTGACGGCGGAGATAGCAAGAGCTTGGGACGTGCAGGTCCGGCTGATTCCCATGAGCGATCAGCGGGTGGAGACTCGCGTCACCGTGCCCGGGCCGGAGCCGGAGACCTCGGTCGAGATCGGCTTCCAGGACTACTTCGTGAGACTGGGTCACGCAGTGCCCGTCCAGGCCGTGCGGTTCGCGGGCATCGACGAAGCCGAACCTGCGGCGGGGGTGCTCGAGAGCATCGGTTCCGCAGATCAGGTGCTGATATGCCCGTCCAATCCCATCGTGTCCATTGGTCCCATTCTGGCTGTGCCCGGCGTGGGGGAGGCTGTGGCCCAACGCCGCCGCGACGTGGTGGCGGTATCGCCCATCATCGCCGGCACCGCCGTCCGCGGACCCGCCGATCGCCTCATGACCGAGCTCGGCCACGAGGCCTCGGTGGCGGGCGTGGCCCACCTCTACACCCCCTTCGCGTCCACCCTGGTGGTGGACGAGGCCGACGCAGACATGGCCGACGCCGTGGAAGCCGAGGGCATGCGCTGCATCGTGACTCCCACTCTGATGACGGGGCCGGCCGAGGCGTCGGCGTTGGCCCGCGCCGTGCTTCGCCGTTGACCATCTCGATCATTCCCGTCGGCGGCATGCCAGAGGTGCGCCCCGGCGACGACCTCGCTGAGTTGGTCTCCGAGCGGGCGGCGCTGCTGGAGGGCGACGTCCTGGTAGTGACCCAGAAGGTGGTGTCCAAGGCAGAGGGCCGGTTGGTGTCGATGGACACGGACGACCCGCGCTCTGGCGCCGTCCTCGTCGAGCGGGAGTCCACCCGGGTGCTGCGCCGGCGGGGGGACCTGGTGATCAGTGAGACCCGCCAGGGGCTCGTGTGCGCCAACGCCGGCGTGGACCTGTCCAACGTGATGCCGGGGTGGGCCGCGCTCCTGCCCGAAGACGGCGACCGTTCGGCCCGGCGCATCCGTGAAGCCCTCCGCGCCAGGACGGGCGCGAGCCTGGGCGTGATCGTCTCCGACACCTTCGGGCGGCCGTGGCGCCGCGGCAGCACCGACGTCGCCATTGGCTGCGCCGGTGTGGCCGCGGTCCTGGATCTGCGGGGGAAGGCGGACGCCTTCGGTCGTCCGCTTCAGGTGACCGAGGTCTGCGTGGCCGATGAGCTGACGTCCGCCGCCGAGCTGGTGATGGGCAAGGCCGCCGGCATCCCGGCGGCCATCGTCCGAGGCGTGGATCCTGCATGGCTCCGCCCGTCGTCGGTGAGCGCCGAGGTCGTCCGCCGCCCCGAAGAGGACCTCTTCCGCTGAGGTGGCGCTCAGGGCGGCGCCGCCAGCGCGGGTTGTTGCCGGCGGCGGCCTACGACGGGCGGGCGGCCTGGAACCACTCGAGCACGGACCGACTGCCCTCCTCGATCGTGGTCCACGGTTTCCACCCGAGGTGGATGGCGGCTCGGCCGGGATCCAGGGCGGATCGGCGCAGCTCACCGGGGCGCTCGGGCGCGTGTTCGGCCGGCTCGGTGACGCCGGCCACCGTGGCCATGACGTCGTAGAGCTGGTTGACCGACGTCTCCATCCCCGTGCCGACGTTCATGAGGAGGCCGCCACCCCGCTCCGCGGCCCGGACGAAGGCGTCCACCACGTCGTCCACGAACACGAAGTCTCGGGTCTGTCCGCCGTCACCGAAGATGGTGCAGCGCTCCCCGGCCAGCAACCGGCCGGCGAAGATGGCCACCACGCCAGCCTCCCCATTGGGGTCCTGCCGGGGGCCGTAGACGTTGGCCAGAGCCAGGGCCGCGAACTCCAGTTGGTGCAGCTCGCGGTAGGCCACCAGGTAGTCACCGCCCGCCTTCTTGGCCACGCCGTAGGGCGACAGGGGCCGTTGGGGGAGCGTCTCGCGGGCGGGCAGGTCCGCAGGATCGACGTCGCCGTAGATCGTGCCACCGCTCGACGCGAACACCACCTTGCGAGCCCCCGCCTGCCGCGCGCCCTCGAGCACCTGAACGGTGCCCAGGATGTTGACGTCGGCGTCGAACACGGGCCGGGCCACCGAGACCCGGACGTCGGCCTGGGCGGCCAGGTGGAAGACGACCTCGGGCCGGCGGCGGGCCATGAGGGCCACGAGCTGCTCGGAGCGCACGTCGAAGCGGTGGAAGGTGAAATCGTGGCCGGGGTTCGAGCGAGCGTCGACCAGATTGGCGAGGGACCCGGTGGACAGGTCGTCGACGGCATCCACGGTGTGGCCCTCGGCCAGGAGGCGGTCTACCAGCGCCGATCCGATGAACCCGGCCCCCCCCGTCACGAGCGCTCTCATGGCAGGATCCTCCCGCCGCCCGCAATCACGAGCTCGGGACCCGGGCGGCAGAGATCCGGGCGTTGCTGTCGAGCTCTACGCCCTCCCCCACCACCGACAGCCCGGTGACCTCGGCTCCTTTTCCCACCACCGCGCCGGCGCCGACGATCGAGCCCTCGACCACGGCTCCCGCCCGGGTCACGGCTCCGGGGAGGAGCACGGAGCCCACCACCCTCGCTCCCTCCACACGCGCTCCGGCGCTCACCACCGAACCCTCCACCTGCGACTCCCTGGCCACGTAGGCGGCGTCGCCGATCAGGCTCTGGGGCCTCACCTCACCGCTGATCACAGGTCTGCCGATGGTCCATACCCCGGGCTCACCCTCGATGGCGCCGGGAGCGGGCGGACCAGGCCGCAGGCCGGACAGCAGGTCGAGCTGGGCCCTCAGGTAGGTAGCCGGTGTCCCGACGTCGACCCAGTAGGCATCCGACGCCAGCGCGAAGAGCGAACCCTCCTCCACCATGGCCGGGAACGTCTCCCGCTCGACGGAAACGCGCCGGTCCCCGGCGATCCGCTCCACCACGTCCGGCTCCACCACGTAGGTCCCCCCGTTGATCAGGTCGGTTGAGGGAACATCCGGCTTCTCGATGAACGCCTCCACACGACCCGCTCCGTCCACGGCCACGACCCCGAACGAGCGGGGATCAGCGACCGGAGTGACGTGGAGGGTGGCCTTGGCCTCGCGCTCCCGGTGGAACGCCACCAGCCCGGTCACGTCCAGGTCCGTGAGCACGTCACCGTTCACCACAAGAAAGGTGTCGTCCATCTCGCCGTGAAGTGCGGCGAAGCGGATGGCGCCGCCAGTGTCCAGCGGCGTGGGTTCGACCGCGTAGCGCAAGCCCACCCCGGCGCAGCGGTCGCTGGGGAACGCCGACAGGAAAGGGTCGGGCCGGTAGCCCATGGAGAGAGTGGCCTCCCCCACGCCGTGGGCGGCCAGGTGGCCCAACACACGCTCGATCATGGTGACCCCAGCCACGTGGAGCATCTGTTTGGGCGTGGTGAGGGTGAGGGGTCGTAGGCGGGTGCCCATGCCCCCGACGAGGACTACCGCCCTCACGGGGTGCTGGATGGTGGCGTTACCGGCTGTGGCGTCCCCGGCGCCTGAGTGGTGGGCGAAGTGGCGCCCGGGCTACCCGCGACGTCGTTGAGGTTGTCGAGATTCGGGGTCGATGGAGGGCTCTCGGGGACCTCGGCGTCGCGGGGGGCGAAGGCGATCACGAGCTGGTCGCGGTCCTGGAGGCGGATGTCCTTGGGGTCACCTGGCCTCTCCTTGCCGTTCAGCAGCACCTGAACCCGGCCCTCCTTGTCCCCGCACTTGTCGCCGTTGCTATAGGTCTTGTCTCCGACCTTCACCGTGTCCTCGGCGACGGTAAGGCCCACCGTCTCGGCGAAGACCCCGAAGGTGGCCTTCGAGCCCGACACCGCCCTGGTGAAGGGGTGCATGTGGATGATCCCGTCGTCGTGGGTGTGAATGCCGTTGGGGTCACGGTCGCTCTTGATCTCGGAGGCGAACCGGTCACAGACGTAGATGCCGTAGGCGGCGTGCCAGTGGTCACCGGCGAATCCCTTGTCGGGTGCGGCGGCCCGAGGCTTCTCGGCGGTCACGGGATCGTTGGCGTTCAGGCGCTGGTTTCGGCTGGTGACCACCAGGAGGATCCCCACCAGCGTCACGATGGCCAGGGCCGAGTACCAGCCCCACGCCCGTGAACCCCGGCTGGTGCGACCGCCGCCCGTGGTGGCAGCCCGGGCCACCTTCTTGGAACTCGACGCTTTGCCCATGAGCCTCGAACCTAGTGGTCCCGGAGCCCCCGGGCGGCACGCTGGGCGCAGGCCAGGGCCAGCCGGACCCCGAGGCCGATCGTGGTGAACGGCAGCAGGACCTGACGCCAACCCGTGAGGTAGCGGCGGGAGAAGCGCAGGGCGGACCGGTGGTGCAGCACGATGAAGCGGTAGGGAGCAAGCGACGTCGTCGCGGCCCCGATGTGGGTGACCCGCGCCGCCGGCTCGAAGCCCACCTTCCAGCCCGACTTCCACGCCCTCCAGCACAGGTCCACGTCCTCGGCGTAGAGGAAGTACGCCTCGTCCAGACCCCCGAGCCTGTCCCAGGCATCCCGGCGGCACATGAAGCATGCACCGGACACCCAGTCAACGGGACCGGGCTGCTGCTGCCAGTCCAGCATGCGGTAGCGGCGGGTGTAGCGGTTGCGGGGGGCGAAGAGCCCGAGGAAGGCGTGGCCGAGGGCCACCCCCATTGCCGGAAACCTTCTGGGCGAGGGGTACGGCGATCCGTCCGGGTTCATGATCCGAGGACCGACGACGCCGAGACGCTCGTCGGCGTCCATGGAGGCCGTCAGGGCGGCGACGGCACCGTCCTCGACCGTCACGTCCGAGTTGCAGATCAGGAGCAGGTCTCCCGAGCTTCGTGAAGCACCCCGGTTGGCAGCGACCGGGTAGCCGAAGTTCCCGCCGACCGGGACCAGGGTGACCTCGGGGTCCATCTCGAGGAGCGCCTCAGGGGAGCCGTCGCTGGAGTCGTTGTCAGCGACGATCAGGTCCTTGACGCCCTCCGACCTGAGGCTGCGAACGCACTCGAGGAGGTGCCCGCGGTCGTTGTAGTTCACGACGATGGCGCTGACCCGGGCCGCCACCAAAGGTCAGCCCATCTTCTTGAACCGGTACTTGAAGAGCGTGGCCAACGCTCGGACCGTGTCGGCCCGGGTGAACTTCATGCCCTCGTCCTGCTCCCGGCCGGCGAAGGCGACCGGGACCTCGTAGATGCGATGGCCCGAACGAAGCAGCTTGGCCGTGATCTCGGGCTCGAAGTCGAAGCGATCCGACTCGATGGTGAGCTCGTCGAGCACGGTCCGGTCGAAGAGCTTGTAACCCGTCTCGATGTCCGACAGGTTCACGTTGTAGAGGACGTCGGTGACGAGGGAGAGGAACCTGTTGCCCAGGTGCGGCCAGTACCGCATCGTGCGCCGCTCACCGATGAACCGGCTCCCGTACACGACTTTGGCCTTGCCCTTGAGGATCGGAGCCAGCATCCTCGGCCAGTCGTCAGGGTCGTACTCCAGATCGGCATCCTGGATCAGCACCAGGTCCCCACGGGCGACGGTGAGCGCCGTTCGGATCGACGCCGCCTTGCCCTGGTTGACCGGATGGCGGATCACCCGCAGCGTGGAATCCTCGAGGGCGCTCAGTACCTTCTCGCTGCCGTCGGTGGAGGCATCGTCGACGACGACGATCTCGAGGTCGACCGGCAGCTCGACACGCCGCATCCTCCGGATGACCTCACCCACCGTGCTCCGTTCGTTGTACACGGGCACGATGGCCGACAGCCGTCGGTAGGCCGGGACGTCGGCGACGTCGGTCACCGACCTGAACCCGAGCTCTCCAGCCACGCCGCGGTGCGAGCCAGGCCTTCCCTCAAGGCAACGCTCGGCTCCCAGCCGAGGACGCTTCGAGCCCGCGAGATGTCGGGTCGACGCCTGACTGGATCGTCCACAGGTATCGGCTCGTACACCAAGTCAGAGGAGGACCCGGTGACCTCGAGCACGAGTCGGGCCAGCTCGCCGACGGAGAACTCGTCGGGGTTTCCGATGTTCATGGGCCCTCGGTGGTCCGAAGCCAGCAGGGCGAGTATGCCGGCGACCTCGTCGTCGACATAGCAGAAGCTGCGGGTCTGGGTCCCGTCGCCGTAGATCGTGAGCGGTTTGCCTTCCATGGCCTGCACCAGGAAGTTGGAGACGACCCTGCCGTCCGCCGGCCTCAGACGAGGGCCATAGGTGTTGAAGATGCGCACGATCCGCACGTCGACGCCGTGGCTGCGCTGGTAGGCCATGGTCATGGCCTCGGCGAAGCGCTTTGCCTCGTCGTAGACGCCTCGGGGGCCGACGGGGTTCACGTGGCCCCAGTACTCCTCGGTCTGAGGGTGGACCTCGGGGTCGCCGTACACCTCGCTCGTCGACGCCAGCAGGAACCGGGCGCCCTTGTCCTTGGCCAGGCCCAGGAGGTTGTGCGTCCCCAGGGAACCCACCTTCAGAGTCTGGATGGGCAACTCCAGGTAGTCCTGGGGCGAGGCCGGGCTGGCGAAGTGCAGCACGGCGTCGACGGGGCCGGGGACGTGCACGTACTGGCTGACGTTGTGGTGCTGGAAAGCGAAACCCTCGAGGCCGAACAGGTGAGAGATGTTGTCGAGGCGACCGGTGACGAGGTTGTCGATGGCCACCACCTCGTCGCCCCGGTCGAGGAGGTGGTCACACAGGTGCGAACCGAGGAACCCGGCGCCACCTGTCACCACCACCCTCACGGGCGCCCCATGCCTTCGTAGGCAAACCCCTTGCGACGGGCCACGGCCGGGTCGAGCAGGTTCCGGGCGTCGATGATGCGGGGCTCGGCCATCACGCTTCTGACCTTGTCGAGGTCCAGCCAGCGGAAGTCGTCCCATTCGGTGAGGACGGCCAGCACGCTGGCGCCCTCACAGGCGGCGTACGCATCGCTGCACTGCTCGACGTCATGGAACTCGCCGCTGGCCTGGGGATCGTAGGCGCGCACCACTGCTCCCCTTTCCCGGAGACGACGTATCACCTCCAGAGCGGGCGAATCGCGGGTGTCATCGGTTCGAGCCTTGAAGCTCAGGCCCCATGCCGCGACCGTGCGCCCCTCGAGCGAGCCACCGGCCATTCTCTCGATCTTGTCCGCCACCCGGCCGTACTGTTGCTCGTTCACGGCGATGACCCCGTCGAGCAGGCTGAAGTCGTAACCGGCCTGCTCCGCCATGTAGACGAGGGCGTGGGTGTCCTTGGGGAAGCAGGACCCTCCCCAGCCGGGACCCGGCTTCAGGAACTCGAAGCCGATTCGGCGGTCATATCCCATGCCCAGCACCACTTCGCGCACGTCGGCCCCGACCCCCTCGCACAGGTTGGCCAGGGCGTTGACGAACGAGACCTTGGTCGCCAGGAAGGCGTTCGAGGCGTACTTGATCGTCTCCGCCGACGCCGGATCGGTGACGATGAGCGGTGCCTCGAGGCGTTCGAACAACGAGGCCACCCGGATGGCGGCAGTGTGGTCGTCGCTACCCACAACCAGGCGGTCGGGGTGGAGGCAGTCGTACACCGCGGAACCCTCGCGCAGGAACTCGGGGTTCGACACCACGAAGACGTCGTCTCGCCCGAGCGCTCGCTCCACTACGCGCGTCGACCCCACGGGCACGGTGGACTTGTTGATGACGACGGCCTCGCTGCGCAGGTGGGGACTGATCTCCCCCGCCGCCTCCTCGATGTAGCGCATGTCGGCTGATCCGTCGGCCGCCTGCGGTGTGGGAACGCACAGAAAGACGAACTCGGCGCCGTCCACCGCCCGGCCGGCGCCGACCACGAACGACAGCCGGTGGCCGTCCAGGCCTTCACGCACCATCTCCTCGAGGCCAGCCTCGAATATCGGCACCCGGCCCCGGTTGAGGCCCTCGATCCTCTCGGGCAGCACGTCGGCGCACACAACCTCGTGACCGAGGTGGGCCAGGTAGGCGGCGGTGGTCAGCCCCACGTAGCCGGCTCCGATCACGGCCACGCGACTCACTGCCGCACCTGCTTCACGAGCCGCTCGAGTGACTCCCGGTAGTCCGGCAGCAGAGGCACCCCGGACAGGCGAAGGGCGGTGTTGTCGAGCACCGACCAGGCCGGGCGGGGGGCGGGGCGGGGCGGGTCCAGGTCGGCGCTGGACACGGGCCGAACCCGGCCGGGATTCAAACCGCCCGCCGCCAGGGTGGCCCGTGCCAGGTCGAACCACGTGGTGCGGCCCTGATTGGTGACGTGGAACGTGCCGGTGAAGCGCGAGGTAACCATGCTGGCGATCATGGCGGCCAGGTCGTCGGCAAACGTGGGGCACCCGTGCTGGTCGTCCACGACGGCTATCTGCTCTCGTTCACCGGCCAACCTCAGCATCGTCTTCACGAAGTTGCGACCGTAACGGCCGCAGAGCCACGAGGTGCGCACGATCATGTCCCCGGCGCCGAGCTCCCGCTCTCCCCCGAGCTTGGACCGCCCGTACACCGACTTGGGATCTGGCGCGTCCCATTCGTTGTAGGGGCGGTCGGCGTCGCCGGCGAACACGTAGTCGGTGGAGATGTAGCACACCGTGGCCCCCGCCAGCCGCGCGCCGTTGGCGACGTGTCGGGTCCCGAGGCCGTTGACCAGCCAGGCCCGATCGGTGTCACCCTCGCAACCGTCCACGTCGGTCCAGGCCGCGGTGTGCACGACCACGTCGGGCCTCAGTGAGACGAGGGCCGCCAGCACGGCGTCGCGGTCAGCCACGTCCAGGCGGTCCCTCGCAAGGCCGGTGACGTCGTGGTCGCCCAGCGCCTCCACCAGCTCACGACCCAGCTGTCCCCCGGCCCCGGTTACGAGGATCCTCACGGGCGCCGCCCGAGGAACTCGTCCCTGAGCGGTCCCCACCACCAGCGGTTGTCCCGGTACCAGTCCACCGTCTCGGCCAGCGCCTCGTCGAGGTCGTGGGCCGGTGACCATCCGAGCGACGCCGTCTTGCTGGAATCGACCGAGTAACGCCGATCATGTCCAGGGCGGTCGACCACGTAACGAACCATGGACTCGTCGGCGCCGAACAACACCAGCAGCTTGTCCACGAGGGTCCGGTTCGGCACCTCGTTCCCGGCGCCGATGTTGTACACCTCACCCACCACGCCCTTGCGCAGCACGAGGTCGATGGCGGCGCAGTTGTCGTCGACGTAGCACCAGTCCCGAACGTTCATCCCGTCGCCGTACAGCGGCACGGGAACGCCGTCGATGAGGTTGGTGGCGAACAGCGGTATCACCTTCTCGGGGTACTGGTAGGGCCCGAAGTTGTTGGAGGAGCGGGTGACGAGGACGGGAGCTCCGTAGGTGCTGAAATAGGACCTGGCGATGAGGTCCGATCCCGCCTTCGAGGCACTGTACGGCGATCGAGGGTCCAACCGGTCCTCCTCGAGGGACGACCCCTCCTCCACCGAGCCGTACACCTCGTCGGTGGAGATGTGGACCACCCGGTCCACCTCGAGACGCCGGGCCACGTCGCACACCACGTTGGTGCCTTGGCAGTTGGTCCGCATGAAGGCGTCCGGGCTGACTATCGAACGGTCGACGGCGCTCTCGGCGGCAAAGTGCACCACGGCGTCATGGCCCCGCATGGCCTCCTCCAACGCCTCGCGATCACAGACATCCCCCTTTACGAACTGCACGCGTGGGTGGCCCTCGACGTCACTCAGGGTGGTGGGGTGGCCGGCATAGGTGAGGGCGTCGTAGATGGTCACCCGGTCGTCGCTGGTGCGTAGGAGCCGGCGGACGTAGTTGGAGCCGATGAAACCGGCACCACCGGTGACGAGGAGGTTCACGGGAGGATCAGGGTAGGGGAAGCCGGGGGGACGGTCGATTCCCGGAGCCAGGGTCGCCGGGCGCATCCGCGTAGGCTCGTGGGATGAAGGGCGTCATCCTGGCGGGCGGCAGCGGCAGCCGGTTGCATCCCCTAACTCGCATCACCAACAAGCACCTCCTCCCCATCTACGACCGGCCGATGGTGAGCTATGCCATCGAAGCGCTGGTCAACACCGGCATCAGCGAGATCATGATCGTGACCGGCGGCACCCACGCCGGCGAGTTCCTGCGACTTCTCGGCAACGGCCACGAGTACGGCATCGAGCGCCTCTTCTACGCCTACCAGGAAAGGCCGGGCGGCATCGCCGAGGCCCTCGGCCTCGCTCAGCGGTTCGCGTCGGACGACCAGGTGCTGGTGATGCTGGCCGACAACATCGTCGAGCGGTCCATCCAAGCCTCGGTCGCCAACTTCATGAACCAGGAGAAGGGCGCTCGGGTGCTGCTGTCCCGCGTCGAGGACGCCACCCATCTCCGCCACCTCGGGGTGCCCGAGCTCGACGACGGCGGGCGGTTGGTGGAGATCGTGGAGAAGCCCGAGGACCCCCCCAGCACCTTTGCCGTGACGGGGCTGTACTTCTACGACGCCACGGTGTTCGACGTCATTCCCGGCCTTACCCCGTCCGGGCGGGGGGAGTTGGAGATCACCGACGTGAACAACTGGTTCGTCTCCCAGGGGTCCATGGAGTACGACATCCTCGAAGGCTTCTGGGGCGACGCCGGCGAGTCGATCGACGCCTACTACGAGGTGAACGACTTCGTACGCGCCCACGGCGCCAACAAGGACTGATCATCCCGCGGCGGAGCGGAGATCGTCGGCCAGTCCCGAGCTCTCATCAAGCTGAGCTGTTCAACAGGGCGGCTGCGGCGGGCCGCCCTTCGGTTGCGCCGGCGTGGTGGCGGGCGGCTTGGTGGTCGGAGCTGTGCTCGGTGCGCCCGCCTGTGCAGGTGGACGAACCTCGCGCATCTCGGAACCGGTGACGAGCACGAGGTCGACTCCCTGGATGGTCCGGTCCTCCTCGACCTGAGCGGCTCCCCCGAGGTAGGCCTTCAGCAGCTCCGCCTTCTCCTTCTGGCCCCGGCCATAGCGGATGACCGGCTCGCTGTACCCGTACCTGTCGGCGTCACCGGTGCCGGCCAGGTTGAACCCCATTCCTTGCAGCTCCTGGGCCGCCTTGCCTGCCTGCCCGTCGGTGCCGGTACCGTTCAGCACCCGGACCCGGACCCGGTTGGGTGCGATGTTCGGAACCGCTCCCATCCCCGGCTGTGAGGCCTTCGGCTCGGCGTCCCTGCCGAGGAAATGGTCGATGACCTGGCGTGCCTCGGGCTGCTTGAGGCGCAGGACGGCAGCGTCGCCGATGCGAGCGTCGACCGTGGGAAGGCTCAGCATCTCCACGGCGTCGGGCTCCAGCGACCTGAACCTCTTCGAGAGGCGGAGGAGGTCGCTCTCGGAGAAGGACCGGTCGATGCTCACGTTCTTCACCGCCGTTCCCACCAGCGAGTTGAGGGTCACCGGGTTCCGTCCGACGCCCGACGCCTTCCTCATGACGCGGCGGATGAAGTCCTGCTGGCGCTGGATCCGCCCGAGGTCCCCGGTGGGGTCCATGTGCCAGCGCCCACTCTCGTAGTACTGGTACTCGCGGCTGCGCACGTAGCTGAGGGCCTGGTCACCGTTCAGCTCGACGCACCCTGGCCTGCGGATGTCGAGGCCACTGAGCTTGTCGCGAACCGGCGCCGGGAAGTAGACGGTGACGCCACCCACGGCCTGGACGACGCCACGGAAGCCGTTGAAGTCGACCTGGGCGTAGTGGTCGATCTCGATACCGAGCGATTGGCGGATGGTGGTGATGAGGCCCTCCGGCCCACGCTCGTACGCGGTGTTGATGCGTTGTGGCTGGGCACTGGACGAACCGGCGATCGGGACGGCCAGGTCGCGGGGGATGGAGATTATCGACGCTGTGCGCTTGCGAGGGTCGGCCCGCAGCACGAGGATCGTGTCGCTGCGCTGACCGCCCACCTGGCGCTCGCTGCCGAACTGCTTCTCGGCCGGAGAGAGGTCCTTGCGACTGTCCGAGCCCACCAGCAACACGTTCATGGGTTGGCCGGGGTCGTCATTGCCGCAGTTGCGGAGCACCCCACAGGCAATGTCCGGCTTGTCGAGCTGTCCGAACCGGAACTTGAGGTAGCCGTAGGTCGCACCCGCGGCGAGGAGGGTCAGCCCGACGACGAGGTTGGCCCCAAGGAGCAGGCGGCGGGGCCAACGGCGGGGGCGCGGCGGCGCCAGCACCTCTTCCTCGGGCACGGTGGGCGTGGGTGTGGGTGGGCTCATGCGGGTTGAGGTATGGCGATCCTACGACGCTCCGGCCGTAGGCTTGAGCCTCATGGCAGGGGCGGCGAGGGTATGGCTCGACGGTCGCGTGGTGGACAGGGGCGCCGCCCACATCTCCGTCTTCGATCACGGTCTCACCGTCGGCGACGGCGTCTTCGAGACCCTTCGAGCATACGGCGGGCGACCCTTCGCCGTGCGTCGCCACCTGGAGCGGCTGGAGGTCTCGGCCGCCGGCCTGGGCCTGCGGCTTCCGGCCACAGACGTCCTGCGCCGGGCTCTGGAGGAGGTGCTGGCGGCCAACGGCCTCGCTGACGGCGCCGTGCGCATCACCGTGACGGGTGGGGCCGGGCCCTTCGGAACGGGCCGGGGCGACGCCGCTCCCACGGTGATCGTGGTCGCCGCCGAGGTCGTTCCCTGGCCGCCCACCGCCGACGTGGCCGTGGTCCCCTGGCCCCGCAACGAGCGAGGCGCCCTCTCCGGGCTCAAGACGATCTCCTACGGAGAGAACGTGGTGGCGCTGCGGTGGGCCGTGTCGCGAAGCGCCGACGAGGCCCTCTTCACCAACCTCTCCGGCAACCTGTGCGAAGGAACGTCCACCAACGTGTTCCTCGGGTTGGGCGGGCGGCTGCACACTCCTCCGCTCGCCTCCGGCTGCCTGGCCGGCGTCACCCGCCAGCTGGTGGTGGAGGCCTGCGACGTGGTCGAGCGCGACCTCTCCGTGGCCGAGCTGACCGGTGCCGACGAGGCCTTCCTCACCTCGACCACCCGGGAGGTCCAACCCATCCGAGCCGTCGACGCCACGCTGCTGCCCGCCGCGCCCGGTCCCCTGACCAAGGCCGCAGGCGGGGCGCTGGCCGCCGTGGTGGCTCGGGACATGGATCCCTGAAGCCCCTTCAGCGGTCGGGCCGGAGGTGCACGACGTCGGCCGCGGAGACGGTGCGAAGACCTCTGCCCGTGCCCACCACCAGGTGCCCTTCGGCGTTGACGTCCTCGGCGATGCCGGTCATGGTCTCGTTGACGAGCTCCACCCGCACCGGACGGCCCACGGTGACGCAGCGACGCCGGTACTGCGACGCCACCTCCACCCAATCGAGGACGAGGTCGCCGAGGCTCGCCAGCAACCGGTCGAGCAAGGCGGCCCCGTCGACGGACCGCCCGGCCAGGTGATCCAGGGCCACGGCCCGGTCGGCCAGTTGGGCGGGGAGCCCCGCCGGCCGCCCCCCGCCGGAGTCCCAGTTCATGTTCAGGCCGAGGCCCACAACCACCGCCGGCAGGTCGACCTCGGCCAGGACGCCGGCCAGCTTGCGCTCGGGCACCGAGACGTCCTTCACGACGAGGTCGTTGGGCCACTTGAGACCGGGCCGGACCCCGGTCTCGGCTTCGCAGGCGTCACACGCGGCCAGGGCCAGGGCGGCCGACGCCAGGTGCAGGCGCTCGGGGAGCAGGGTGGGGCGGAGGAGGACCGACATCAGGAGTGAGGACCGGGCCGGGGCCCACCACTCCCGTCCCAGCCGTCCCCTCCCCGCCGTCTGGTGGTCGGCGACCACCACCACGCCCTCCGGGGCGCCGGCACGGGACTCGTCGAGCAGGTACCGGTTGGTGGAGTCGACCTCCCCCAACCGGCGCACGTTCCAGTCGATGAACCAACCATAAACCGCACGCCCAGCGTCGATGGGCTAATCATGAGCCCGCATGCTGAGAAAAGTCCTCGTCGCCAACCGGGGCGAGATCGCGGTCCGGGTCATCCGCACCTGCCGTGAGCTGGGCATCACCACGGTGGCGGTTTACTCCGACCTCGATCGAACCGCCCTCCACGTGCGCCTTGCCGACGAGGCCTACGCCCTGGAGGGGACCACGCCAGCGGCCACCTACCTGAACATCGAGGCCCTCTGCGCGCTGGTGGAGGCGAGCGGTGCCGACGCCGTGCACCCGGGATACGGCTTCCTCTCCGAGAACGCAGCCTTTGCCCGCGCCGTGGAGGGGACGGACGCCACCTTCATCGGCCCCACGCCGGCGACCCTGGAGCTGATGGGGGACAAGACCAGCTCGCGACGAACGGCCGAGGCCGTGGGTGTGGCCGGTGTACCCGGACGCTCGGAGCCGCTGGCTTCGGCCGAGGAGGTGGTCGCCTTCGGCGAGGAGCAAGGGTGGCCGGTCGCCATCAAGGCCGCCCACGGGGGTGGGGGCCGAGGCATGCGGGTCGTGGCCGGTCCCGCCGGCGCCGCTGCCGCCCTCGACTCGGCCAGGAGCGAGGCTGGCGCCGCCTTCGGGCGGGCGGAGTGCTACGTCGAGCGCTATCTCGAACGGCCTCGCCACGTGGAGATGCAGATCCTCGCCGATGCCCATGGCAATACCGTGTGGCTCGGCGAGCGCGACTGCTCGTGCCAGCGCCGGCACCAGAAGCTGCTCGAGGAGAGCCCGGCCCCCGGCTTCTCCGACGACGAGCGTAAGGCCATGGGAGAGGCCGCCGTCAAGGTGGCCGAGGCGTGCGACTACGTGAACGCCGGCACCGTGGAGTTCCTCTGCGACCGGGGTGGATCCTGGTTCCTGGAGATGAACACTCGCCTCCAGGTGGAGCACCCCGTCACCGAGATGGTCACCGGCCTCGACCTGGTCGAGCTCCAGCTCCGCATCGCGGGCGGCGAAGCCCTGCCCTGGTCCCAGGCCGAGCTCGAACCGCGCGGTCATGCCATCGAGTGCCGGGTGAACGCCGAGGACCCCTCCGGCGGCCGTTTCCTGCCCTCGCCGGGGACCATCACCCGCCTCCGCCTCCCGGGAGGAGTGGGCGTGCGCACCGACGCCGGCTACGAGGCCGGTGACGACGTGAGCCCCACCTACGACAACCTGGTGGCCAAGGTCCTGGTCTGGGGCCAGGATCGCGAGGCCGCCCGCCGGCGGATGATCCGGGCTCTCGAGGAGTGCGAGGTGGAGGGCGTGGCCACCACCATCCCCGCCCACGCCGCCATCCTCCGCCATCCCGACTTCGTGGCCGGCGAGCACTACACGACGTGGGTCGAGGACCGCCTCGACCTGTCGGACGTGGTGACATCGGGCCCGTCGCCGACCAGCGGGCAGGCGGTCGGCGAGAGCCGGGTGTGCCGGGACGTCGACGTGGAGGTCGACGGGCGCCGGTACCAGGTGCGGCTTTGGGTGCCCGAGCCCGAGCCCACGGCCGGTGCAGGAACGGCGGCGGCACCCACCCGGCGCCGGGCCCGGGGAGCCGGTGCCGGCGGCGGTGGTGGCAAGGTCACCGCCCCGATGCAGGGGACCATCACCAGGGTCCTGGTGGCGGTGGGTGACGCCGTCGAGCTGGGGCAGCCCGTGTGCGTGCTCGAGGCCATGAAGATGGAGAGCAACGTCAACGCCGACGTGGCCGGCACCGTGGCCCAGGTCCGAGTCGGCCCCGGGGAGACGGTGAGCGCCGGCGACGTCGTGGCCGTGATCGAATAGCGGGATGGACATGGACACCAAGGCAGCTGCCGGGAAGGCGGTCGAGAGGGCGTCCGATGGCCTGGTCGAGCTGAGCCACCGCATCCACGCCAACCCCGAGACCATGTTCGAGGAGGAGAAGTCCTCGCGATGGGTGGCCGAGGCTCTGGACTCGGGGGGGTTCAGCGTGGACCACGGAGTCTGCGACCTGCCCACCGCCTTCGTCGCCTCCGCCGGCCATGGGCCGCTCACGGTGGCCATCTGTGCCGAGTACGACGCCCTCCCCGGGGTGGGCCACGCCTGCGGCCACAACGTCATCGCCGCCGCCGCCGTCGGCGCCGGCCTCGCCCTCGCGCCCCTGGCCGACGACCTGGGCCTCACGGTGAAGGTGATGGGCACCCCGGCCGAGGAGGGCGGTGGGGGCAAGATCCTCATGCTCGAGAGGGGAGCGTTCGACGGGGTGAACGCGGCCATGATGGTGCACCCGGCACCGGTGGAGTCGGTGCGCATGCCCTGCCTGGCCGTGTCCCACGTGGACGTGCACTACAGGGGCAAGGAGGCCCACGCCTCGGCCTTCCCGGAGGAGGGGCGCAACGCCGCCGACGCCCTCACCGTGGCCCAGGTGGGCGTCGGCCTGCTGCGCCAGCACATCGGGCCCTCCGCCCGCATCCACGGCATCGTCACCAAGGGCGGCGAGGCTCCCAACGTGGTGCCCTCCCACGCGGTGGGCAAGTGGTTCATCCGGGAGCGGTCGCTGGCGGAGCTGGCCGAGCTGGAGGCCCGGGTGAGCCGCTGCTTCGAAGCCGGCGCCCTGGCCACCGGTTGCGAGGTGGCCATCGAGCCACAGGCCCCGAAGTACTCGGAATTCCACGACGACGAAGACCTGATGACCATCTACCGGCGCAACGCCGAGGCCGCGGGTCGCCGCTTCCCGGACCTGGGAGAGCTCATCCGCCGCATGGCCGCGTCCACCGACATGGCCAACGTCTCCCTGGCCATGCCCGCCATTCATCCCATGCTCGGGCTCGGCAGCCTTCCGGTGGTGAACCACCAGCCCGAGTTCGCCGCCTTCTGCGCCACGCCCGTGGCCGACCAGGCCGTCCTCGAAGGAGCGGTGGCAATGGCCTGGACCACCATCGACGCGGCCACGACCGAGCCCACCCGCACCCGGCTGCTCAGCCACAGCGCCTGAGCCCAGCCGAGGCTTGGCGGGTACGATCCAGGGCCGCGGCGAGGGCAGGTACGGGCAAGAGGGGGTGCGGTCGTCGACCCGTTCATGAGTGGAGCCACCTGCGTCATGTGCAGGCGAGGGGTCCACTACAGAGAGGGGCGCGTGGCCTGCGACGGCTGCGATCTGCCCACTGATTCCTGCCTGTGCGAACCGATGACGCCCGCCCCCGGGACAGCCAGCAGCGGTACAGCCCGCGGGTCGCAGGCGCAGGCCCCGGGATCGCTAGGACTGCCTGCCGCACCGGCGGGCCGGCCCGCTCGGGAGGGCGGCGCCGAGCCGGACCCGGTCGGAGACGACACTCGGAGGAGGCGCCGGCTGGTGCGGCGGCGCAAGCCTCGCCGGGGACCCTGACCGACGGCGGCGCGCCTCAGTTCAGCGAGCCAGGAGCAGCTGCTCGCAGCTGGAGCAGAAGTACACGGTGTCGGCCAGTCGCTGCTTCCAGCCCTGGGGAAGCCACATCAGGGTCCGGCAGTTCCTGCACGTGACGTTCTGGGTGTGCTCGGCCAGGCCGAGGCCAGTGAGCTTGGAGGGGTATACCCGACCCCTTCGGGCCACGGGCACGGCGTGTCCGCTCCTGGCCGCCCGGTCCCGAGCCAGCCTGTCGGCGTTGGCCTTGGCCGCCTGCTGGGCTCGCCGGCGGCATGCCTCCTCCCACGGGACGCCGGCCCACTTGGCGTACCCGGGCCCTCCCGCGTAGTTGGGCCCCACCCCGTTGTTGGGCGGTCGGTCGACGAGGTGGCCCCGGCGGGCGAAGGAGTAGGCCTCGTTCAGCGTCTTCATGCGAACCTCGGCTTCCCTGCGCACGCTCTCGGGGCTGCCCGCGAAGCGGTCCGGGTGAAAGATCTGGGCCAGCACCTTGTAGGCGGCCGTCACCTCGGCGGGTGTCGCCGAGGGCGACACGCCGAGCACCTCGAAGGGAGCGAGTTCGGTGGTCTTTTGCTTGGTGTTCTTCACGCCTTTTCCTTCACGCCTTGGTGCTCTTCACTTGGAGAAGGCTCGCGGCCAAGGAGGCGATGTTCACCTCTCCCAACTCTAACGCGGAGGTCGCGGGGCGCCGGACCACAACCCTATTCGGCCCTATTCGGCGGCCTCGGCAAGGGCTTCGGCCAGGGCCGGGTGCACGAGCAGGCTCTCCACGATGTCGCTGACCTTGAGGTCGGCAGTCACCGCCAAAGACAACACCGAGATCAGCTCGGCGGCCCCGGTTCCCACGATGGAGCCCCCGAGGATGACGCCGGTGGCAGGGTCGGAGAGGATCTTGACGAACCCCCGCGGGTCGCCGTCGATCAACGCCCTGGCGTTGGCCGCGAAGGGGACCTTGGTGACCCGGATCTTGCGCCCGAGGGCGAAGGCCTCGGCCTCGGGAAGGCCCACGTCGGCGATCTCGGGCTCGGTGAACACGGCGCTGGCCGCCTTCTCGTAATCGAGATGGCGATGTCGCCGGGTGTGAAAGCCCATCACGTGCTCGGCCACCTTCCGGCCCTGCGTCCAGGCAACCGAAGCCAAGGGGAGCTTCCCGGACAGGTCTCCGGCGGCGTAGACGTGGCCGACGTTGGACTGGCAGTGGTGGTTCACCTTCACGTAGCCGTGGGCGTCGGCCTCCACGCCCGCGTCCTCCAGCCCGAGGCTCTCGGAGTTGGGGAGGGAGCCCACCGCCAGCAGCGCGTGCGAGCCGCGGGCGGTGCGGCCGTCGTCGCAGTGAACGGTCACGCCGCTGCCCCCGCGGTCGACACCGATGGCCCTGGCCCCCTTGAGCAGGGCCACGCCGCTGCCCAGGAAGTCCTCTTCCAGCGCCGCCGCCACCTCCGGGTCCTTCTGCGGCAGCACCTGCTGGCGGCTCACGATCAGGGTGACCCTGGCCCCGAAGGACCGGAACATGTGCACGAACTCCACGCCCGTGACCCCCGAGCCGACCACCACGAGGTGCTCGGGCAGCGCCGGCGGCGGGTACGCCTGGCGGGTGGTGAGGACCCGCTGCCCATCGGGTTGGGCCCACTCCGGCACCCGGGGCCGGCTGCCCGTGGAGAGCAGCACGGCGTCCGCCTCCAGCTCCTCCACCTTCCCCGACGTCTCGGCCACCACCTCGTGGGGCCCCTTCAGGCGGGCGCTGCCCTCGATGACTCTCACGCCCTGGCTGGACAACAGGTCCGTGAACGAGGCCTCGAGATGGTCCTCGATGTCGGTGATGCGCCGGCGGAGGGCCTCGAGGTCGACGCCGGCGTCGAGGGACGCCAGCCCCATGGCATGGGCCCGGCGTGTGATCGACATCACGCCTCCGGTGGCGATCATGGCCTTGGAGGGGATGCAGTCCCACAGGTTTGCCGAGCCGCCCACGATGTCGCGTTCCACGAGGGTGACCTCGGCCCCGAAACGAGCGGCGTGGGTGGCGGCCTGAACGCCGGCCGGGCCCCCTCCGATGATCACGAAGCGCACCGCCATGTGGACCCCGAGGGTATAGGCCGCAACGTCCCGCCTGGCGTTTGATCACTCGACCCCTCTCAGAGGGGGTCGAG
>JALZJC010000002.1 GCA_030859945.1 Actinomycetota bacterium | reverse complement strand
TGGGCGTGTGCGTTCATGGATTAGGTATCGAACCGATGACAGCCCTCGCCAACGGCCAGCCTGTGTCATTTCCACTTGACGCAGACTCGTCATGTCGCTGCCCATCCCCTCATTGGATGATGGCGGGTGCCGACCGCGGGAGGACCGACGTTGATGGGGAACGAGGCGCAGGTCTCAGTCGAGGCCTGCGACATGAGCGTCCACAGCCAGGCGGTCCGGGTGGTCGTGGCCGATGACCAGCCACATTTCCGCGCCGCGCTGGCCGAGCTGGTGGCATCCGATGACCACTTGGAGCTGGGGGGCTTGGCTGGCGAGGCCGAGGAGGCCATTGGGCTCTGCGCCCGGGTGCGCCCGGAGGTGGCGTTGGTCGACGTGAAGATGCCGGGGGGAGGTGGCCCGGCCGCCGCGCAGGGCATCCGGGCTGTCTCGCCCGGCACCGCTGTCGTGGCCCTGTCCGCCTACGACGACCAGGGGTCGCGCCTGGCCATGCGGGCGGCGGGCGCGGCCGCCTATGTGGTCAAGGGCGGCGACGTCGACGTGCTGGTGGCAGCCATCCGGGCCGTGGCCGCAGGCCGCAGCACCTCGCCCTTCTCAGCTGGAGGCAACGGGTAGCCAGACCCGCACTGTGGTGCCCTGCCCTGCGCTGGAGCAGATGATGAGGCGTCCGCCGGCCGCTTGGGCCCGTTCCCGCATGGTGATCAGCCCAAGGTGGCCGGGCTGGAGCAGGGCCCCGGTGTCGAAGCCCACGCCATCATCGATGACGACGAGGGCGATGCCGCCGGCATCGGGCTCCACCGTGACCTCGACGCGCCCGGCCCGAGCGTGGGACACCACGTTGGCCAGGGCCTGCTGGGCCACGCGGAACAGCACCAGTCGCACCGAGGTGGGCGGCTCCACGACGAGGCCGTCGCGCACCGCCCACTCGGGTGCTTCGTCGTCGAAGGTGTGGTCCAGGTAGGCGCGCAGAGCCTCGGCCAAGCTGTCATGGTCGAGCGCCGAGGGCCGCAGCTCGAACAGCAGCCGGCGCAGCCTGTCGGAGGCCTCGTCGACGGTATGCGCCAGCGAGTCGAGCATGTCGGCGGCGGTCCCCCTCAGTCGCCGGCGCAGCATCTGGAGCCGGATGGATACAGCGCTGATGACCTGCAGCGAGTCGTCGTGGATCTCACCCGCGATCCGGGCCCGCTCCGCCTCCTGGATCGCAACCAGCTGGCCCAGCCCAGCCTTGCGCTCGGCGGCCTCGAGATCGCTCACCCGTAACTCGATGAGATCGCTCACCTCTGCCGCCAACTCGCCGAGGGCCGTCAACTCCTCGTCCGACCAGTGCCGGGGCTTGTTGTCGATGACGCAGAAGCTGCCCAGCGGGTGTCCCGCCCGTGCGCGGATGGGCCAGCCGGCGTAGGCCACGACGCCCATGTCACGAACGCTCGGGTTGTCGGCCAGACGCGAATCGACACGTGCGTCGACCACCACGAGGGGACGGTCGGTAGCGACCTCGTGCTGGCAGATCGAGTGACTGAGAGGAGTCTGGCGAGCGGAGGCCAGAGAGTCGGACAGGCCGACGCAGCTCTTGAAGAACTGTCGCTCCTCATCGACGAGCGACACCAGAGCCACCGGCGCTCGCAACAATCGGGTGGCAAGCCTGGCCAATCTGTCGAAGGCTTCCTCGGCGGGCGTGTCGAGCAATCGCGCCCGTCTCAGCTCGGCCAGCCGGACCGGATCCCGCAAGACGGGGCCAGGATCGTCGCCGTGGCAGGGAGCGTACTCCAACGACCAACTCCCCCTAGCGTCCGGGCTGGGTTGCCCCGGCCATCGGCATCGATGTTCCTCCGCCGACAGAGACGATCCCGGCGCGGGCCGCGATCGCCACCGCTTCCAGCTTGGAGTGGGCTCCGAGCTTCATCATGATGTTGCGCACGTGGTTGCGGACGGTGTGGGGGCTGAGGACGAGCGTCTCGATCATGGCTTGAGTCGAGGCGCCCTGACCCAGCAGAGCCAGGACCTCGCGTTCCCGCTCAGTGAGATCGTGGCCGACAGTGGGCACCGGCCGCCGGGCCCTCCCCACCAGCTTGGCCAGATCGCCCGGACGGAACCAGCACTCGCCCTCCCGGACCGCCCGGATGGCTCGCACCACCTCTTCGATCGGCTCGCTCTTGTGCACGAAACCGGCGACTCCGGCATCGATGGCCCGTCCCAACACCTCGCGGTCATCCGCCGCAGTCAACATCAAGACCTGGGTCTCGGGCCGCCGCGCCTTCATCGCCGCCGCCAGCTCAACTCCGTCCCCGTCCGGGAGGCGAAAGTCGATCAGCGCCACGTCGGGCGCCTCTCTGCCCATCATCTCCGCCGCCTGCTGGGCCGTGCCCACAGTGTCCAGGACGTCCAGACCCTCCTCGGTGAGGGCCGCGGACAGAGCCTGGGCGACCATGGCGTGGTCCTCCACGATGACCACGCGGGGCCGGCTGGCACCGCTCCCACCCGGACCAACGCACTCGCCCTCCGCCCACATCAAGGCCCCCCCAGGGTCACCCATGGACTCGGCACTGGCAACAACGGGTTTCCACTATCTCCAGAGTACACTTACTCAATCCATTCGGGCCTCGAGGCACTGCGGTGGACATATCGAGGGGGCTGGCCTCGGCGGGGCCGAGGCGGGGAGGTTGGTGCTTCTTGTCGTGCGATTATCGTCACGATTCCCCCGGTCCTTGATTACGGGACGATGAACAAGAGCGCGGCGACCGGCGCCTGATACATCTGGTTCCCACTGGCTGGGCCTGCTCGTCGGCGATGTGGAAGCGAACTACAACCAAGTAGTTCTTCGGTGAGCCCGAGTCAGGGCCAGGAAGGAAGGTTGGTTTTCGAACCAACCGTTGATGCCCAGCGGATAGCGTCGCGTCCATGGCGCAGACCAGGAACGAGGTGGGCCTGGAGGGGCAGGCAGGCCTCCGCTGCAGATGACGCACCGTGACCGGCTCCTCTCCGCAGTGCTCGGAGTGGCCGCCGTGGTGTTGATGGCGGCCGGGGTGGTGGCGCTCGTCGTCGCCGACTTCGACGACTCCGGATCGGCGACACCGGCAGCTCCGGCGGCTCCGGGGAGCCAACAGTCGGGATCGAGCGCGCCGAGCCAGCAGGGGGGGCCGGCGCCACCCATCACCGACGCCTGCCGCCTGGTCACCCTCGACGCTGTAGCCGCCGCCATCGGGGCCAAGCCCGCCGAAGTGAGGCCAGAACCCGGAACCCAGACTCTGGGGCCGAAATGCGACTTCAAGGCCCCCGAGGGTGAGGACGTGCTCAC
>JALZJC010000004.1 GCA_030859945.1 Actinomycetota bacterium | reverse complement strand
GCCGTCGACGTCGTCACGCCCCAGCCCATGGCGCTGCCGGCGGCCGGACCGGATGCCAGCCGTGCTCTCGCCGGCCTCCTCACCGAACGGGGCATCGGTCTGCTCGATCGCCGTGTCGTGTCCGGTGTCGACGGGGACCGGCGCACGATCCGGTTGGAGACGGGCGAGCAGCTCGACTACTCACTGCTCCTGGGAGTTCCCGCCGACAGGGTTCCCCCGGTCGTCGGTGCCAGCGGCCTCGCCGGTGCATCCGGGTTCATCGAGCCCGACCGAGCCACGATGGGTACCGCCCACCGAGGCGTGTACGCCGTCGGTGACTGCACCATGGTCCCTACGGCGACCGCCCAGCTCCCCAAGGCCGGTGTGTTCGCCGCCGCGCAGGGGCAGGTGGCGGCCCGGAACATGGCGAGCGAGCTGCATGCAAGCGAGGGTGCGCAGTTCGACGGTCACGGGGCGTGCTTCCTCGAGCTTCCCGGCCGCCGTGTGGCCATGGTGGAAGGAAACTTCTTCGCCCATCCGCAACCCGACGTCCGGCTCACCGAGGCAACCGAGGCCAACTTCGAGCGGAAGCAGGCCTACGAACGGGACCATCTTCGCGAGTGGTTGGGCTGACGAACCGGGTATGTATCCGGGGGACTGGAAGAGGAGGCGGGATGGGGGGCAACGTCGACTACGGACTGGCGCAGGAACAGCCGGGTGAGCGACGGTGAGGGCAGGGACGGGTCGGCCATCGCCACCTTCGACCACTCGGAGTTCACGGCGGAGCAGCTGGCCGCGGCAAAGGGGCGCCGGCGGGTCTCGGTCTGCATCCCGGCCAGGAACGAGGAGGCCACTCTCGGGCTCATAGTCGAGATCACGATGCGCGACCTGGTTGAGCGAGTGGCGTTGGTGGAAGAGGTCGTGGTGGTCGACGACCACTCGAGCGATCGGACTGGCGTGGTGGCCGCCAGAGCCGGCGCCCGGGTGGTACCCGCCGACGACGCCCGCCCTTCGGGACGGCCGGGACCAGGCAAGGGCCAGGCCCTTCGGGCCGCGGTGAGCGCGGCCCGGGGGGACGTGCTCGTCTTCCTCGACGCCGACGTGAGCGACTTCGGTTCGCATTTCGTGATCGGGCTGCTCGGCCCGATGCTCCTGAGTGACGGAGTGGCCCTCGTCAAGGGCTTCTACCGGCGCCCGCTGAACGGGGCCCATGGTGGCGGGGGGCGGGTGACGGAGCTGCTGGCGCGGCCCCTCCTGGTCCGCCTGTTTCCCGAGCTGTCGCGGATCGCCCAGCCCCTCGCCGGAGAGCTCGCGGTGCGCAGGTCGGTGTTCGAGGGTCTGTCGCTGGCACCGGGGTACGGGGTGGACGTCGCTCTGCTTATCGACCTCGCGCACCGCTTCGGCGTGTGCTCGCTGGCCCAGGTCGATCTCGGCGAACGGCTGCACCGCAACCGGCCACTGCCCGAGCTGGCACCCCAGGCCATGGCCGTGCTCGACGCCATGCTCGAACGGGCGGGCGTCTGCCTGCCCGAGGGTCCTGTCTCGACCCCGGCCCCCCAACCCCTAGGAGCGGCTCCGCCGTCCCTGCAGGACGCCCAACCTCCAGCCGATCCAGCCCGCGACGCACCCAACGGCCACGAGCTGTAAGAGGTGCACCAGGGCCCAGACCGCGGCCAACATCTGCCAGACGACGACGAGGACGACAATGGCTGCCACGGCGCCGACGCCAAGGGCGATCCGGCCTGCGGCTTGGCGGGCCAGCAGGGGCGGCGATCGTCCACCGGGAGCTGGCTCCGGGGGCCCCGTCTCCAGGACACGGCAGATCTCGCAGGAGCCCTGAGGCATACCGTGTGGGCAATCCGGAGGCGTCACCGTCTTCGGTGTCAACGTAGCCCACCCCTGCCGCTGCGCCGGTGCGGTTCAGGCCGTCTCCCTCTGAGCGTGCGCGTCCCGGCTACCTTCGTTCCATGCCGCTCGACGAGGAGCTACTGGCCGAGCTGAAACGGACCAAGGCCGAGATCGACCTTCTTCAGGTGCAGCTCAGGGAGCTGGTGGCTCGCCTCCAGGAGAGTGGGGCCACCACCCAGGAGATCACCCAAGCCCTCAGGGAGTGACGATCGACCCGCGGGATGGGCGCCTGAAGGCCGGCTGAAGGCAGGCGTCACCCCGCCTGCCGCCGCTCCCACCCGACGCTGCTGTAACATGGCGGGGTAGCCTTATCAGGCACCCGCGGGGTGTGCCGCACACTCGGGCAGGTGCTGACGCCCCGCTCACCGGTAGCCGGCGGCGATGGGTGTGTTGCCCACGAAGGTGGCGCCGGTCCAATCCGGTGCCCGGAAGTGACGTTCCCCGCTGGCGTGGACGGCGGGACTCGGCGCAGGAAGCCGAATCACACAATGGATGACACCACAGGAACCCTGGAGGCCGCCGCTTGGGCCGCGGTCGAAGGCATCGCCACCGCCGGCCAGCGGGCGCAGCTCGAGGCCGACCCACAGGCGTACCGGCGGACGCTCGAGCGGTTGTTGCACGAGACCGAGAATCGACTCGACGCCGTGCGCAAGCTGGAGGGCCCCGAGCGGGACCAGGTGATCGACGACTTCGAGAAGGAACTGGCGGCGCTGGAGGCCGCCTACGACCAGGTGGCCCCCGCCGCCGGCTCGCCCCGCGGGGGAGTGGCCGCCGATGGGGCCGGGATCGAGCTGCAGGCGTCATGGTCGGGGGGGAAGGTGATCGTGTGGGCCGCGGGTCCCGGCACCGCGCCGGCGAGCAACGACGAGCTGGCCGACCGTCTCGAGGCCGCAGGCGGCCCCGCTCTGGGCTGGAGCCTGCACCCGGACGTGGCGATGCCGACGGGCGCCCGCGCCGCGGCGCTGTCGATCCCTGTGGCGGAGGCGCTGGGATGGTTGGTGGCGGTGGGCGGGGGGCTCGTTCACGACGGCGTGGGGGCCAGCATGACCTGGCTCGGCCGCGTCGCCGTGGCCGCTGTGCGGCTGGTGGCGCAGGGCCGCATGGCCCCGACGCTGCGCACCACCAAGCAGCCGGGGGGCAAGACCCTTGACCTGACGGTGCGCTGGATGCCGGCGCTCGCCGACGAGCACGAGGTCGCCGAGCTGGCCGCGGCCATGCCCGGACCGGTCACGGCGCTGGCCCGGGCCGACGCCCGGGCCGTCACCCTCGACGTGCTCGGCGCCGTTGTCCATGCCATCGCCACCGACGCCGCCGGTCGCCTCGAGCTCCCGGCGCCGCCGCCGGCCACGCGGACGCCGGCATCCGTCGCCGAGGCGGTCGTCACCCGGCTGGACGGCTCGTCGTTCGAGGCCCCTGTCGCCGCCGGCGCCGAGGTGTCGAAGCGACTGGAGCGCTGGGCCAGACCTGTGACCGGTCCGGTTCGTACGAGGCTCGTCGTCCAGCTCGACCCGCCGGACAGCGGAGACGCCTGGTTCCTCTCGGTGCTCGGCCCCGGCGCCGACGGTCTGCTGCCCATCGAGCTGGCCCTCGCCGACAGCGAGAACACCAAGCCGGTGGCCGACGAGCTGGCGCGCCTCGAGCGCGTCCTGCCCGTGCTGCTCCGCCCGGGGGCGATGCGCCGCGGCCAGGTCTACCTGAGCCAGGCCGAGGCGTGGGAGCTCATGACCGCCACCGGCACGTCGCTGGAGGCGGCCGGGTTCGACGTGCGGGTGCCGGCGCTGTCGCGTCGCAAGCCGACCCCCGGCCTGCGCCTGTTCACGGAGCCGGCCGGTGACACCGTCGTCGGCGCCCATCAGCTGAGCGACGTGCGGTGGTCGGCCGTGTTCGACGACGTCGAGCTGACCGCGGCCGAGATCACCCGCCTGGCGGCCGAAGCCCGCCCACTCGTGCGGTCGCGCGGGCAGTGGGTCGAGCTCGACCGGGTCGACCTGAAGGAGGCGGCGGAGGCGCTGGCCGAGCGGGCCGCCAAGACCCAGCTCACTGGCGCCGAGATCCTGCGCCAAGCCGTCGGGCTGGAGGGCTCGTCGCTCGGCGGGGGGCTCAGCGTCGAGGGCAGCGGCTGGGCCCGCGACCTGCTGGCCAAGGCGAGGGCAGTTCCCCCCGATCCGCAGACCCGGCCCCACGGGTTCGCCGGCGAGCTCCGCAGTTACCAGGCCGACGCGCTGGCCTGGCTCGAGTATCTCGACGCTGTCGAGCTCGGGGGCTGCCTCGCTCTCGACATGGGCCTCGGCAAGACGCCCACCGTGCTGGCCCATGTCGCCCGCACCGCGGGCAACGGCCCCGCGCTGGTGATCGCCCCGCCGGCCGTGGTCGGGAACTGGGCCGCCGAGGCGGCACGCTTCACGCCCGGCCTCCGGGTCACCGTTCACCACGGTGCCGCTCGGGCGTCAGCAGACGAGCTCGAGGCCGGCGTGGCCGATGCCGATGTCGTCATCACGACCTACGGCACCGCCGTCCGCGACGTGGAAGCGCTCGCCGAGCGGACCTGGCACCGGGTGGTGGTCGACGAGGCGCAGGCCATCAAGAACCCGGCCAACGAGACCGCCCAGCAGCTGCGCCGCATCCCGGCCCGGACCCGGCTCGCTCTCACGGGAACGCCGATCGAGAACGGCCTGGGCGATCTGTGGGCGATCCTCGACTTCACCAATCCCGGCCTGGTGGGTTCGCGACCGACGTTCATAAGCCAGCTGTCCGGTGAGGGCGAAGCCGCGCTCCATGCCCTCAACGGGATCCTCGTGTTCCGCCGCACCAAGAGCGAGCCGGTCGTCGCCGCAGAGCTGCCCGACCGCATCGACGAGCTCGACCACTGCACGATGACCCCGGAGCAGATCGGCCTCTACCAGGCGGTGCTGGACGGTCTCGTCGCCAGCACCGCCGAGCCGAGCGGCGAGGCCAAGCACGGCGCCATCCTCGCCGCCATCACCGCCCTCAAGCAGATCTGCAACCACCCGGCCGCCTACCAGGACGACGGCCGACCGCTGGCCGGTCGGTCAGGCAAGCTCACCCGCCTGGAGGAGATCGTCGAGTCGGTGTTCACCGCCGGGGAGCGGATCCTCGTGTTCACCCACTTCGCCGAGTGGGGCAAGCGCCTGTCCGACCACCTCACGGAGGGCACCGGTCTGCCCATCGCCTGTTACCACGGTGGGCTGGCCCGAGGAGCCCGGGACCGCCTGGTGGCCGAGTTCCAGCAGGGCGAGGGGCCGGGCGCGCTGGTGCTGTCGCTGAAGGCCGGCGGCACCGGCCTCAACCTCACGGCCGCCAGCCATGTCGTGCTCTACGACCGCTGGTGGAACCCCGCCGTCGAGGATCAGGCCCGCGACCGGGCATGGCGCATCGGCCAGACCCGAACCGTCCTGTCCCACCGGCTGGTGTGCCCGGGGACGGTCGACGAACGCGTCGAGGAGGTGGTAGCCGGCAAGCGACACATCGCTGATCTCGTCCTGCCCAAGTCGAGCTCGCTGGCCGACCTCGACGCCGACCAGCTGGGCCTGGCACTCGGCCTGCGACCCGACACCCTCCTCACCGACGAGGACGTATGAGCGAGGTGGTCACATGAGCCCAGCGCCGCGCAAGGCGCCGCAGGGCCGGCGTCGCCGGGCCCGCAAGCCGAAGCCGGCCGACCTGTGGCGGGCCGTGCCCACGCTGGCCGAGCCCAAGCCCATCAAGCCCTCCGGTGACCCCGCAGCGCTGTTGCGCTCGCTCGGCGACGTGCCCCTGCAGGGGCAGGGGGCCGTCGCCGACCACTACCTGGCGGCAGTCGTGGAACGGGCCGCAGGACTGGCCACGGCACTCGCCGCCACTGCCGATCTGCTGGCCGAGCCCGACGGCGACTGAAGGGTCGGCAGGCACCTACTACCGTTCCCGGTGGTGCGTTCAGGTGACCAGACGCCGCTGTCGGAGCCGGGCGGGGCCGGAGGCAGTGCAGGTGATGCCGGCGACAACCCTTCCGGTTCTGACGTCGCCGCTTCGGCGATCGCCGTCGCTTCGGCCCTGCGGCCTCGGTTCCGGGGCGTGCTTCACCGCTGGGCTGCCGGCGTATCCGTCGTCTTGTTCATCGGTCTTTGGGTTGCTGCCAACGACATGGGCAGCCGGGTGGTCGTCGCCGTCTACGGATGCTGTGTCACGGCAATGCTCGGGGTGAGCGCCGTCTACCACAGCGGACGCCTCTCGCTCAGGGCCGTCCGCCGCCTCAAGCGGATGGACCACGCCACCATCCTGCTGGCCATCGCCGGCACCTACACCGCCGTCATCGCCCTGGGCCTGGATGGCACCACCCGATCCGTGTTGCTGGTCGTGGTCTGGGCCGCGGCGCTGATCGGCATCGCCATCAGGATGCTGTGGCTCGACGCCCCGTATCCCCACGTGGCCGTGGTCTACCTGGTTGTCGGCTGGGTCGCCCTCATCGACATCGAGGCCTTTCTCCGAGCCCTGTCCGGCGGGCAGATGGCGCTCGTGGTCGTAGGCGGCCTGCTCTACACCGCGGGAGCCATCGTCTACGCCGTCCGCCGGCCCGACCCGCTACCAGCGGTGTTCGGTTACCACGAGGTGTTCCACGCCCTGGTGGTGGGCGGCGCCCTGGCCCACTACCTGGCTGTCCTGGCCATCGTGCGCGGTCGCTGAGCCTTCGGCGTCCTCGGTCACGCCCTGGACCTGGCCAGCCCGTCGCGCAACGGTGTGTGGTGGGATGGCACCGTCTCGTCCATCGGTGGCGGGGCCGGCGGGGTGCCGTCGCCGAAGGGCCGGCCCCCCAGCGCCTCCCGGCCGTGACAGCTGAGCCAACCGCTCAGGTCGGGCCCGGCGGGCACGACGCGGGTGGGATTGATGTCCGTGTGAACCACGTAGTAGTGGCGCTTGATGTGGTCGAAGTCCACCGTGTCGCCGAAGCCCGGCGTCTGGAAGAGATCCCGGGCGTAAGCCCAGAGGACGGGCATCTCCGACAGCTTGTGCCGGTTGCACTTGAAGTGCCCGTGGTAGGCGGCATCGAAGCGGACCAGGGTCGTGAACAGCCTCACATCGGCCTCGCTGATGGTGTCACCCACCAGGTACCTCCGCCGCTCCAGCCTTTGGCCCAGCCAGTCAAGGCGGTCGAAGAGGCGGCTGTAGGCCTCGTCATAGGCGTCCTGGGTGCCGGCGAAGCCGCAGCGATAGACCCCGTCGTTGACGTCCTCGTAGACCAGCTCGGCAACGTGATCGATCTCGTCGCGCCGGTCCTCCGGATAGAGGGCCGGCGCGCCGGGACGGTGATGCGCCCGCCACTCGGTGGAGAGATCGAGGGTGATCTGGGCGAAGTCGTTGGTGACCACCGCGCCACTGGGGATGTCGACGATGGCGGGGACCGTGATGCCCCGCTCGTAGCCGGGGAAACGGGCGAAGTACGCCTGCTGCAGGCGGGCGATCCCGAGCACGGGATCGCGGCCGCCGGGATCCAAGTCAAAGGTCCAGCTCCGTTCGTCGTGGGTCGGTCCGGCGATCCCCATGGAGAGAACCGGTTCCAGACCCAAGAGCCGGCGCGCGATGATGGCCCGGCTCGCCCACGGACACGCTCTGGCCACCACGAGGCGATACCTACCGGGCTCGGCGGGATAGCCGTCACGACCGTCGGATGTGATGCGTGTCGTGATGTAGTCAGTGTCCCGGTCGAAGTCTCCGGCGGGGTTGACGTAGGTGCCGTCGGCGGCGTCGTCCTTCATGTTCCCTCCCTTCCCCGAACTCGATGACTCAAAGCGCCCTTTTCCCCGGATGCCGGTTGCGCGAACCTGGGTAGGTGCAGCCTGCGGTCACCACCAGTGGCGGGCGCCGACGGTTCGTCCTCACCTGGGACTATCGCGGCCGCTTCGCACGCAACCTCTCGGAGCATGTGGTGACAGGATTGGCCGCTGGTGCCGACTGGGAAGTCGAGTTCTGGCCCTTCTCGGTCGAACAGACACGACGCTCAGACGGACAAGCCACCATCTGGGAAGATCCCCAGGGGAGCGTGTCGTTCCTCGCCATGCAGGTGGGTCTGGTGGTCCGAGACCGCTTTGGCGGGCGCTTCCCGGCAGTGCACGACGCCCTGTTTGCCGCTCGTCACGACCAGGGCCTGGACATTGGCGACGAGGAGGTCCTACGCCGGGTGCTCGCCCGCCACGAGGTGGACCCTGACGCGGTGTTCGCCGAAGTGGCCACCGGCGCCGCGGCCAAGATGTACCAGCTCGAGCACGAGCGTGCTGTGGCCGAGCACGGGGCCTTCGGCGTCCCGACTCTCGTCGCCGACGGGGGAGCCGCCTTCGTGCGCATCCTGCATCGTCCAGCCGGCGACACCGAACTGGCCCGGCGTACCGTGGAGCGCCTACTCGACCTCGTCGGCCAATGGCCAGAGCTGAACGAGCTCAAGCACACGACCATCCCCACTTGCGGTGCGTCCCATCCCTAGGGGCGGTGCGGTTTCTGCGCCCGCTAGGTGGCCAGAGCACTTACTCGGCAACGAACAATAGAGGTATCCTGCGATGCGGTGCCTGACCGGCGACAGGCCGGCCTGGCATCCCTTGTCCCGATGTGTCAAAGGAGCCTCGAGATGAAGCGACTCTTCAAGAAGCCGCCGCCACCTCCCTCACGAGAGGAGATCGAGAGACAGGCTGCTGCCGAGCTGGCCGCGGCCACCGGTCTGGGGAGCGCAGACCCGTCGCTCCGGACATCGAGCAGCGAGGAGCGGCAGCCCTTCGGGACCTAAGGGGTTGCCGGCAGCGGCCGGACCTGTCACACCGTTAGGCTGCGCGGTCCCCCATGGAACCCGCAGCCATCCGCAACGTGGCCCTCGTCGCCCACGTGGACCACGGCAAGACCACGCTGGTGGACGCAATCCTCCGCCATACGGGTGTGTTCCGAGCCAATCAGGAGTTGGTGGACCGCGTGCTCGACTCCAACGACCAGGAGCGTGAACGCGGTATCACGATCCTGGCCAAGGCGGCTTCCGTGCATTGGCGGGGCGTGAAGATCAACCTCGTGGACACCCCGGGCCATGCTGACTTCGGCGGCGAGGTGGAGCGCGCCCTCGCCATGGTGGACGGCGTGCTGTTGCTGGTCGACGCCGCCGAGGGCCCGCTGCCGCAGACCAGATACGTGCTCTCCAAGGCGGTGGCCGCCGACCTGCCGGCAGTGGTGGTGCTGAACAAGGTCGACCGCTCCGACTCCCGCCCCCACGAGGTCCTCGACGAGATCTACCAGCTCTTTCTCGACTTGGAGGTGCCCGACCGGCACATCGAGTTCCCGGTGATCTCCGCCGTGGCGCGCGAGGGCCGGACGGCCCAAGGTGTGGGGCTTCCGCCTCCCGGCTCCGACCTGGCCCCGCTGCTGGACGCCGTGCTCCACAGCGTGCCGGCGCCGCTGGGTGACCCGTCGGCGCCGCTGCAGGCCCTCGTCACCAACCTCGACGCGTCGGACTACCTCGGGCGCCTCGCCGTGGGACGGGTGGTGCGGGGTACCCTCAGCGCCAGGCGACCGGTCGCCCTCGTGAACGGCGCGGCCACCCCTCCTCCGCCCCGCCGGCCCGGTCAGCTACTGGCCGTGGAGGGACTGGGGCGCACCGAGGCTGACGAGCTGAGAGCGGGCGACCTGTTCGTGCTCGCCGGCTTCCCCGAGGTGGAGATAGGTGACACCCTCGCCGATCCTTACAACCCGGACCCGCTGCCGCGCCTCACGGTCGACGAGCCCGTCCTGCGCATGACCTTCGGGGTCAACACGTCACCGCTGGCCGGGAAGGAGGGGCGCTACCTCACCTCCCGGCACCTGAGAGAGCGCCTGGCCCGCGAGGTGTTGGGCAACGTCGCCATCCGGGTGAGCGACACCGAGTCTCCCGACGTGCTCCAGGTGGCAGGGCGCGGAGAGCTGCAGCTGGCGGTGCTCATCGAGTCCATGCGCCGGGAGGGCTACGAGCTGGAGGTGAGCCGCCCCGAGGTCTTTACCCGCGAGATCGACGGCAAGCGCCACGAACCGGTCGAAGAGGGCGTCATCGACGTCGCCGACGAGCACGTGGGTACGGTGCCCCAGGCCTTGGCACCCCGCAAGGGCGTGGTGCTCGACCTGCGCGCCGGGGATCCCGGGCGCACCATCATCAGCTTCGAGGCGCCGGCACGGGGGCTGCTCGGCTTCCGCTCCATGCTCCTCACGGTCACGCGCGGAACGGCCCTGCTCCACACGCGCCACCGTGGCTGGGCGCCGTGGTCCGGCGAACTGCCCCACCGCCGGGGCGGGGCAATGGTGGCCGACCGGCCCGGCGTCTCCACGGGGTATGCCCTCGACAACCTCCAGCTCCGCGGCGAGCTGTTCATCGGGCCGGGGGAGCTGGTGTACGAGGGGATGGTCGTGGGGGAGAACGCCCGGCCGGGCGACATGATGGTGAACGTCACCCGCGAGAAGCAGAAGACCAACATCCGGACCCACGCCGCGGACGACGCCATCAAGCTCACGCCGCCGCTGGTGCTGACCATCGAGTCGGCGGTCGAGCTGGTGGCGGACGATGAGCTGGTGGAGGTGACGCCCTCGTCGGTGCGGGTCCGCAAGCGTCTCCTGCGGGAGCAGGACCGCCGGCGCGCCGGCAAGCGATAGGCCGCCACCGGCCGGGGAGGCGTCGATGGGGCCCCGGTAGGATCGGCACCGGTGGTGTCCGGCCTGGAGCAGGAGGTGAGGGCTCTGGCCCGGCGCATCACCGAGCTGGGAGCCGGTGACGATGCCGGGGTCTACTCCATGTCCCGCTGGAGCGAGCTCATGCTCAGGTGGGCCATGTCCCATCCCGCCTTCAAGACCCAGCTCTTTCGCTTCGTGGACGTCTTCCCCTCCACCCGTGACGACGAGGACGTGCTGCGCCACGTGCAGGAGTACTTCGCCGGCACCGAGGTCCCCAGGCTCTTGGGGCACGGCGTTCACATGGCCGGCACCCTGCCCCTCGGCAGCAAGCTGTCCGCCTCCGTCGCCCGCCGCAACATCGAACGCATGGGCCGGCAGTTCATCATCGGGGAGGGCCCGGCCGAGGCCATCGAGGGCTTGCACCGGCTGTGGCAGGAGGGAAGCGCGTTCACGGTGGACCTGCTCGGTGAGAAGACGGTCACCGAAGCCGAGGCCGATCACTATGCCGCCCGCCTGCGCGACCTGGTGGCCACATTGCTGGACGCCACCGCCGGCTGGCCGCCGAACGACCGCCTCGAGGCTGACGACCTCGGGCCTCTTCCCCGTGCCAACGTGAGCATGAAGGCCACGGCTCTGGCGTCGCTCTACGCACCGGTGACCGCCGAGCACGGACTGGCTCAGGCCCGAGCCCGCTTGTGGCCCATCCTGCGGATGGCGGCCGAGCGGGGAGCGTACGTGTGGTTCGACATGGAGCACTACGACACCAAGGACCTGACCCTCCGCCTGTTCCGGGAGGCGGCGACCGATTCGTGCCTGGCCGGCCTTCAGGCGGGGGTGGTCCTCCAGGCCTACCTGAAGGACTCGCACGCCGATCTACTGGATCTGATGGCCTGGGCCAGACAGGCCCGTCGGGACAGCCCCGTCGGCGTCCGCCTCGTGAAAGGCGCTTACTGGGACACCGAGACCATCAGCTCCATGGCCGAGGGATGGCCGGTGCCCGTGTTCGAGGACAAGGCGCAGACCGACGCCAACTTCGAGCGCTGCGTCCGTCTCCTCCACGAGAACCACGGCTTGGTGCGGGCCGCCTTCGGTTCCCACAACCTGAGGTCGCTCGCCTACGCCGTGGCCTACGCCCGGAGCCGGGGAGTCCCCGACAACGGCTACGAGCTCCAGATGCTTTACGGCATGGCCGAGCCCGTCCAAGCCGCCATTCGCCGGCTGGGCCTGCGCCTACGGGTGTACGCCCCGGTGGGCGAGCTGGTGCCGGGGATGGCGTACCTGGTGCGGCGGCTGCTGGAGAACACGTCCAACGAGAGCTTCGTTCGCCATCGCTTCGCCGAGGAGCAACCGGTGGACGAGCTGGTGGCCGCTCCGAGCGTCGACCAGCTTCCCGAGAAGGCGCCACCCGCCCGCCGGCCTCGCACCGATCCCGCCCGGCCCGGCGCCTACGTCCACGAGCCGCTTGCCGAGTGGCGGAGGGCCGAGGTGAGGGAGACCTTCGCCATGGCGGCGAGCTCGGCGCCCACCGCCTTTGCCCTGGAGGTCCCGGGCGTGATCGGCGGGGAGCGGGTGCGCACCGCCCACACCATCGACTCAGTCGATCCCGGCCGTCCCCACACGGTGGTGGCCACCTCGGCCTCGTGTGGTCCCCGCGAGGCCGAAGATGCCGTCGAGGCAGCCGGTGCGGCCCTGGGCTCCTGGCGGCGGACGCCGGCGGCAGAGCGAGCGGGGGTGCTGTTCCGGGCTGCGGAATGGATGCGCGCCCGCCGGCAGGGCCTGGCCGCGCTCCAGGTGTACGAGGCCGGCAAGCCGGGCCCCGAGGCGGACGCCGACGTGTGCGAGGCCATCGACTTCTGCGAGTACTACGGCCGGGAGATGCTCCGCCTCGACGGGGGCGGAGCCGTGGAGTCGCCGCCGGGGGAGGCCAACTCGCTCAGGTACCAGGCCAAGGGCGTGGGCGTGGTCATAGCGCCCTGGAACTTCCCGCTGGCCATACCCACGGGCATGGTGGCCGCGTCCCTGGTGGCCGGCAACGCCGTGCTGTTCAAGCCTGCCGAGCAGACCCCTGCCGTCGCCTACGGGCTGGTGCAGGCCCTCGAGGCCGGTGGGCTGCCCGAGGGTGTGCTCGCGTTCCTGCCCGGCATCGGCGAGGAGGTGGGCGCGCACCTGGTTGCTCACCCGCACGTGGCCTTCGTGGCCTTCACCGGCTCCAAGGCGGTGGGGTTGCGGATCAACCAGGTGGCGGCCACGCCACAGCCGGGCCAGCGTCACGTGAAGCGAGTGGTCGCCGAGATGGGCGGCAAGAACGCCGTGGTGGTCGACGCCGACGCCGATCTCGACCAGGCCGTGCCCGCCATCGCCAGCTCGGCCTTCGCCTACGCCGGCCAGAAGTGCTCGGCCGCCAGCAGGCTCATCGTGGTCGGCGACGTCCATGACGAGCTGGTCGACCGCCTCGTCGGCCATGCACGGGAGCTGCGCCTCGGGCATCCGAGTGACCTGTCCGTCGAGGTGGGTCCCCTCATCGACGGCGATGCGTGGAAGCGGGTCCGCTCGTACGTCGAGCGGGCCGAGGCGGAGGCGACGGTGCTGCTCGCCGGCATCGAGGTTCCCGAGGTGGGTTACTTCATCGGCCCCACCATCCTCGCTGACGTGGATCCCGCCTCGCCGCTGGCACGAGACGAGATCTTCGGGCCTGTGCTCAGCGTCTTCCGGGCCGGCGATCTCGACGAAGCCCTGGTCATGGCCAACGACACCGACTACGCCCTCACGGCTGGGCTGTTCTCCCGGTCACCCGCCAACATCGCCAAGGCGTCGGCCGAGCTGCGAGCGGGCAACGTCTACGTGAACAGGGGCATCACCGGAGCGGTGGTCGGTCGCCAGCCCTTCGGCGGCTACGGGCTTTCGGGGGTGGGATCGAAGGCGGGCGGCCCCGACTACCTCTTGCAGCTCCTGGATCCGAGGGTGGTCACGGAGAACACCGTCCGCCAAGGTTTTGCCCCCGGCTGACCCGTACGGCGTTCAGCCCGCGGCGGCCACCGATTCGGAGGATTCGTCGGCTTGGGCCCGCTCGGCCGCCCGCTCGGCCATGCGCCGGCCGGCCCTGCCTATGCGGTCGATGCGGTGGACGAGCGCGTCGCGGGCCCGCTCGGCGTCGTCGCTAAGACCCGCGAGCTGGGTGACTCGCCAGTCTCGCAGCACCACGGGTACCAGGATCTGCTCGTGGTGGATGCGCACGTCGTAGATGCCGGCCTTGGCGATGGCCTTGGCGTGGTCGGTGAAGCCGGCAATGCCGGTGCCGGGCATCTCGAAGTCGCGTACCTGTCGCTCTATGGCCATCACCATGGTGGACGGGAACACCTGCAGGGCCGCGCTCACCAGGTCACGGTAGAAGAGGAAGTGAAGGTTCTCGTCGGCCGCCACCCGAGCCATCACCCGGTAGCCGGCGGGATCCTCCAGCACCTTGCCCGTGCCCCGGTGGGAGATGCGGGTGGCCAGCTCCTGCAACGCCACGTAGACCATCACCTCGGCCTGGGTGGGGGGTTCCGGGGTGACCCCGTGGCTGACCTGCTGCATCCGCCCCCGCTCCAGTTCCACGGGGTCGAGTGCCTCGGTGACGGTGAGATAGTCACGAATGACCATGGCGTG
Organism: Actinomycetota bacterium; assembly: GCA_030859945.1. Lineage (GTDB taxonomy): Bacteria > Actinomycetota > Acidimicrobiia > Acidimicrobiales > YB1-3. The sequence continues at coordinate 21,824 of JALZJC010000004.1, read as the reverse complement.
GCGACCCTCTTCGGCGGTCCAGCGCCGCACCCACTCCCCCCATGGCCCGTCGGCACCGAGCAGGCGCTCGATGGTGCGGAAGTAGTAGGGGAGGTTGTCCTCGGTCAGGAGGTTGACGAACAAGGCGCTACGCACCGCGTCGGGGACGGGGTAGACGCCCGGGTCCCACTCCTCGCCGGCCTGGAAATCCCGCCCGCGGCTCCAGGGCACGAACTCGTGGGGGAACCATTCCTGGGCCGTCGCCAGATGGCGCTCCAAGAGCCGTTCGGCTTCGGGCGCGAGCTCGTGGAGCAGCGAGAGGTTGGGCTCACCTGACCGCACCCCACTAGCCTACCGACCGGTCGGTAGGTATACAACCCCTCACGAGCCGTCGGCCTCGTCAGCCTCTCGAGTGATTGCTCAGACGACGCCGTAGGCCAGCATGGCCGGGGCGATCCGCTGGAAGGCGGCCAGGTTGGCGCCCTTCACGTAGTCGATCCTGCCGTCGCCTCGGTCGCCCCATTGCACACACTGCTCGTGGATGCCGCTCATGATGGCCCGGAGGCGGCCGTGAACCTCGTCGCGGCTCCAGGAGATGCGTAGGGCGTTCTGGCTCTGCTCCAGCCCGGAGACGGCCACGCCGCCGGCGTTGGCCGCCTTGCCGGGCAGGTACAGGATGCCGGCGTCCTGGAGAAGGTGGACGGCCTCCAGCGTCGTCGGCATGTTGGCCCCCTCCACGACCGCCCCGCAGCCGTTGGCCAGGAGAGACTTGGCGTCGGCTTCGTCGATCTCGTTCTGGATGGCGCAGGGCAGGGCCACGTCGCAGGGCACCGACCACGGGCGGCCGCCTTCCAGGTACTCGCACCCGTAGCGCTCGGCGTACTCCGCGATCCGGCCCCGGCGCACCTCCTTGAGGTCCTTCACGAAGGCCAGCTTCTCCTCGTCGATTCCCGCACGGTCGTGGATCGCCCCATCGGAGTCGGACAGCGTCACGACCTTGGCGCCGAGCTGGCGGGCCTTCTCGGCGGTGTAGATGGCCACGTTGCCCGAACCGGACACGGCGCAGGTCCTGCCCTCGAGGCTCTGGCCCCGGTGCCGTAGCGCCTGGTCGGTGAAGTAGACGCAGCCGTACCCCGTGGCCTCGGTTCGCACCAGGCTGCCCCCGAACGTGAGGCCCTTGCCGGTGAGGATGCCCGTGAAGCGATTCTGCATGCGCTTGTACTGCCCGAAGAGGTAGCTGATCTCCCTCGTGCCCACACCGATGTCGCCGGCAGGCACGTCGGTGTCCTCGCCGATGTGACGGTGCAGCTCGATCATGAGCGCCTGGCAGAATCGCATGACCTCGCGCTCGGACTTCCCCTTCGGGTTGAAGTTGGCGCCCCCCTTGGCGCCACCCATGGGCAGCCCCGTGAGGGCGTTCTTGAAGCACTGCTCGAAGCCCAGGAACTTGAGGATGCTCTGGTTGACCGAGCTGTCGAAGCGCAGCCCACCCTTGTAGGGCCCGATGGCGTTGTTGAACTGCACACGCCACGCTCGGTCCGCTCGGACGTTGCCCGCGTCGTCCTCCCAGGTGACGCGGAAGATGACGATCCGATCGGGTTCGGTCATGCGCTCGAGGATGCGAGCCCGGCAGTATTCCGGGTGCTCGAGCACGAAGGGCATGACCGTCTCCACGAACTCGTGGACCGCCTGGTGGAACTCGGGCTCACCGGGGTTGCGCCTCACCAGCCCCTGCATGAAGCGCTGGACCTCGGGCTCGACCTCGTGATCGGGGCTTGAGCCGCTCACGGTTGACAGCTCCTCTCGTTCGGCAAGGGTACGCCGCCGCGCAGGGGGCGCGGGATGCGGCGGTAGGATGGCGGTCACAGGACGCGTCAACAGGGAACCGTGACCGACACCGCCGAACACCCGCTCCAGGAGCTCGACAGGGTCGTCATCCGCTTCGCCGGCGATTCCGGTGACGGGATGCAGCTCACCGGGGACCGTTTCACCAGTGTCAGCGCCCTGTTCGGCAACGACCTGTCCACGCTCCCTGACTACCCGGCCGAGATTCGCGCCCCGGCCGGGACGCTGGCCGGCGTATCGGCCTTCCAGGTCCACATCAGCGACCACGACGTGCTGACTCCGGGCGACGACCCCAACGTGCTGGTGGCCATGAACCCCGCTGCCCTCCGGGCCAATGTGGACGACGTGGCATCGGGGGGGGCCCTCATCGTCAACGTGGACGCCTTCGACGAGCGCAGCCTGGCCAAGGCGGGCTACGAGTCCAATCCCCTCACCGACGACAGCCTGGCCGATTTCGTCGTCTACGAGGTCCCGATGACCAGCCTCACCCTGGAGGCCACGAAGTCCACGGGCGCCAAGCCCCGCGAGGCCGAGCGCAGCAAGAACTTCTTCGCCCTGGGCCTCATCTCGTGGATGTACACCAGGCCCGTCGAGTCCACCCTCGCCTGGATCGAGAAGCGGTTCGAGGGCAAGCCCGCCGTCGCCGAGTCCAACACCTTGGCCTTCAAGGCCGGGTACAACTTCGGAGAGACCACCGAGGTGTTCGCCAACGCCTACGAGGTCAAGCCCACCACCTTCGACCCGGGCACCTACACCAACATCAGCGGCAACGTGGCCGTGGCGTGGGGCCTGGCGGCGGCGGGCCACCTCTCCAAGCTCCCGGTGTTCCTGGCCTCGTACCCCATCACACCGGCCTCCGACATCCTCCACGAGCTGTCCAAGCACAAGAACTTCGGCGTGCGCACCATGCAGGCCGAGGACGAGATCGCCGCCGTCGGCGCCGCCCTGGGGGCGGCCTTCGGCGGCCACCTGGCCGTCACCACCACCAGCGGCCCGGGCCTCGACCTCAAGGCCGAGACGCTCGGCCTGGCCATCAGCCTCGAGCTCCCCCTGGTGGTGATCGACGTCCAGCGGGGCGGTCCGTCCACCGGCCTGCCCACCAAGACGGAGCAGGCCGACCTGTTGCTGGCCATGTTCGGGCGCCACGGCGAGGCTCCACTGCCCATCGTCGCCGCTCGCACCCCGTCCCATTGCTTCGCCGCCGCCATCGAGGCGGCGCGCATGGCCCTCGAGTACAGGACTCCGGTCATCCTGCTGTCCGACGGGTACCTGGCCACGGGTGCCGAGCCATGGTTGGTGCCGAGGGTCGAGGACCTGCCCGACATCAGCGTGGCCTTCGCCACCGCGGCGAACCGCAGAGGACCCGACGGCGAGCCTCAGTTCCTTCCCTACCTGCGGGACACCGAGACGCTGGCCCGGCCGTGGGCCGTTCCCGGCACCCCCGGGCTCGAGCACCGGATCGGCGGGCTGGAGAAGTCCGATCCCACGGGCGCCATCTCCTACGAGCCGGCCAATCACGAGCACATGGTCAAGGTGCGGGCGGCCAAGGTGGCCGGCATCGCCAAGAGCATCCCGGCCGTCGAGGTCGACGAGGAAGGCGGGGAAGCCGACCTCCTCGTGCTCGGGTGGGGGTCCACCTACGGAGCCATCAAGGCCGCGGTGCAGGCGGTGCGGGCTCGCGGCTACTCCGCCCATCACGCCCATCTGGTGCACCTCAACCCGTTCCCCTCCAACCTGGGAGAGGTGCTGCGCCGCTACCGCAGGATCCTGGTCCCGGAGATGAACTCGGGTCAGCTCTCGCGGTTGGTGCGAGCCGAGTACCTGGTGGACGCCAAGTCGCTCAGCAAGGTGCGGGGCCTTCCCTTCCGCACGGTGGAGATCGAGAACGCCATCGTCGCCCTGCTCCGGAACGAGGACGTGGAATGGAGCCTGTCCTCGTGACCGATCCTCTGGTGAGCGGCACTGCTCCCACCACCACCAAGAAGGACTGGTCCAGCGACCAGGAGGTGCGTTGGTGTCCGGGGTGCGGTGATTACTCCATCCTCACCGCCGTGCAGATGCTGATGCCCGAGCTCGGGGCCCGCCGTGAGAACACGGTCTTCCTGTCGGGGATCGGTTGCTCCAGCCGGTTCCCCTACTACATGAACACCTACGGTCTGCACTCCATCCACGGGCGGGCCCCGGCCGTCGCCACCGGCCTGGCCGTGGCCCGGCCCGACCTCGACGTGTGGGTGGTGACCGGTGACGGGGACGGCTTGTCCATCGGCGGCAACCATCTGATCCATGCCCTGCGCCGCAACGTGAACCTGACCATCCTGCTGTTCAACAACCAGATCTACGGTCTCACCAAGGGCCAGTACTCACCCACCAGCGAGCTGGGCAAGGTGACCAAGTCCACCCCGTTCGGCTCGGTGGATCATCCCTTCAATCCCATCAGCCTGGCCCTGGGCGCCGAGGCCACGTTCGTGGCCCGCACCCACGACATGGACCGCAAGCACATGATGGAGACGTTCCGCCGGGCCCACCAGCATCGGGGGGCGGCCTTCGTCGAGATCTTCCAGAACTGCAACGTGTTCAACGACGGTGCTTTCGAGCGGATCCTGAGCAGGGACCAGCGCCCGCAGATGCTCATCCCCATCGTCCACGGCCGGCCCATCCGCTTCGGGCCCGACGCACAGCGCGGGGTGACGCTCGACGGCCAGGGCCACGCCCGGATCGTGGACGTGGCCGACGTGGGCGAGGACGCCATCCTGGTGCACGACGAGGCCCGGCCCGACCCGGGCCTGGCCTTCATGTTGAGCCGACTCTCGGATGGCCCCTACGAACCCACGCCCGTGGGTGTGTTCCGGGCCGTGTCCCGCCCCGACTACGGCACGTTGATGCAGCAACAGCTCCTCGACGCGCAGGAGCGCCAGGGCGCCGGCGACCTGGGAGCGCTCCTCGCCTCCGGCTCGACCTGGCAGGTGCCGTAGCCTCTACTGGCACAGGAGGGCCGCATGGCGGACGGCAGGATCGAGCACGTGGTGCTGTTGATGCTCGAGAACCGCTCGTTCGACCACATGTTCGGCTTTCTCGACCATCCGGGCCACGACTTCCCCCGTCTCCAGGTGGGTGACCATCCCAACCGTCTGAACCCGGCTGACCCGGCTTCGCCGGCGACGGGAGTGAGTGCCGACGCCACCTACACGCTCGACGTGGACCCTCCTCACTCCCACAAGTCGGCCATGGAGCAGATCAACCTGCGCATGGGACGCCGAGCGCAGATGGACGGGTTCCTGTCCGCCCACGTGCGCAAGGCCAGCGGCAACGAAGAGCGGCCCATCGTCCACTGGTGGCGGGTGGCTGCCCTTGCCCTGGCGGTCATGGGACTGCTGTTGTCCGCCCTGCGCCGTCTCCTCGGGGGAAGGCGACGGTTGTGGCTGTCGCTCTACGCGGCACTCTCTGGGGCGCTGTCCCTCGCCCTCCGGCGGGCCAAGCGGAGCGTCGACAATCCCAGGGCTACCAAGGTGGACGCCGAGGTCATGCGCTGCATGTCGCCGGGGAGCATCCCGGTCCTGGCCACTCTGGCCAAGGAGTTCGCGGTGTGCACCCGGTGGCACTGCTCCGTGCCCGGGGAGACATGGCCCAACCGGAACTTCGTCCACGCCGCCACGTCGGACCAGACCGTCGACATCGAGCTCGGGTTCTACGACTCGGCGACCATCTTCGACGTCCTGGAGCGTCACGGAGCCAGCTGGCGCGTCTATCACGACGGGAGGGCACACCTGTGGGCCTTCCGGAACCTGTGGCGGGGAAAGCGGATCGCCCGGTGGGAGCCGATGGCGAGCTTCGAGGAACACGTGGCCAACGGTGACCTGGCCGCCTACTCCTTCATCGAGCCCGACCACCAGGGGGTGGACTCGAACAGCCAGCACCCGGGGAACAACAAGACGGGGACGGGCGGTGTCGACTTCGTGCGGGGCGAGGAGCTGACGGCTCACATCTACGACGTGCTCGAGCGCCATCCGGAGGTGTTCGCCAAGACATTGTTCGTGGTCACCTACGACGAGCACGGCGGTCTCTTCGACCACGAGCCGCCACCGCTCCGCGTACCTGCTCCGGCCCCCATGCGCAAAGACCCGCTCTCACTGGGCCTGCTCTCCCGCCGAGCCGTCTCCTTCTTCGTGGAGCGCCGCTCGACGCGCTTCGGCTTCCGCATGCTCGGGCCCCGCGTTCCCGCCGTCGTGGTATCGCCCCTGATCCCCGCGGGCACCGTCGACGACCGCCTCTACGAGCATTCCAGCGTGGTGGCGACGCTCCGCCACCTCTTCGCGCCGGGAGCGCTACCTCTCACCGCACGCGACGAGTGGGCGGCCACCTTCGACCACCTGGCAACCCTCGACGAGCCACGTCAGGCCCAGGACCTGCCCCACGTGTCTCCGCCCGTCCCCGCCGCACCGCCTCCTCTCGCTCCACCACCCCCTTCAGGGCCCATGGCTCCATCGTCGGACGAGTTCGCCCGTCAGCTGGAGGTGCTGGCCCAGGGCGTGAGCTCGGAGCTGGACGCCATGAACATTCCCACCGTGACCGTTCCCGACGGGCGGCGTCCCCTCTCGGGCACCGGGGCCGGGGCCGGCGACGAGACGGTGGGACGCTTCCGGCTCGCCGCCGAAGAGGCCCGGCAGGGCGGCGGCTGAGGGCCGGGCAGGGAGGCTCGAGCTGGCGGAGATCGTCCGTCAGGCCTCGTGGGTGGTCCTGCCCGCCTCCCGGCGCAGAAGCTCGGCCTTGACCTCGATGCCCCAGCGGTAGCCACCGAGCGAGCCGTCGGTGCGAACCACCCGGTGACAAGGGACCACCAGCGCCACCGGGTTGGCGCCGCAGGCGTTGGCCACCGCCCGTACCGCCGCGGGCATCCCGATCGAGCTGGCCACTTCGGTGTAGGAGCGCGTGGTGCCGGCGGGGATCCGGCGCAAGGCCTCCCACACACGAGCCTGGAAAGCCGTACCCCGCACCGCCAACGGCAGGTCCAGCTCGACCGGGCCGCCGTCCGCCAGTGCCCGGACGGTGGCGCCGACCTCGGCCAGCTCGTCGTCGGCCTGGCGCAGGTCGGCCCGCCCGAACTCGATGCGCAGGTTCTCGAAGAGGGCGGAGGCATCGGGCCCGATCTTGACCGAGCACAGGCCTTGCTCGGTCGCGGCCACCAGCAGCGAGCCCACGCTCGACTCCGCCAATGTGTAGCTGACGACTGCGCCCGCGGCCCCCGCCCGGTAGGTGGACGGAGTCATCCCGAGCCGCAGGGAAGCCTTCTCGTAGAACCCTCGCGTCGACCCGTAACCGGCGTCGTAGACGGCCGCGGTCACGGTGGAGCCACCCCGCAAGGACTGTTTGACACGGTGGAGCCGGACGGCATCGGCGTATTGGCGGGGCGACACACCGACGCAGCGGCGGAACACCCGCTGCAGGTGGAAGGGGCTCCACCCCACCGACCTAGCCAGTGCCGCCAGCTCCGGGGGAGCGTCCGCTTCTTCCAGGAGCCGGCACGCTCGTGCCACGCGCGCTGCTGCCGGGTCCTCGTCCCCGCTCGTCTCGGGGCGACATCGCCGGCACGGGCGGAAGCCCGCCCGGCGAGCTCCGGCAGGCGTGGTGAAGAACTCGACGTTGCGCCGGAGCGGCCGGCGGGACGGGCACGACGGGCGGCAGAACACGCCGGTCGTGCCCACTGCGTACACGAACAGGCCATCCGCGGTGCGGTGGCGACCGGCGACCGCCGACCAGCGAGCCTCGTCCAGTTCCGCCACAGGGACAACGCTATGGCCGGAGCTGGACGGCGACACTCCGAATCATGCGTACGAACTCCTCTCGGGGCAACCCGGAGACGATCCGGCGGTAGCATCGGCCAGCGGAGTTGATGGACACGAGGGGACCGTGTGGAACCCAAGGATCGCGGTACTGCGAGAACACGGACACCTGAGGATCCTCCCGAGCGCCAGCAACCTCCAGAGCCGGACATCGCCGTCCTCCCCCCCAAGGGAAGCTACCCGCTCTCACGAGGGGCACCCGAGCGCAAGCTCACCAGAGTCGACCGCTACGGACGAAGGGCCCAGGTCACCGCCTTCGAGACGCTGACGCCCACGGGCACGGTGCGCATCTCCTTCCGGGTCATCGACCAGCAGCCTTTCGACTTCAGGCCCGGCCACTTCGTGGGCATCCAGGCCGACATCCCCGGCTTCGGGGTGCGGAAGACGCCCTATTGCATAATCTCCGCTCCGAACACCGAGAGGACCTTCCAACTGCTCGTCCGCCTGGTGCCCGACGGACCGCTCTCGTACTACCTCGGCGGGCTGAAGGTTGGCGACGTCATCGGCTTTCGGGGGCCGGTGGGCCGCTCCATGATCCCGAAGGAGGAAGAGGAGACGGAGCTGGTCCTTATCGCCACCGGCGTCGGCGTCGGGCCCTTCCTTTCCCTCGTGGGCCACCTGAGCGCCCAGGGCCTTCACCGGAGGATCCGCTTGTACTGGGGCCTCCGCCTGGCCGAGGACATCTGCCTGCTGGACGAGCTGGAGGAGCTGGTCCGGGTGTCCGAGGACTTCAGCTATCACATCTCCCTCTCGCAGCCACCCGAGCGGTGGACGGGCCTGCGGGGACGCGTCACCGAGTCGGTCCCTCCCCTTCTGGAGACGCTGGGAGGCAAGCACTTCTACCTGGTGGGCAACGGCGCCATGATCGAGGAGATGAGCGAAGCGCTCTCCGACCTCGGCGTCTTCAAGAACCTCATCTACCAGGAGCACTACTTCAACGCCAGGTACAAGCCCGACGAGGCTGCCCTCGAGCGGCTCAGGAAAGCCTTCGTGGCGAGGGATCTCACGTCGCCCCGGGTCCGCCGGGAGGCCGTCGAGCGCAAGCTTCGTCGCCAGAAGGGCGCCCAGAGCGCTTCCGAGGCGTGGGAACGGGGCGGGCTCTGAGGGGGCGAGGGACCAGCGTCAGGGGCTGACGATCTCGAGCAGGCCCTCACGGACCAGGCGGCGGACGAGCACCAACCGGCTCGGCCCGTCGAGCACGTCGGCCAGGTCGTCCACCCTGAAGGGGCCCGCCTCGGCGACCCTTCGCATGACTGGCTCGAGGGCGGCGGGCATGGTCAGCTCACGGTCGCCCAGGAGGCACGACAGCCCGTCCGGGCCGGAGCTCAGCCGGCAGATGGAACCCGCCCGCCTGCGCACCGCCGAGCTGCCGTCGAGTCGGTCCAGGGCCATGAGCTGGCCCAGCTGGCCGGTGAGGATGGGCCACCGCCGGGACCAGAACCGCCGGGTGGCCTCCCTCGCCGCCACCGCGGGGTCCACCTTGTCCAGCGACGCCCGGAGCCGGTCGACCTGGTGGGCAACCTCGGCCGCCAGGGCGTCCTCGTCGTGGGCGAAGCCCGGCGGCAGCGAGCGACGGAACTCCAGGTCGTCGACCACCTGGGCCACCACGTCGCTCATCACGTCCTTCCAGGTGAGAGTGAGCACGCCCACGGTGAGGTGGGCGCTCATCTCCCGGCGGGACTCGGCGGCATGCGGGAAGCCACGGGGGATGTAGAGGCAGTCGCCGGCTCGGAGCTCCACCGAGAGGATCGGCTCCCCGGGGTCCCCGAGGTCGGACGACCAGCGTTGTAAGGGAAGGGGAAGCTCCACCACCGGCTCGTGGACATCCCACTGCTTGCCACCCGCCAGCTGGAGGACGAACACGTCGTGGGTGTCGTGATGCACAGCCAGGCCCTGCGAGCCCGGGGGCGTGATGTAGGCGTTGGCCTGGGCCGGGTGGGTGAGCTCGACCTCGAGGTCCCGGCAGAAGCCCATGACGGCGGGCCAGTAGCGGTGGAGCCCCTGGAGGACCAACGTGGCCCCGTCGTGGAGCTGCGCGTAGATGCGGGCCGCGTCGCCCACGTCGGAGAGGGCTCGCCCGCCCAGGCGGGCCGTGCGGGTGTAGGTGGTCGGGTCCAGCGGTTTGCCGTCGCGCACCAGACGAAAGGCCGGCCGGCGGGGGAAGGTGGAGATGAGGTGGTCCACGTCCTCCAGGGAGAGGAGGTCGGTGAAGGTCCCGGTGTCAGCGCCGGCGAGGTGCAGGGGCGATCTGGACCAGTGCTCCCCGAGGAAGCGCTCGACATCGCCGACGCATCGGGCGAGGGCCGTTCCCACCCGATCGGAGGAAGCTACTGCTCGGTCCCGCTACTGGTCGGTGGAGTCACCCTCGTCGCTGGGGTCGCCCTCGTCGGTGGCGTCACTGGCGTCGGAGGGGTCACCCTGGTCGGTGGCGTCGGTCTCGTCGCCGGTGTCGTCGCCCGTATCCCCCTCGTCCTCGTTCTGGAGCCGGATGGTGGAGTCGGGGCGGAGGAGAGTGGTGGTGATGTCCTCGTCGGTGAGGCCGGAGAGCGTCGTAGACATGGTCGCGACTATAGAACGCACCGTGCCTCGCCTCGTCGTGGACGCCATGAACGTCATCGGGTCGCGCCCCACCGGCTGGTGGCGGGACCGCCACGCGGCCATCCATGAGCTGCTCGGTCGCCTCCAGCATCTGACCGCGACCACGGGAGAGGAGGTGATCCTGGTGCTCGACGCGGCGCCGCCCGACCTTCCGGAGGGCTCTCACGGCGGCGTGGCCGTGGTCCCCGCCCGCCGGCGGGGACGCGACGCCGCCGACGATCGCATCGTGGACCTGGTGGCCGGTGACCCCAGCCCTTCCCACTTCCTGGTCGTCACCTCCGACCGCGAGCTGCGGCGGCGGGTGAAGGACCTGGGCTCTCGGGTGTGCGGCGCCGGGGACCTGCTGCGGCGGCTGGACGAGCTGTCCGGACCGACGGGTTAGTCGATCTCCTCGTTGGACCGGCGGACCTCCTGTTCCGCCTCCTCCACCGACTCCACGGCGCCGTCGTCCATCTTCTCGGCCTGGGCGACGGCTTCCTGGCGCTCCACTCGGCCCTTGGCCTCGACCTCGCGGTCACCGGCGGCCCACCCCAGCTTCTCCTTGGCCTTGCCCTTGGCGCCCTTGGCGCCCTTGGCGGACCCATCCACGTCCGGACTCATGCCCGCCAAGCTAGTGGCTCACCCGGCGCGCTAGACGTGGGGTGTCGGAACCCGCCGCCGCCACCAGGAGGAGGAGCAAATGCCCGGCTTCATCGATCGTGAGGAGGTGCGCCGCCTCGTCGACAACGGTGCCCAGCTCGTCGAGGTGCTGGGCAGGAAGGAGTACGAGGAGGAGCACCTTCCCGGCGCGGTGAACATCTTCCTCAAGGCCTTGGCCCGGAAGGCGCCCGAGGAGCTCGACCGGAGCCGCCCCGTGATCGTCTACTGCGAGGACACCCTCTGAGACCTGAGCCCGCGGGCCGCGTGGCGGCTGGAGACGCTCGGTTTCGGTGAGGTGTACGACTACGTGGCCGGCAAGGTGGACTGGTTCGCCGCCGGCCTGCCGGGCGAGGGTGAGGCGGCGGGGTTGACCCGCGTCGGTGCCCTCGTGGATGCCGACGTGCCCACCTGTGTCATGGACGACCGCGTCGGCGAGGTTCGGGGCCGCCTGGGGCCCGATGACCTGTGTCTCGTGGTCAACCACGACAACGACGACAACGACGGCAGGGTGGTCCTCGGCTTCGTCCAGGGCGAGGACCTCGGCCCTGAAGCCGGCGCGGGGCCCGGCGACGAACGGCCGGTGAGCGAGGTCATGCAGGAGGGCCCCAGCACCCTACGGCCCAACGTCCCGGCCGCGATGCTGGCCGGCCAGCTCGAGGACGGGTCGTTTCCCTGGTTGGTGGTCACCACCCCAGAAGGGAAGCTGGTCGGGATCCTGCGAGGAGCGGACCTCGGGGCGTGGGCCGAGAACGATGGAGGTGAGGAGATCGCCGCCCTTCACGAGGGCCACGACCACGGCTGAGCGCTCCCGGGAGGCCAGTGGGCGCGGCCGGCTCCACTACAGGTACCGCAACCCGTCCTCCTCCCGGTGGTCGCCTTCCTGGTCGTCAACGGTGCGTTCGCAGGTCGGGCACCACCAGCGGGCCTCCATGGCCGTGCCGCAAGCGCCGTGGTGCAGACCCCCGCCGCCTTCCTCCGCTGCCCCCCACTGGGCCAGGAGCCGGAGGGCACCGGCCAGCTCCTGCCCGGACGCCGTGAGCTCGTACGCGAAGCGGGGAGGCCGGGCACAGTAGGGGCGGGCCAGCAGCACGCCCTCACGCTCGAGGCTCTTGAGCCGCTGGCTCAACACGTTGGGGGCGATGCCGGGGACCAGCGCCTGCAGCTCGCCGAAGCGCCTGGCTCCCTCCAGCAGGGCGTGGACCACCAGCAGGGCCCAGCGGTCACCGACGCGGGCCACGGCCCGCTCGAGGGGGGACTCCGCCTCCGGCGCCGGCATCTCCCCATGTTGGCCGCTGAGCTCGGGTTCTGGTCGGGCCCAGCTCTGGGCCCGGCGCTGGGCCCTGCGTCGGGCGCTGTGTTGACCTGCGGGCATACGTCACTATAGTAGTCACTTGTAAATCGCAAGCCAGTAGTAGGAGCGCCGACATGACCGTCCTGGAGGAGATCGAGCAGGCCGCCACCGAGGTGGCGGGGAAGGTTGGGCCCGCGGTGGTCCGCATCGGCCGGGGCCCCGGGCGGGGCGCGGGCGTGGTGGTGGGCGAGGGGGTGGTGGTCACCAACGCCCACAACCTCCGGGGCCAGGAAGTGACGGTGGGTTTCGCCGACGGGCGCTCGGAGGTGGCCCGGGTCGCGGGCGTGGACGTGGACGGCGACGTGGCCGTGCTGGCCGTGGACACGGCCGGGGTGGCACCCCTCGAGTGGGCCGAGGGGACGGTTGGTCAGGGAGCGGCGGTGTTCGCCGTGACCCGAGGCGCCACCGGGGCGGCGCGGGTCTCGCTCGGCCTGGTGGCGTCGGTGGGCCAGTCCTTCCGCGGGCCTCGCGGCCGGCGTATCACCGGCAGCGTGGAGCACACGGCCCCGTTGCCGCGAGGCTCGTCGGGCGGTCCCGTGGTGAACGGGGCGGGGCGTCTCGTCGGGATCAACACCAACCGGTTGGGCGAGGGCTTCTACCAGGCTCTGCCGGCCGATCCCGACCTCAAGGCCCGCGTCGACGCCCTGGCCCGGGGCGAGTCGCCCGCCCGCCGTTGGCTCGGCGTGGCTCTGGCCCCGCCCCAGGCGGCCCGCCACATGCGCCGGGCCGTGGGACTGGCCGAGCGGGAGGGCCTGCTAGTGCGCCACGTCCAGGACGACAGCCCTGCCGGTCTGGCGGGGATCCGTTCCGGTGACCTCATCGTGGCCGCCGGCGGGCGCGAAGTCACCAACCTGGACGACCTCTACCAGGCGCTCGACGCCGTGGAGGACGACGGCTCGCTCGGGCTACGGGTCGTGCGCGGGGCCGACGAGCTGGACGTGAGCGTGGGCTTCGCCGCCACCACCCGGGCCGAGGGTTCGCCATGACCGCCGCCGGCCTGGCCACGGCTGGACCAGCGGGAGCGGCCGGGGCCACAGGGTATGACGACCCAGGTCCGGAGGCTCTCGACGCCTACTCGCAGGTAGTGGTGTCGGTGGCCGAGCGCCTGCTGCCCTCGGTGGCCAGCCTCCGCGTCATGCGGCGGGTGCCGGGAGGCCGGGTGCCGCACGGCTCCGGCTCCGCCGTGGTCGTGACCGCCGACGGTTTCCTGCTCACCTCGGCCCACGTGGTGGAGCGCTCAGCGGGGGGCACGGCCGCGCTGGCCGATGGGCGGGAGCTGGTGTTCGACGTGGTGGGAAGCGACCCGCTGTCGGACCTGGCTGTGATCCGCGCCGCGGGCGACAACCTGACCGCGGCCAATCTGGGCGACGCCGACGAACTGCGGGTGGGACAGCTCGTGGTGGCCGTGGGCAATCCCCTCGGGTTCGGCGGTTCCGTCAGCGCCGGCGTGGTGAGCGCCCTCGGTCGGTCCATGCCCACGCGCTCGGGCGCTCACGGCCGGCTGGTGGAGAACGTCATCCAGACCGACGCCTCCCTCCACCCGGGAAACTCCGGCGGCGCCCTGGCAACCGGATCGGGTGTGGTGGTGGGGATCAACACCGCGGTCGTGGGGCCGGGCCTGGGCCAGGGGCTGGGCCTAGCCGTGCCCGTGAACGCCGCCAGCCGGGCCATCGTGGCCTCTCTCATGAGCGAGGGCCGGGTACGACGGGCCTATCTCGGCATCACCGGCGGCACCCGGCCACTGCCCCCCCGAGCCCTGGAGCTGACGGGAAGGGAGCGAGGTCTGGAGGTGGTCTCCGTGGTCGGTGGAAGCCCCGCGGCCGTCGCCGGCCTGCGCCCGGAGGACATCGTCGTGGAAGTGGACGGCACCGGCGTGGAGGACGTGGGCGACCTGCAGGCGCTCATGAACGCCGGGCGCATCGCCACGCCGGTCACCCTGGGAGTGGTGCGCGCCGGCGCCTTACGAGAGGTGGTCGTGACACCCGAGGAGCTCCGCTGAAGGCCGTCAGTGGCAGACGGCCTCCACGTTGTTGCCGTCGGGATCACGGACGAACGCTCCGTAGTAGTCGGGGTGGTACTCCGGCCAGACCCGGGGTTCGTGCAGCACATCGGCGCCCGCCGAGCATGGGGAAATCCTGGCATCCGTCGACCTCCGGCCTGGTAGGAGACGTGATCAGGGAGGGGCGTTTCAGCCGCCCTCGATGCCCCAGGAGACCACCCGTTCGGGGTGTATGCGTATGAGCGCCGTGGGCTGGTCGACGGCCTCGGCCCGCCCGCGCACCTCGACACCTCTCGGTTGCCAGGGCGGGAGGACGTCATCGACCACCAAGGAGGCGCGGGAGGTCTGTCGCACGTCGCGGTACTTCTTGGTCCGCTCGAGGCTGATCCCGCCCACCTCCATGGTGTCGTCATCGGCGTTGTAGCTCCATCCCACGGGGGTGACGTGGGGCGTTCCGTCTCTTCCTACGGTGGCCAGGCGAGCCAGACGGCGCTCGCCCAGCAGGTAGCTCAGCTCATTCTCGGTGAAGGCGCTCATTCTCCTCTCCTCTCTCGTCAGCGGTGGGTGTTGGCAGGGACCGTGGCGAAGCGCTCCGCGGACGTGACGACCTCGTGGGCCAGGCGGCTGAGCTGATCGGCCACGGAGGGGTCACGGGCTCTGCCATCCGAGTCGAAGGCGTGGTGGGCCCGGGCGATGGGGACCACCAGGGGCACTGTCCACCCCCGCAAGGCCCGGACCACGAACTCCATGGTGTTGATGGCCTGCAGCGGCTGGGCTCCTGCGGCCGTGGCGATGAGGCCGATCGGCTTGTCGCTGAGGAAGGGTGGCTCTCGCTGGGCCAGGAGCTGGAGCCAGTCGAGAGCGTTCTTGAACGCCGCGCTCACCGTCCCGTGGTAGAGCGGGGTGCTCCAGATCATCCCGTGGGCTTCGCCGGCCAGCTCGGCCAGGCGGGCCGCGCCGGGCGGCACCGACTCACCGTCACTGCCATAGAGCGGGAGCCGCAGGGCCCGAACGTCGAGCAGATCGACACTGGCCCCCGCACGGGAGGCATGTTCGAGGGCCACCTCTAGGGCACTCAGGCTCGAGGACGGGGTCCGAAGCGAGCCTCCCAGGCCCACGATGCGCACCATCACGTCCCGTCCTTGGTGATCCGACCGCTGTTCTCCGGCTTGTCCAGGCGTCATGTCCCGGATGGTAAGACATGAAGTTAACTTCAAGTCAAGCCACTAGGCTGGATTCATGGCCGAAGAATGGTTGACCATAGGAGCCGTGGCCGCCCGCACCGGGGTGGCGACGTCCACGCTCCGCTACTACGAGCGCGAGGGGCTGCTGTCCTCCGAGCGGTCCAGCGGCGGGCAGCGCCGGTACCCGCGGGAGGTGCTTCGCCGGGTGGCCTTCATCCGCACCGCCCAGCGGGTCGGCCTCACCCTCGGCGAGATCAGGGCGGCCATGGCGTCCCTGCCGGACGGCAGGACCCCGACCAAGGCGGACTGGGAGAAACTGTCCGGCGCTTGGCGGTCCCGGCTGGATGAACAGATCGCTCTCCTCGAACGTCTCCGCGACCGCCTGACCTCGTGCATCGGCTGCGGGTGCCTCTCCCTCAAGACGTGTGGTCTCCTCAACCCCGGGGACGAGGCGGCCGAGCGGGGGAGCGGACCCCGCTACCTGCTGGGCGACGAGCCGGCTCGGATCTGATCCGGAAGAGTCGCACCGCCTCGATCGTTGAAAGACGGCAGGATGGAGTGGCTCTCCGCCCCCGATTACTGGCTGAGCCGCCTGGTCTTCCAGCGCCTGCTGGGTGCCATCTACCTGATCGCCTTCGTCTCCACGCTGAACCAGTTCCGCCCCCTCCTCGGCGCCAACGGCCTGCTTCCCGTGCCCCGGTTCCTCCGGATGGTGCCGTTCAAGCGGACGCCGAGCATCTTCCACCTGCACTACTCCGATGGCTTCGCCATGGTCGTGGCCTGGACCGGAGTGGTCCTCGCTTCGGCCGCGGTCCTGGGCCTGGTCGAGCAGGGTCCCCTCTGGGCGTCCATGCTGGTGTGGTTCGTCCTCTGGGCCCTGTACCTCTCCTTCGTCAACGTGGGGCAGTCGTTCTACGGCTTCATCTGGGAGACGCTCCTCCTCGAGGCGGGCTTCCTGGCCATCTTCCTGGGCAACGCCCGAACGGCGCCGCCGTTGGCGGTCATCCTCCTGATCCGCTGGCTGCTCGTCCGCCTCGAGGTGGGTGCGGGGCTCATCAAGCTGCGCCACGACCGGGCCTGGCGGAACCTCACGGCCCTGCACTACCACCACGAGACCCAACCTCTGCCCAACCCCTTCAGCTGGCACTTTCACCACCTGCCCGATCGTCTGCACAAGATCGAGGTGGCAGCCAGCCACGTCGCCCAGCTGATCCTGCCCCTGGGACTGCTGTTGCCCCAACCCGTTGCCGGCATCGCCGGCGGCCTCATAGTGGTCACCCAGGTGTGGCTGATCCTGAGCGGCAACTACTCCTGGCTCAACTTCCTCACCATCGCCCTGGCCGTGCCCAGCCTCGACGATGGCCTCCTCGCCCACCTCCTGCCCCTCCAGGCGCCGGCGCTACAGGCCCCTCCGGCGTGGTTCCAGGTGGCCGTGATGGCCATGGCGGTGGCCATGGTGGTGTTGAGCTACTGGCCCGTCCGCAACATGGCCTCGTCCAAGCAGGTCATGAACCACAGCTTCAACCCTCTGCGCCTGGCCAACACCTACGGCTTGTTCGGCAACGTCACCAGGAAGCGCTACGAGGTGGCGATCGAGGGCACCGACGAGGCGACACCGGGACCCGAGACCGCGTGGAAGGAGTACGAGTTCAAGGCCAAGCCCGGGCCCGTCCGCCGCCGGCCACGCCAGGTGGCCCCCTACCACCTGCGCCTCGACTGGCTCATGTGGTTCGTCCCACTCTCCCCCCGCTACGCCCGGGGCTGGTTCCTGCCCTTCCTGGTGAAGCTCCTGGAGAACGACGCGCCCACACTGCGCCTCCTGGCCAGCAACCCGTTTCCCGGAGGACCGCCCGCGTCCGTGCGAGCCCGCCTCTACCTCTACCGCTACGCCACCCGGCAGGAGCGTGCGAGCACCGGGGCCTGGTGGGTGAGGGAGTTCGTGGCCGAGTACCTGCCGCCCCTGACGCTGGGCCGCCTCGCGGTCGACAGCCCGCCCCATCAGTCCACGGAAGCGCCATGACGGGGCGGCGCTCGGTCGCCGCCCCGTCGCTGGAGCTCGCGGCTCAGGTCAGCCCTTCGACTCCGCCTCGATGGCCTTGGCCCCTCCGCCGGTGGTGATCTCCACCTTGCGGGGCCTGGCCTGCTCGGCCACGGGCACGGTGACTGTCAGCACGCCCTGCTCGTAGCCGGCCTCGATGCGCTCGGCATCGAGGCTCTCGCCCAGGAACAGCTGGCGGCTGAACCGGCCCTGAGGGCGCTCGGACACCACGACGTCCTGGCCCTCCTCCGGCTGCCAGCTGCGCTCGGCGGAGACGGTGAGCACGTTCTTCTCGACGGTGAGGTCGATGCTGGCCGGATCGACGCCGGGCAGGTCCAGGTGGACGACGAACTGGTCGCCGTGGCGGTAGGCGTCCATGGGCATCACCGCGGGCCGGGCCGCCGTGCCGAGGTGCTGGGTGAGGCGGTCGAGCTCACGGAAGGGTTCGAAACGCATCAGCATCCAAATCACCTCCTTCCCCCATTTAGGGATATAAGCTTGTCGTTCAGCAATCCTTTCTTACAACGGTGGACCCAAGCTTATTCCCGATTTGCTGGCTTCAGCCGGGGTCCTCCGCCGGTTGGCCCACGGTCACCGACGCGGCCGTGCTGTCGCCTGATCCCAAGGGACCGACGAATCCGGGAAAATGTTCGGGATGCGGAGAAGTTGAGAACGGTCGTAGGAGGTACCACATGTCACTTGGAGACATCGGGCGGCTGCTGGTGGGTCTGGCCGCCGTGCTGGCCGTGCTGGGCGGTGTGCTCATCGTCGCCGGTCGTGCTGGGCTGGGGCGGCTTCCCGGCGACCTCGGCTTCGGCCGCGGCGGCATGCGGGTCTACATCCCGCTGGCCACCTGCCTGCTGCTGTCGTTGATCGCCACCGTTGTCCTGAACCTCTTACTGCGGCGATGACCATCCGCGACCCATGCGACCGATGTGCTGGCCGGGCCGGCGTCAGCCGCACCCGAGGGCGTCCTTGAGCACCGTCAGGTTCTCGCGCATGACACTGGCGTAGGTCGCACCCCGTCTCACCTCCTCGTCCGTAAGTCCCTCGATGGGGTTGAGCACCGCCGCCTTGGTCCCTGTGTTGCGAGCCAGCGTCTGCGCCACCCGGGGCGACACCAGCGTCTCGTAGAAGACGGTGGTGACGTTGCGTCGGCGAACGAGGTCGATGAGCTGCGACAGGCGCTCCGGGTTGGGCTCGGCCTCGGGCGACAGGCCGGCGATGGGTTCCTGGGTCAACCGGTAACGGTCGCTCAGGTAGTGAAAGGCGGCGTGCGAGGTCACGAGCTCCCTTCGCCGGCAGCTCGACAAGGCCCGCTCGTACTCGCCGTGGAGCGCCTGCAGCTCGGAGCGGTAGGCGGCGGCGTTTCGCTCGAACTCGGCCCGGTTGGCCGGGCTGATGTTGCTCAAGCCGCTCTGGATGCGGTCGACGGCCTGTTGCATGAGAACGGGGTCCAGCCAGAAGTGGGGGTCCAGACCGTTCTGGCCGGCGCCCTTCTCCAGCGGGAGGCCCTCGAGGACGTCGAGCCCGGCGCCGCCCCGCCTCTCGGCCACCTCCTCCACCGCGGGCTGGAACCCCCGCCCCAGGTAGAGGACCAGGTCGGCATCCTCGAGCTGGTCCACCTGGCGGGGGGTGAGCTCGAGATCGTGTGGTTCGGTCCCGGCCGGCGTGAGGTTGACGACCTCCGCCCGCTCGCCCCCGATGCGCCCGGCGGCTTCGGCCACGGGATAGAAGCTGGCCACCACCTTCAACCTGGCGCCGCCGCCTTCGTCGGCCTGCTCACCGCCACACGAAGCGGCGAGCAGGCAGAGGGACACCGCCAGGAGGCGGGCGAGACTCGGCATCAGCGTTCCCGTGGCACAGTAATGGGAACTATTCTTAACAGTGGCGACGGTCAGGTTCAAGCGGCGTGGACCACACGAGGCGGCGCCGGTCCGGGGGCGACCCCGCCGTGGCCTCAGCCCTCGGCCAGCGTCACCTTCACGGAGGGCTCCTCTGCCTCCCGGTAGGTCAGCTCGAGGACCGAGCCCGCGTCTCGCAGGTCGCTCTCCGCCGCTCTCAGCGCGGCCAGGCGACCGGCCGTGTCCCGCACCACGATGCGGTCAACGGGCGCCCGCTGGGACAGCTTGGCCTCGCTCTTGGCACGGCGCACCTGACCCAACACCTCCGACACCACCTCGAGGACGAGATGGTCGGCATCGGCGGTTGCGGCCCGGAGCTCGTCGGCCTGGGGCCAGGCCTGGCGGTGCACGGACCCCTCCTGCCACCACGACCACGCTTCCTCGGTGACGTAGACGAGAAAGGGCGCGAACAGGCGAAGCAGCGTGGACAGGGTCATGGTCAGCGACCGGTTGGCGGAGGCGCCAGCCGGGCCGCCGCCGTAGGCGCGGTTCTTCACCAGCTCCAGGTAGTCGTCGCAGAAGGACCAGAAGAAGGTCTCGGTGCGCTCGAGGGCCCGGGCGTAGTCGTAGGCCTCGAAGGCGGTGGTGGCCTCGTCCACCACGTCGGCCAGCCGGCTGACCAGGGAACGGTCCAGGGGCGCCGACAGCTCGCCCTCAGCGTCGGCCCGGGTCTGGGACAGGACGAACCGCGAGGCGTTGAGGACCTTGGTGGCCAGCTTGCGGCCCACCTTGATCTGGCCCTCGTCGAAGGCGGTGTCGCTGCCCGGACGGCCGCTGGCGGCCCAGTGACGCACGGCATCGGAGCCGTACTGGTGCAGCTGGTCGATGGGCGTGACCACGTTGCCCTTTGACTTCGACATCTTCTTGCGGTCGGGGTCGAGCACCCACCCGGAGATGACGGCGTCGGTCCAGGGGAGGGAGCCGTGCTCGAGGTGGGCCCGCACCGTGGTGGAGAAGAGCCAGGTGCGGATGATCTCGTGGGCCTGGGGTCGTAGGTCGAAGGGGAAGACGCGCCCGAACAGGTCGGGGTCGTCCTCCCAGCAGCCCGCGATCTGTGGAGTCAGGGAGGAAGTGGCCCACGTGTCCATGACGTCGGGGTCGGCGGTGAACCCGCCGGGGCGGTCCCGCTGCTCCTCGGTGTAGCCGTCGGGCACCTCGCCGGCGGGGTCGACGGGGAGCTGGTCCTCGTCGGGCAGAAGTGGATGGTCGTGGTCCACCTGGCCGGCGGCGTCGATGCCGTACCACAGCGGAAAGGGGATTCCGAAGAAGCGCTGGCGGCTGATGAGCCAGTCGCCGGAGAGGCCCTCCACCCAGTTCTCGTACCGAGACCGCATGAACGGCGGGTGCCACCGCAGCTCCTCGCCTCGCTCGAGCAGCTCCTTGCGCAGGGCCGGGTCACGGCCGCCGTTGGTGATGTACCACTGGCGGCTGGTGACGATCTCGAGAGGACGATCTCCCTTCTCGAAGAACTTCACCGGATGGGTGATGGGCCGGGGCTCTCCCACCAGGTCCCCAGACTCCGCGAGCAGCTCCACGATGCGGGCCTGGGCCTGCTTCACGGTCTTGCCGGCCAGCTCCGACCAGTGCCCGTCGGACGGCACGCCGGCCGGGGGGGAGGTCACCACCCGGCCGTCACGGCCGACCACGCTGCGCACGGGCAGGTCCAGCTCTCGCCACCAGGTCACGTCGGTGACGTCGCCGAAGGTGCAGATCATGGCTATGCCCGAGCCCTTCTCCGGATCGGCGAGCTCGTGAGCCAGCACGGGAACCTCCACGCCGAACAGTGGCGAGCGCACCGTCTGGCCGAAACGTGGCTTGAACCGCTCGTCGTCGGGATGGGCCACGAGCGCCACGCATGCCGGGATCAGCTCGGGGCGGGTTGTCTCGATCTCGATGTCGCCGTGGGCGGACTCACGGCCGGGACCATCGCCGCTCCCCACGGCGTGGAAGCGGACCCGGTGGTAGGCGCCCGGCCGCTCCCGGTCCTCCAGCTCGGCCTGGGCCACGGCGGTGCCGAAGTCGACGTCCCAGAGGGTGGGCGCCTCGGCCTGGTAGGCCTCGCCGCGCGCCAGGTTGCGGAGGAAGGCCCGTTGTGCGGCCCGGCGCGAGCGGTCGTCGATGGTGGTGTAGGTGATGGTCCAGTCGACCGAGAGCCCGAGGGCCTTGAACAGGTGCTCGAAGGCCTGCTCGTCCTCGGCGGTGAGCTTGTGGCACAGCTCGATGAAACCCTGGCGGGAGATGGGGACCTGCTCCTTGCCCCGGCCCGTCGCTCGGGGCAGCTCGGCGTCGGCTTCGTAGGGCAGGGACGGGTCACAGCGCACGCCGAAGTAGTTCTGCACCCGGCGCTCGGTGGGCAGGCCGTTGTCGTCCCACCCCATGGGGTAGAAGACCTCCTTGCCCCGCATGCGCCAGAAGCGGGCCAGCACGTCGGTCTGGGTGTAGGAGAACAC
>JALZJC010000168.1 GCA_030859945.1 Actinomycetota bacterium | reverse complement strand
CAGCTGGGGCGACCAGCGCCAGCGCGCCGCCCAATGCGGCTGGTCGACCGGCGGGCCGCAGGATGGCGCAGCCCACCGGCACCATGAGCGCCGCCACGGACAGCGGCACCAGGACCGACCACACGCCGGTGACGTTGGCCATCAGGGCGATGGCGGTGAGGCTGGCCGCCACCGCCACCAGCAGGCGCTTGCCCTCCCGGACGAGATCGGCCTCCTCCTCCTCGAACGGGCGCACCTTGCGGGGGTCGTGGAGGTCGTAGCCGATGTCTCGAAGCGTGGTGAGGATGTCCTCTGGGCGTACCAGGTCGGGGGCGTAGTCGACCAACGCCTGCTCGTGGGTAAGGCTGACGGCGACCTTGTCCACGCCCTGACGGCGGCCGAGCGCCTTCTCGATCGTCCCCGTGCACAGCGAGCAGTGCAGCCCGGCGATGCGGGCCCGGATCCGGGCGTGGCCCGCGAGGTGGCTCGGCTCCTCGGACCACAGCTCGGTGTCGGTGACGGTCACGGACAGGCAGTCATGCGGGCCATCGAACTGATGCCGTTGGGATCATCGAGGACGCCCGTATTCAAGACCGCCCAGCGAGCTGCGCGGAGCGTGTGAACCGGCGGCTGATTCCGACGTACCCAGCGACGATCATCACCGCTGCCAGGGTGCGAAGGACAGAGCTGTGCTCCTGCGGGTAGATGACGTCCTCGACGTAGTTGTCGATGAAGCCGCCCTCGTACTCCGTGGCGCCCCCCCGGCGCCGCATGGTCTGCTCGAGTGCTGTCAGAGGGCAGGGGAAGCCGATGGTCAGGCTTCCGACGCCCCACGCCAGGGCCGGTAGGTGCGCCCAGGCCAAGCGGGGCCACCGCCATGCCATCAGAGCGCCGGCCCCGACGAACAGGATGAAGGCGAGGTGCAGGAGCACGATGGAGTCAGCAAGGATCCGGTAGACCATGACGCCTTCGTGGCGGAGAGTACCAGCAAGGGAGGCAAAAGAGCCCGGAGTGTCTCAGGTGGCTTCGGCCACGATCAGGCTCTGGGGACCGGTGAGAGGCACGTGTTCCACGAATCGCCAACCGGATGGCGCCAGCCAGTCGCGTACCTCCTCGACGCTGTAGACATCCCCTTCGCGCAAGTGCACGGCGAACTCGCCGGCCATGAGGGCAGCCTGCATCGGCTGTGTGTGAGTGGGATCGGTCCAGAAGTCGGCGAGGAGGAGAAGCGAGCCGGCTTCGGTGGCGGTGCGCACGCGCTGGAGCAGCGCCAGGTTGGACTCGGGCGACCAGTAGTGGACGAGGTTGGCCACCAGGACGACGTCGTGGCCCGAGGGGAGCGCTTCGGCCATGGCGTCGCCGTCCACCACGGTCACCCGGCCCGCAAGCCCTGCTCCCGCCAGGCGCTCGCGGGCTATCTGGGCCGCGACGGGAAGCTCGAAGACGGTCGCCTCCAGGTGCGGGTACTTCTGTGCCACCGCTATGGTCCACGAGCCGGTGCCGCCGCCGATATCGAGCAGGCGCCTGTGGGGGGAGAAGTCGAACGCATTCCCCAGCGCCGCTGCGGGACCGGCCAGGATGGCCTCGATCCCGGCCGAGACGACCTCCTGGAGCTCGTCGTCGAGGTCGAAGACCTCCCGGGGCGGGCCGCTGGCGAGGGCCTCGGCCAGGTCGCACCAGGCGGGATAGCTGATCTTGTCCCAGAGGCGCAGACCGGGGCGCAGGTCCGCAGGGGTACGGCCGGCCAGGAAGGTGGCCGCAACCTCACCGTTGCGGTAGGTGCCGTCCTCGCGCTCGAGCAAGCCCAGGGCGACCATGGCGTCGGCGCTGATGCGGGCTGCCCGGCGGGTCAGCCCCGTGCGAGCGGCCAGGCCCTCGACGGTGGTCGGAGAATCGGCCAGGGCTTCGAAGAGCCCAAGCTCGTTGGCGGCGAACAGGTGCTTGGCCGCCATGAAGCCTGACGCCAGGCGCAAGATCGGCTCGGGGGTCACGGAGGCCGATCGCTCGGCCCCCTCGTGTGCCGTACCTTCGGATGACTGTGTCGCCATGACCATCTCCTTCGCTCTTCTCGTCCTTCAGAGACCGCTCGGCTCGCTGGGACGACCCGATGACCCACCTAACCCCAGAGTGCCCTGCCGCGGCCCCAGGGCCAATCCCAGATGAGCGGGGATCTCGTCTGCCGGCATCCCAGAATCCTGGGGTGGTCACCCCAACCGGCCGGGCGTACGATCCGGGGGTGGACCGGGACCCGCTGGGTCGCGCTCGGGCCGAGGTCGTGCGGCTGGCTCGTGGTGGGCACGACTGGGTCACCTTCTCGACTCAGGTCAGCGAGACGCTTCGCCGAGTGATCCCGTTCGACCGCAGCTGCTGGCATACGGTCGACCCCGGCACGGTTCTGTTCACGGGCAGCCTCAACCAGGACGTGGGCTGTTCGGGATCGTGGTTGGCCGAGCACGAGTACGTCGTCGAGGACGTGAACAAGTGGTGGTTCCTCGCTCGCAGCGGCCGCCGGGCCGGCGCCACCAGCCTCGCCACCCATGGCGACCTCTCCCGCAGCGTCCGCCACCGCTCGCACGAGGCTTTCGGGATCGGCGATGAGCTACGCGGCTCGTTCGTTCTCGGCGGCACGTACTGGGGGGCGGCGGGCCTTCTCCGCGACGAGGACGAACCATGGTTCACCGTCGACGACGTGCGCTTCCTGGCTTCGCTGTCGGGGCCGATCGCCGAGGGTTTCCGGCGGGCGCTGGTGACGACGTCGGGCACGACCGGCGGCCCGGCGCAGGATGGTCCGGGAGTGGTCGTGTTCGACGATCAGGGCGATGCCGAGTCCATCTCGCCCGCCGCCGAGCGCTGGATCGAACAGCTGATCGAGGTTCCCGCACCTTCAACAGCGTCCGACTCCAAAACGGTCCAGGTAGTGGCCGCTCGGGCTCGTGCCCTGCGTGCCGGCCAGGACCCGCTCGAGCTGACAGCCCGGTGCCGGGCGCAGACCCGGTCCGGGTCCTGGCTGCTCCTGTACGGCACTCGGCTCTCGGGCCCCGCCGATGGGCGCACCGCAGTCATCATCCAACCGGCCGCGCCCAGCGAGGTGGCCCCGCTCGTGGCCCTGGCGTACGGGCTCTCCGAACGAGAGTGCCGGGTGGCGAAGCTTTGCATCCGGGGTCAGTCGACCAAGCAGATGGCCAGGGCTCTCGCGGTCTCGCCGTACACCATCCAGGACCACCTGAAGTCGATCTTCGACAAGACGGGAGTTCGCAGCCGAGGAGAACTGGTGGGCCAGGTCTTCCTCAAGCACTACGTGCCGCGCTGGGAGGACTTGGCCGACCCGCCGTCCGGATGGTTGGCGAAGGCGTCAGCCCCGCCGCAGGGCGTTGACGCCGGCGATCTGGTTCGGTGGTAGGACCGGGATCCAGGCAAGCTCACCGACCCGGGCAAGGACATGGAACGATGGTGGGGTGATCGCCGGACCGAGACCCGACGGTCGTAGGGCGGGGCCGAAGTCACCGACACGGCGCGGCGCTCGGCTTGTGGGCCTATTGGTGGCTGCGGTCCTGGCGCTGGGGCCGGTGGAGGCG
>JALZJC010000141.1 GCA_030859945.1 Actinomycetota bacterium | reverse complement strand
CAGCTGGAGGCGGCCCGGGCCCGGGAGCGGGCCGCCGCCGCCGCCCAGGCCCTGGAGCGAGGCCGGGTCCAGCATGCCAGCCTGGAAGCCAGCGGCGAGGCTGCCCGCCACCTCGGTCGCCTGGCCGATCTCCTCGGCGCCTTCCGCAACATGGTCGTGGCCACCGTGGGGCCTCGCCTCTCCGGGCAGGCGGCCGAGCTGTTCGCAGAGCTCACCGACCACGAGTACGACCGGTTGGAGGTCGACCCCGAGACCTACGAGATCCAGATCCGCGACCGCGGCCGCCTCTACGACATGGAGCGGTTCTCGGGCTCGGAGACCGACCTGGCCAACCTGGCCCTCCGGGTGGCCATCAGCGAGCACGTACGGCTGCTCTCGGGGGGGGCGGTCGGTCTCCTGGTGCTCGACGAGGTGTTCGGACCCCTCGACGACGACCGCAAGGCGCGCATGCTGGGCGCACTCGAGCGCCTCAAGTCCCGTTTCCGCCAGGTGCTGGTGGTCACCCACGACGACGCCATCCAGGCCGAGCTGCCCCATGCCGTGGAGGTGGTCAAGCTCCCCGGTCGCCGGGCCACAGCCCGCCTCGTCACCGCCTGATCCCCTCCCCGGTCACTTCCTCTAGTCGTCGGCCACCTCCTGAAGCCGGGCGTAGGGGGTTCTCAGCCCGTCCTTGAGCAGGGGCCCCACGTGGCGGCGGTTCCACACGATCACGCCGAGGGCGGCCACCATGTAGATGACACCGGTGATGATCCGCGCCGGGCTGTGGATGGACTCGGGGCCCACGGCGCCGGCGACGAACTGGAACAGGAACAGGCCGAGCACCACTCCCGCCTCGCGAACCGACATCGACAGGTTGGCCAGTATGGCCACCGCGAAGGCCGACTGGGCCGCGGTGAGGAACAGCTCCTCGCGCTGGTGGGCGTCGATGGGCAGCCCGTGCGTGGTGCCGGCGGCGATGGCGAAGGCGATGGGAAGGGTACCGACCAGCAAGGTCCACTGGTTGACCTTGGACGACACCAGCGTCCCCAGCCCGGAGCTGGTGTTGAGCCGCCAGGCGTAGAGGGCGGCAACGAGCAGCTCGGGGGCCTCCGAGGCGAGTGGCGCCAGCCACTGCACCAGGAGGAACTCGTCGATCCCGAACGACTTGCCGGTGCCCACCAGCGCCTCGGCGAAGGGCTCGGCGCACACGAGGATCACGGCCGCGGCGGCGAGGAACAGCCCAACGACACCGGGTCGTCGGAGGTTCCGGGGCAGCTCGCCTATCCAGCGGGCCGGGCCCACCAGGTGGGGTTCCTCGGCGGGAGCCTTGGAGATGCGGTACGTGTACAAGAGGAAGATGCTCACCAGGAAGCCGGCGTCCACCAGGCTGATCGAGTTCCGGAGCGGGAGGCTCAGGGAGTACACGGTGGCCACCAGCAGGAAGGCCAGCTCGACGCTGTGGGTCCTCGACAGCGTGACCTCCCGGCCCCGCTCGGGTTCGCCACGCTGGCGCCACCGCCACCAGGCGATGAAGATCACCATGGTCCAGCCGATGCCGATGAGCAGGCGGTTGGCGCCGGTCATGTTGGCCAGGGCCAGCGAGCAGGGAGACTCGCCGCCTCCTGGGGAGGGGCATCGGCGCCCGAACTCCTCGAAGGAGTTGCCACCCTTCACGGCGAACACCAGGTCCACGGCGTACTCGGGCAGCACGGCGATGAGTGCCAGCACGCCGATGGCGAGGCCGGCGGAGACGTCGACCTGGGCCGCCTCGGCGGCCCAGGACAGGAGAAAGGCGGCGCCGACGATGGCCGTCCCGAAGATGAGGGCAAGGAGGGGATCGCCAAGATGAACGTCGAGCAGGCGCAGCGTCACGCCCGGCACGGCCACACCCAACGCTGCCCCCATCAGGATGGGCTGGCGGCCAGAGCGCGCGGGCCGTGGTCGATTCTCCCGCGTTGTGGTCATACTTCGGATCATCCTAAGGTTTGAGCGGTGCGCCCCCCGGGCACACCCCGTTCACCCGAGGAAGGGTGGAACGGAACGTGCTCGGGAATGTGTTGTGAGCCTTCGGCGTTGCCTATTAATTCCAGTCAACTCTTCGCACTAAGGACGTGATCTACCCATGAGCCTGTCGTGGCGCCAGCGTGCAGCATGCCGCGGCGTCGACCCGGACATCTTCTATCCGGTGGCGGACGAGGACGCGGAGCCGGCCAAGGCCATCTGCGACCAGTGCACTGTTCGTCAGGCCTGCCTCGAGTACGCCCTCGCCAACCGGGAGCGTGACGGGATCTGGGGAGGCGCCACCGAGCGTGAGCGCCGGCGCATCATCCGCCAGCGCCGCAAGTCCGCGTAACGCCTCGCAAGGGGAGCTTGCTCGGCGAGGTCTAGGTTCTCGTCGTGGCCCTCGACCCGGCGTCGTCTCTTTCTGAGCTCGGAGGGTGGCCCGCGATCCTGAGCCGCCTGATCCGTGGGGAGGACCTGGCGTCGGCTGAGGCGGCGGCCGCCCTCTCGGAGATCCTGTCCGGCGCCGCCACCTCGGCACAGATCGCCGCCTTCGCCACCGCCCTGCACATGAAGGGCGAGACGGTGGAGGAGATGACAGGCCTGGTCCGCACCATGCTCGCCCACGCGGAGACGGTTCCGGTGCCGGACGCGCTCGACATCGTCGACACGTGCGGCACCGGTGGCGACCGCAGCCGGTCGGTCAACGTGTCCACCATGGCCGCGCTGGTTGTGGCGGGCGGAGGTGCGCCCGTCTGCAAGCACGGCAACCGGGCCATGTCGTCGTCGGCCGGCTCGGCCGATGTGCTGGAGGCACTCGGTGTGGTCATCGACCTCGGCCCCGAGGCGGTCGTGCACTGCATCGAGGAGGCTGGGATGGGCTTCTGCTTCGCCCCCCGCTTCCATCCCGCCCTGCGCCACGCCGGGCCCACCCGGCGCGAGCTGGGCGTGGCCACGGTCTTCAACTTCCTCGGCCCCCTCGCCAACCCGGCCCGCCCCCGTCGCCAGGTGGTGGGAGTGAGCGACCCGGCCATGGCTCACACCATGCTCGGCGTCCTGCAGGCGAACGGGGCCACACGGGCCATGGTGGTCTACGGCCACGACGGCCTCGACGAGCTGACGACCACCACGACGTCCACGGTCCTCGAGGTAGTGGACGGGGAGGTCCGCACCGCGGTGGTGGAGCCCCGTGAGCATGGGCTGTCGCTTGCCTCGCCCGAGGACCTGCGCGGCGGCGACGCGGCCACCAATGCCGACCTCACGCGGCGGATGCTCGATGGCGAGAAGGGGCCGCGTCGCGACGTGGTGCTGCTCAACGCGGCCGCAGGCCTGATGGCGGCGGGGTTGGTCGCCGACCTGGTCGAGGGTCTCGGGGTCGCCGAGCGCTCCCTGGACGGCGGCCGGGCCGGCGAGGTGCTCGAGCGGTTGGTGACGACGTCCCGGGAAGTGGCTGCGTAGCCAATGGCCACGAGCACCGGCGACGACGCCGAGAGCGGAGACCGGAGCAGCGACCGGTCCAACGACATGACGGACCCACACGACCACGCCGCGGCGGCCGGGGCGCCCGGGGCCAGCGGGCCCGGGGACGCCGGGTACGAAGGCGAGGCCATGGTTGGGGACGAGGGTGCGGCCGCCGGCCCCCAGTCCTTCCAGGACCCCTTCGGCCGACCGGAGGACGCCAGCGAACCGCCAGGGGCGCCCTGACGCCGGTCCCCAGATGGCCGGCGTCACCGGCCTTCCCCGACGGCATCGCCCATGAGCCCGAGGGGCGGGGAGCCGAGGCCCAGGAGGGCCTCGTGGAAGCGCAGGTGGGAGTACCGCCTGCCCCACCGGGCCATGGCCTCGTCCCGTAGGGCCAGGATCTCGAGCTTGCCCCAGGTGTAGCGGCCGTAGGTGGGGTCGTAACCGGCTCTGTGGGCCTCGGCCCGGGCTGCGGGGCCTCGGAGGAAGGCGTCGGCCTGGAAGCGGTGGACGGCGTCGTCCATGGTCATGGCGCCGGTGTGCAGCCCGATGGCAACCGCGAGACGAGTGACTCGCACCAAGGCCTCGATGCACACACCGATGGCGTAGCGGGGATCGTCGTCCCGAAACCCTTCCTCCACCAGGAGCTCCTCCCCGTAGTGGGCCCACCCCTCGACGAACGCCGGCGAGAAGAGGGCGCGGCGGACGTCGCCCGTCGCCCGTCGCAGCATCCGGCCGTGGGCGTAGTGGCCGGGCATGACCTCGTGCACGGTGATGGCCGGCAGGGTGGTGCGGCTGAACACCTCCAGCCACTGCGCCTGCTCGTGTTCCGGCCAGCTCGGGTCGGGGGGAGTGACGTAGTACCAGGACGGGGCGTCGGGCTCGAGGGGCGCGGCCCACGACATCATGGCCATGGCCCAGCGTCGCGAGGGCGGGGCGGGTCCCACCATGCACTCGCCGCCCACGTCGGGAAGCAGGGCCCGCTCGAGGGTGAAGGCGGTGGCGTCGACGATCTGGTCGGTCGCCTCGGAGTAGATGTGCGCGGCGTCGGCGGGGTGGTCGGCCAAGAGCTCGGGCACCAGTTCCGAGGGCACCGAGCCGGCACGGTAGCGCTGGCATCTCTCGTTCATCATGGCCACCAGGCGGTTGCGCTCGGCGTCGGCCCTCTCGGCCAGCCTGGCCAGCTCCACCGGCATGGCCTCGCCGTCTCCCATCAGGCTGGCCAGCCGAGCGGAGCCCAGTGAAGCGTCTGGACCTCCTTCCTCACCGGCGTGTTCTAGATGCGCGACCAGACGTCCCAACGCCGCTCGCGCTGACTGCACCGCAACGTCCTCACCGTCCTCGCTGCCTGCCGGCAGACCTGCGTCGAGTCCCCTTGTTGCCGGCAGCAGCGCTCGCGCCACCGCAGCCGGCACCCGGTCGAGTGACTCCACGGCGGCCCCGACGGCGTCGGGCCACGCCGCGAGGTGACTGCGGCGTGCCTCCTCGCGCTCCGGGGCAGGGCCGTACTGCCGGTCGTAGCAGGAGAGGTCGAGGTTGCCCAGGTGGGGGAGGGGGTTGCGCCGGTGCTCCTCGACAACGCCGTAGGCGGTTCTCAGCTCCGCCTCGGCAGCCAGAAGGTGCGTCTCGTC
The DNA here is from genome assembly GCA_030859945.1 of Actinomycetota bacterium. Lineage (GTDB taxonomy): Bacteria > Actinomycetota > Acidimicrobiia > Acidimicrobiales > YB1-3. The sequence continues at coordinate 6,866 of JALZJC010000141.1, read as the reverse complement.
GTGCGCATCCGGCTCGGGCGGACCGTCGCCCAGCCTGGCCAAGGCCGCCGAGACCCCCGCGGGGGAGAGATCCTGCACCACTCCGTCGAAGCGTTCGTGCATGCCGGCCCATTCGCGCATGGCGGCGACCGAGGCGTCGCACACGGCGGCGAGGCGCGGGTTCACGGAGGTGGGAGGCTAAACAAGTCGACACCCGCGCGACAACACACACCGGAGCGCGTCGTCGCCAAGTCGGTCCGTTGCCCGGCGGGGGGGTGGTGCTACGGTCCGGGTTGGACCGAGAGCCGGGCCGCTGAGCACGATCGGGGAAAGGTGGATCAGCTCCACTTCGTCGGCTTCACCAGCGACAACGAAGGGCTCATGCTCAGCCATCGTGACGATGCGACGTCGGGTGAGTACTTCGTCAAGGTCGACGAGTACCTGCTGGCCGCCATCGATCAGCACGAGGGCGAGGGCGACGACGACGACGACCGTCGAGAGGAAGCAAGAGCCCAGCCGGCGCCTCCTCCTACCGAGCCCCTTCCCACCCCCGCTCCTGCCCCGGCTCGTACTCGTCCCAAGCCCCGCAGTGACCTGAGCCCGCGCGAGATACAGGCTCGCCTTCGATCCGGGAGCAGCATCGCCGAGGTGGCCGACGAGGCCGGTGTCAACGAGGATTGGGTGCTCCGCTTCGCCGACCCCATCATCGCCGAGCAGGCTCGCGTGGTTGAGCAGGCTCAGCGGCTGACGTTCACCAAGCCCAGGGTGGGACCCTCGTCCCAACCACTCCGGACATCGGTGCGTTGGAACCTGGCCGACCAAGGGGCAATGCGGGACGACGAAGCGTTCGACGCGGGCTGGAGCGCGTACAACCTCCAAGGCGCCAAATGGGTGGTCCGCCTGTCGTTCGTCGCCAAGCGCCGACGCAAGCTCGCCGAATGGGAGGTGGATCTCCGCGAGGGGGAGCTCACGGCTCGGAACCGTGTGGCCACGGACCTCGGGTACGTGGAGCCGGGACGCCGGCGCACGCGTGCCGTGACCGAGTTCTCGCTACCGTCCCCCCCGACGCCACACCCCAGGCGGCCACGGGCCAAGAAGAAGGCCAAGTCAGCCAAGGCGGCCAAGGCGGCCAAGGCGGCCAAGACTGGGAAGGCGGCGAAGGCGGTCTCCAAGGGTGCTGCTGCGCCTCCTCGAGTGGCAGCCGGGGCCAGGAAGGCTGCACTGGGCAAGGCACTCCAGAAGTCGGTGCGGCAGCGTCCCGCCAAGGGAACAGCGGGGAAGAAGGCAACCCAAAGGGTCGGGGCCAGGAGCACCGCCAAGAAGGTGGCCACCAGGACTCCGGCCAAGAAGGCGGCCAAGAGGAGCACCACCAAGAAGGTCGCGGGCAAGAAGGCAGCCTCCAAGGGGCCACCCGTCCCGTTCTCCGATGAGCGCACGAGCCACCTCGCTCGCGCTCCCTCGCCCATCAGGAGTACCAACCGTGCGGTCCAGACGGCGGTGGTGCCGGGGTCCGTCCCACGGCCGTCCTCCATCCCCCGCCCGGCCAAGGCCCCTCGGCCCCCCGAGGCCAGGAGACCGTCGCCGGTGAAGCCTGCTCGCTCTTGGGCTGACGTCGCCGCCGCCAAGCAGCGGGAGCCGATCCCGCCGGAGCCCGTTCAGGTGCCGCCGGAGCCGATCCCGCCGGAGCCGGTTCAGGTGCCCGAGGAAGTGGCCCCCGCTCGGGCACCGCGGCCCCCCATGGTGATCATGTCCACCCCCGAGACCGCCGCCGACGCGGACGAGCAGCTACCCCACCGGCGGTTCGCCCACCTCTCGGGAGAGGACGAGGGGGCGGTCCAGCCAAGAGCCGAGCGCGCCCAGTCCACGCCCGCCGTTCGCGTACGAGACGATCTCCCCTCGAGTCAGGAGACCGAGGTCGACGACGAACCCTCCAGATGGCTTCGGCCGCGGCGGCGCCGGGGCTGAGCACGATCACCAAGCCGGCGACCGTCACCACGTCCGGGGCCACCAGAGCCGGCGCCGCCTGTCAGCATGTGCCCATGCCGGACGGGCGTGCCCTTGCCGAGGAGCTGTGCCGGCTGGGGGCCGAGGCTGGTCTGCACGCGGTGGGCGTGGCCCCGGCCGACGTGTTCTCCAGCACTCGGCGAGATCTCGAGGAGCGCAAGGCCGCCGGCCTGCACGGCGGCATGCACTTCACCTACGGAGACCCGTCCCGTTCCACCGATCCGGGCAGGGCGCTCCCCGGGGCCAGGGCGCTGGTGGTGGGGGCCCGCTCCTACCGGCGAGCCGAGCCTGATCGTCCGGCGGGCACCCCGCTCGGGCGCATCGCCCGCTACTCCTGGGACGACACCTACGCCCCGTTGCGGACGGCCCTGGGTGTGGTGGCGGAGAGGTTGCGGGCCGAGGGATGGACGGCCCGGGTGCTGGTGGACGACAACGGCCTCGTCGACCGGGAGGCTGCCTACCGGGCCGGGCTGGGCTGGTACGGGAAGAACGCCAACCTCCTCCTGCCGGGTCGCGGCTCGTGGTTCGTGCTCGGTTCGGTGGTCACCGACGCCCCCCTCCCCGCCGAGCAGTCGCCGCTGCCGGACGGCTGCGGCACCTGTACCCGCTGCCTCCCGGCGTGTCCCACCGGGGCGCTGGTGGCGCCGGGTGTCCTCGATGCGCGCCGCTGCCTGGCCTGGTTGCTGGAGGCGCCGGGCAGCTTCCCCGTCGAGTTCCGGGAAGCTCTCGGCGGGCGGGTGTACGGGTGCGACGACTGTCAGGAGGTGTGCCCCCCCAACCGGCTCGAGGACCGGCGCACTCCTCCTCCCCCGCCCCAGCCCTCCGACGAGGCGTGGGTGGAGCTGGTCGAGCTGCTCGAGACACCCGACGAAGAGCTCCTGGCCCGCTTCGAGCGTTGGTACGTCCCCAGGCGCCAGGCCCGCTACCTACGTCGCAACGCCCTCGTGGCTCTGGGCAACGTCGGCGACGGCACCGACCCCGGCGTGGCCCGGGTGCTGCGCCGGGCCCTGGCCGACCCCGATCCCGTGGTGCGCGAGCACGCCGAGTGGGCCGCCGACCGCCTCGACCGGCGCGACCTCCTCCCCGCCTCTCCCGGTCCGCCGCCGCCCGCATGACGCACCTCCTCGTCACCAACGACTTCCCGCCCAAGGTGGGTGGCATCCAGTCGTACCTCTGGGAGCTGTGGCGCCGGCTGCCACCCGATCAGGTAACCGTGCTCACCACGGCCCACCCCCAATCGTCGTCGTTCGATGCCGACCAGGGCTTCCGGATCGTGCGATCCCGCCAGCGGCTCCTGCTGCCCACGCCCCAGTTGCTCCGACAGGTGCGGGAACTGGCGGACGAGGTGGACGCCGGCGTGGTGTTGTTCGATCCCGCCCTGCCCCTCGGCATGCTCGGGCCCAGGCTGGATCGGCCCTATGCCGTCATCCTCCACGGCGCCGAGGTCACGGTGCCGGCTCGCCTGCCCGGGAGCAGCCGGGCCCTGGCGTGGATCATACGGGGAGCGCGCCACATCATCGCCGCCTCCGGCTACGCCCAGTCCGAGGGCCGGCGTCTGATGGGTGACGCCATGCCCCCGACCACCCTCGTGCCGCCCGGCGTCGACCCCGAGCGCTTCCGGCCGCTTTCCCCAAAGCAGCGGGACAAGGCTCGCGTCGATCTCGGTCTCGATCCGGACGGGTGCGTCGTGGTGAGCGTCAGCCGGCTCGTTCCCCGCAAGGGGATGGACGCCCTCATCGGCGCCGCCGCCCACCTGGCCCCGGCCCATCCCGATGTCACGGTGGCCATCGCCGGCAGCGGGCGTGACCGGGCCCGTCTGGAACGAATGGTGACTCGCCTGGAGGCGCCGGTCCGCCTTCTCGGCGCCGTGCCCGACGACCAGCTGCCCGCCCTGTACGGCTGCGGGGACGTCTTCGCCATGGTGTGCCGGGAGCGCTGGGGCGGCCTCGACCAGGAGGGCTTCGGGATCGTGTTCCTGGAGGCGGCGGCGTGCGGCGTGGTCCAGGTGGCAGGGGCCAGTGGCGGCGCCGGCGACGCCGTGGTCGATGGCGAGACGGGCTTGATGGTGGCCGAGCCGGGGAAACCCGAGCGAGTGGCCGCCGCCCTCGATCGCCTGCTCGGCGACCCCGCCCTGCGACGACGCATGGGTGAGTCCGCCCGGCAGCGGGCGGAGACGGAGTTCTCCTATGACGTCCTGGCGCCCCGGCTGGAGCGGGCCCTGGCCGACATCACGGCCTGACCCGGCCTTCCCTCCCATGGCACGACGGTACGATCCTGCGACCGTGGCCCCGCCGAGCGACACCGCCGCGTCCGGTCCCCGGGGGCTCGTACTCGGCATCGATCTCGGGGGCACCAAGTGCCTGGGCGTCGCCGTGGACGAGGGCGGCTCGGTGGTGGGGGAGCATCGGCTGGCCACTCCGGTGGGGACGGAGGCGATCATCGAGACCATCGCCGCCGTCGCCCTGGCCCTCGGGCGGCCCGTCGCGGTCGGGGTGGGCGCGCCGGGGCTGGTCGACGTCCAGGGCGTGCTGCGCTTCGCACCCAACCTCCCGGGCGTCGTCGACGTACCGCTCCGGGCCGCCGTGGAGGCCCTGCTACCCGGCACCCACGTACGGGTCGAGAACGACGCTAGCGCCGCCGGGTGGGCAGAGAGCCAGCTCGGCGCGGCCAAGGGCGCCCGGCACGCCCTGACGGTCACGTTGGGCACGGGCATCGGCGGCGGCGTCATCAGCGACGGCGCGCTGCTCCGAGGTGCCTCGGGTTTCGCCGGTGAGATCGGTCACATGGTGGTGGACCCGCACGGGCCTCCGTGCACGTGCGGCAAGCAGGGCTGCTGGGAGCGCCTGGGCTCGGGCAGCGGCCTCGGACGGCTGGCGAGGGAGGCGGCCGTGGCTGACCCGCGCAGCCGCATGGTGGAGCTGGCCGGAGGTGATCCCGAGGACGTGCGGGGCGAGCACGTCAGCCGGGCCGCCGGCGAGGGCGACGAGCACGCCTGCGCCGTGGTCGCCCACTTCGCCTGGTGGGTCGCCCTCGGGCTGGCCAACCTGGCCGCCATCTTCGACCCCGAGGTGATCGTCCTCGGCGGGGGCCTGGTGGCGGCCCGGGAGGTGCTGCTGGCGCCGGTGCGTGCCGCCTTTGCCGAGCTGGTGGAAGGGGGCGAGCACCGGCCCGAGGTGGCCATCGTGGCTGCCAACCTGGGGGAGCGGGCCGGAGCCATCGGCGCCGCCCTCCTGGCCGGCCAGGACTGCGCGGCGCGGACGAGGGCGGGGTGAAGGTCGGCCTCACCCTGCCCCAGTTCCAGGAGGACCCCGAGCCGTGCCTCCGGGTGGCCGGCCAGGCCGAGGCGGCGGGAATCGACGGCGTCTTCGCCTTCGACCATCTCTGGGCCATCGGCCGCCCGGACCACCCCGCCCTCCACGGGCCGAGCCTGGTGGCGGCACTGGCGGTGGAGACACGCCGGTTGAGGGTGGGCACGCTGGTGGCCCGGGTGGGCCTGGTGGCCGACGACGTGCTGCTCGCCGCCCTCTCGACCCTCGCCGACATGGCCGGCGGACGTCTGGTGGCCGGCGTCGGCGTCGGGGACCGGCTGAGCGAGGGCGAGAACCGTGCCTACGGGGTCCCGTTCCCCGCTGTCTCAGAACGTCGGGAGAGGCTGCGGGCCTCCTGTCGTCGTCTGCGCCAGCTCGGGATCGAGACGTGGGTGGGGGGTTTATCCGCCGGCACCCGGGCCGCGGGACGGGCCGAGGCCGACGCCCTCAACCTGTGGGAGGTGGCGCCAACGGCCATAGCCTCCGAATTGAGCAGGCCCGACGCCGTGGCCGTGACTTGGGGGGGCCGCATCGAGGTGTCCCGAGGAGCCAGGGCCGTGGAGACCGTCCTCCGATCGCTGGCCGGCGCCGGCGCCACCTGGGCCGTGGTGGCCCCCGTCGGCCTGCCCTGGCCGGCGGCGGTGGAGACGGTGGCGGAGGCGCGGGAGGCCCTTCGCTGAGGGCAGGGCCGTAGACTGCACGGGTGGAATTTCGCCGGGTCACCGGGCTGCCCCCGTACGTCTTCAGCGTCATCGACAACCTGAAGATCGAGGCTCGCCGGGACGGCGAGGACGTCATAGATCTGGGCTTCGGCAATCCCGACATCCCCTCGCCCGACGTAGCCGTGGAGAAGCTGGCCGAGGCCGTCCGCAACCCCCGCAACCACCGCTACTCGGCGTCGCGGGGCATACCCAAGCTGAGGCGGGCCATCGCCGATCTCTACCTGCGCCGGTTCGGCGTCGAGCTCGACGCCGACCGGGAGGTCGTCACCACCATCGGGGCCAAGGAGGGGCTGTCGCACCTCATGTGGGTGCTCCTCGGGCCGGGTGACTCCGCCTTCGTGCCCTCGCCGTCGTACCCCATCCACCTCTACGCCGCGCTCTTCGCCGGCGCCGAGGTGCAGCAGGTGCGGGTCGGGCCCGACGAGGACTTCCTCGAGAACCTCCTGGAGGCGTGGGAGCGGCAATGGCCCAAGCCCCGTGTGGTCGTGCTCTCCTTCCCCCACAACCCCACCACCACCTGCGTCGAGCTCGACTGGATGGCTCGGATCGTGGACTTCGCACGGGAGCACGAGGTCGTCCTCGTGCACGACTTCGCCTACGCCGAGACCGCCTTCGACGGGTTCATGCCGCCGTCCATCCTCGAGGTGCCGGGCGCCAAGGACGTGGCCGTCGAGCTGTACACGCTCACCAAGTCCTTCTCCATGGCCGGCTGGCGGGTGGGCTTCCTGGTGGGCAACGCCGACATCGTGCAGGCCCTCACCAAGCTCAAGAGCTACCTCGACTACGGCACGTTCCAGCCCATCCAGATCGCCGCCATCGTCACCCTCAACGAGGCGGGCGAGTACCCGAAGGC
>JALZJC010000117.1 GCA_030859945.1 Actinomycetota bacterium | reverse complement strand
CACCATGGCGTCGGAAACAGGCCAGGGGCACGCTCCGGCGCTCCCGCATCCAGTCGACATACGACACAAAGGAGGAGGACATGGCGATCGACCAAGCCAAGCTGGAGGAGTTCACCGGGCGGTTCGCCGGCGACTTCGCCGCGGCAATCCACGCCGCGACAGTCGTGGTAGGCGACAAGTTGGGTCTGTACCGGGCCCTCGCTGCCGCCGGACCCATCGACGGGGCGGGGCTCGCGGCGCGGGACCGGCTACGACCGGCGGTTGGTGGAGGAGTGGCTGTGCGCGCAGTACGTGAGCCGCTACTGCGAGCACGACCCCGCGACCGGCACCTTCTGGCTGACCGAGGAGCAGGCGGCGGCCCTCGCCGACGAGTCCAGCCCTGCGCTCCTCGTGGGGGCCATGACCATCGCCGCCTCGGCGGTCAAGGACGAGGGGCGGATCCGGGAGCGCTTCGCCACCGGGCGCTTCGGCTGGCACGAGCACAACCGCGACCTCTTCGAGGGCACCGAGCGGCTGTTCAAGCCCGGCTACGCCGCCAACCTGGTCTCGGCCTGGATCCCCGCCCTCGATGGTGTGGAGGACAAGTTGCAGACCGGTGCCAGGGTGGCTGACATCGGTTGCGGCTACGGCTCCTCGACCATCCTGCTCGCCCAGCACTATCCGGGATCCACGTTCGTGGGGTTCGACTTCCACCCAGAGTCGGTCGAGGCCGCCCGCAAGCGGGCCGCCGACGCCGGCGTGGCCGACCGAGTGCGGTTCGAGGTGGCGGGCGCCGGGGACTACCCCGGGACTGGCTACGACCTGGTGTGCATCTTCGATGCGCTCCACGACATGGGCGATCCCCTCGGCGTTGCCCGCCACATCCTCCAGAGCCTCGCCGACGACGGGACCTGGCTCCTGGTCGAGCCGATGGCGGGTGAGTCCCTCGTCGACAACGTCAACGCCGTCGGGCGGATCTTCTATTCGGCCTCACCGCTGATCTGCACGCCCTCGGCGCAGGCGCAGGAGGGCGGCTATGCCCTCGGCAACCAGGTCCCCGACACGGTGTGGCGTGACCTCCTCACCGACGCCGGGTTCACCCGGTTCCGTCGCGCCGCGGAGACGCCGTTCAACCGCGTCTTCGAGGTGCGGCGATGAGGCGCCTCAGTGAGAGCGGTGTGTCGTGATGCGCGTGGACTTCTTCTTCGACCCCGCCTGCCCGTGGACGTGGATGACCTCCCGTTGGGTGGTCGACGTCACACCAACCAGGAACGTGCCCGTCCGCTGGCGGGCCTACAGCTTGGCCATCCAGAACGCCGACGTCGACGTCCCTGAGCCCTACCGCAGCTTCGCGGCAACCTCGCAGGGTGCGCTTCGCGTCGTCGAGGCGGTGCGGACGGACCACGGCGACGAGCCGATCGGCCGCCTATACACCGAGATCGGCAAACGGTTCCACCTCCAGCATGACGTCTCGCCCGGCGCGGTGAGCACGGCGATCGAGGCCGCCGGGCTCGACCCGTCGTACGCCGCCGCCGCAGCCGACGAGAAGTGGGACGCCGAGATTGAGGGCTCCATGGCCGAGGCCATCCGCTTCGTGGGCACCGAGGTCGGCGTGCCCATCGTGGTCTTCCGGGACGACGCCGCCAGCGCGGCCATCTCTGGGCCTGTCGTGTCGCCCGCGCCCACCGGCGAGGACGCGCTCGCCCTCTGGGACCACGTCGTCGGCCTGGCCTGGTCGTCGAGCTTCTACGAGCTGAAGCGCACCCGCAACAACCCGCCGCAGCTGTAGCCGATCAGGTCATGCCGCCGGCCGGACGCCCATGCTAGACCGCCTTCTATGTCGGAGGTTTACCACCATCCAGAGAGAGGAGCGGCGCCGCCAGTGCTGCACAACTCGGTGGCTGAGGCCTGGTTCGGGACCCTCAAGGAGGAGCTGGTCCACCGCGGGCGTGGGCGACCAGAGCGCACCGCACGGCGGGTCGACTACATCGAATGTTCACAACCAGCGACGCGACGGGAAACCCTCGGCATGCCGGTGCCGCCTGTCCACGGTCCCGCGCATGAGGGACTTGTGGCCAAGGTCAGCGTCGCTCGATGCGGAGCGCCTCGCCGCGGCCGCGACCGTCAGGCCCTCCTCGACGTAGAGCTGGCGCAGCGACGCCGCGTCAGGGCGTGGCTGTCGGCGGGGCGCGAGCCCCATGTCGGCGGGTGCACCGATGCCAGCCAACGTCGACACGATCGATCGTAGCGTCGCCCGTCTGCGGAATGGGCCCGCCAAGGACGACGCCTCGAGGCCCGTGGCCCCGGACGGGTAATGCTCACGGCGCCCTGTTTGATCCGAAGGTGCGTCGCGACCGACAGCATGCCGGCGTCGGGACTCAGCTCGTTCGACAAGCGGCTATGCATGCCAAGGGGCGCGGGCTGCGAATGGCTGTACGTGGACTTCGACGACGATCTCGCTCCGTTCTACGTCAAGGCATGCGGCTTCGAACCGACGCAGGCAGGACTTGATCCAGTTGCCGGGTCTGGCATTCCCGGATGGTAACGAGCGGAATCGGCCCCTCGCGTGCCCGCGGATCGACACCAGGGCGGCACGGTGCCGGCGTACGGGGATACCCGGCGGAACTGGCCAGGCCGCACGTTCTGGGACACCCGCTGGCTCGCCGGCGGAGGCAACGGAACGCCGAATCTGGTGCGGCGGTCGAGTGGCGCGCATCTCTTCGCAGGACACCTACCGCCGCTCGCCCGAGGAGTTCGACAACTCGCCGGTGTCCCCCGTTGTCAAGCGGGCTGGCAGTCCAGGACGCTTACGCCGAAGACGAGAGGGATGACCGACCGCAGCGCTAGTCCTGCGCGGTCGAGGAGCCTGGTGTAGGCCGTGGCATCCCGTTCGCGTCCGCCGGGAGACACCACCATCATATGAACGTCGAACTCGCACCCCAAGGACGGGGTGTTGGGAGGGGGTAGCAGGCGCTCGATGATGAGGAGGCGGCTGTCAGCCCTCATGGCGGAGCGGCAGTTCCGAAGGATCGACTCGCATCGGTCATCGTGCCAATCGTGCAGGATCCGGCTCAGGAGGTACACGTCGGCGCCGGCGGCAACGAACTCGAAGAAGTCGCCGGGTTCGAATGCACAGCGGTCAGCCAGCCCGAGCGAAGCCATGCGTTGCTTCGCCTCCTCGACCACCTCAGCCTTGTCCAGGATGCGCCCCCGCAGGTCTGGATGAGCGGTAAGGATGGCGGCGAGCATCGCCCCCGAACCCCCGCCTACGTCCACCACCAGGGCGCCCGGCGGGAAGTCGTACTTCGCCGCGAGGTCCTCGAAGAACGGTGCAGACGCGGCCATCGCAGAGTTGAACACGGAGCTCCGCTCCGGATGTGCCCGCAGATAGCCGAAGAGGTCATCGCCGAAGACGCTGCGAAACGGGGACTCGCCCGTCAGCACGCCATCGAGCAGGCCCCCCCACGCCTGGTAAGCCTCCGAGCCGTAGAAGATCACGAGGTCTCGCATCGAGTCAGACATGTCCGAGCGCAACTGCGCGCTCAACGAGCTGAGCGAGAAGCTCTGATCGTCGTGTTCGTGAACGATGCCGTGGCTCGCCAGCAGCCGAAGCACGCGGTAGAGACCGTCCGAGTCCGCACATCCGGACACTGAGGCCAGCTCTGTCACGTTCAAAGGGCCATCCGCGAGCACGTCAGCAATGCCGAGTTCCGCTACCACATACAACGCCTGGGAGACCCAGGACGCGGTCATCAGCTCGAGCACAGCTCGGCGCGGATCACTCTCTCCCATGGCGGTGCCCATCGGCCGACGAAGCCATCACGGTGGTTGCCGGAGTGTCGTGTCTCAGACGTCCGCGGCGTGACGCAGATCTGCCCGTGCGGCCGGCGTGAGCTCGTCTAGTAACGCGGTCGACGTCGCCACCCAGCCGAAGAGCGTCTCGACGAGGAGCAGCGACGCCTCGTGGTTGGTGCGCCCAACGGCCGCGCCGATGGGCTCGGCCGTGCAGTCCTCCAGCAGGAGGCAGCGGAAGTCCCGGAACATCGCATCTCTGAGCGTCGACTCGACGCAGATGCTCGTCGTGCAACCCGTGAAGACGATGTCCCGGACCCCCAGACTCCGAAGCAGCTCCTCCAGCTCGGTCTGGAAGAAGCCGCTGAAGCGGTGCTTGTAGACGACGTGATCCCCAGGCGCCGGAGCCAGCTCCTCGACGATCTCGGTGTTCCAGGTGTCGCGGACAAGCACGCGACTGCGGGCGCCGTCCGGCGCCTCGACCGATTCGCCCACGCCCATGAACAGGTGACGCTGGCGGTTGGTCGCCTCGTCGGGCCCGAGGTCGGAGAGGTCCGGGCGGAACCCCATCTTCAGATACACGATCGGGATCCCCGCGTGGCGCCCCGTGTCCACGACGCGCGCTGTTGGCGCGACGACGGCTCGAATCGGGGCGATGTCGATGCCGGCTCGGTCGAACATGCCACCCGCCGATCCGAAGTCGTTCTGCATGTCCACGACCATCACTGCCGCGTGGCTGAGATCGAGATCGAAGGGCCCCGGCCTCGCCTCGACCGTCACCGTGTCCTGCCGTGCCATGTGCGCTCCCTCCCGACGACGACGCCTCACCGCCGCCCGCTGCGACTAGGAAGACATTCTTCCTACCTCCGGTTATAATAAGGTCCTCTTCCTAATGCGTCAAGAGGGGCGTGCGAAACAGAGGCCCACGCGGAAGGATCGGACGCCTCGACAGGGGCGGCCGGACCCCAACGTCGCCATCCTGTTGCGGGAGCCGTTCCTGGCGTTCATCGCCGAGCTGTTCCGCCGCCTCCAGGAGGCCGGGTACGGCGACCTGCGAATCTCGCACCTCGTCGTATTCCAGCACATCGATCCCCCCGGGTCCCGCGTCACCGAGCTGGCGGCCAAGGCGCAGATGACGAAGCCGTCGATGGCCTATCTCGTCGAGTACCTCGAGGCGGCGGGCTATGTCGAGCGGCTCCCTGACCCGAGCGACGGACGGGCCCGCCTGGTTCATCTCACTGAGCGCGGCTGGAAGCAGATCGAGGACGCCCTCGACATCATCGCGAACATGGAGGCCGAGCTCGCCGCCGCGATGCGCCCGGGGCAGCTCGCCACGCTGCGGCGACTGCTCACCTCCCTCGGGGCGATCGCTGCCCCTTGGCGGTACGGCGACAACAACGGTTGACTCGCCGGTACCTCTTGGAATCGTCGTGCCGCCGGACCACGATGAGATCACCGCTCGTCGGCGGTCCTGCCTGTCAGCCGTCACGGAATTCCCTGGTTGATGGTTTGCTCCGTCACGTAATTCCCTGATCCGCCGTTACGGAATTCCCTCGACTGTTGTCAGGGAATTCCCTGGCGGGAGGGGATCCCTCGCTCCGGCCGACCGACCGCTGAGGTGTGTCCCAGAACGAGCGCCCCATATTCCCGCCTGTCGCGGCAGCGGGCATTGCCTCGATGTGCCGGTCTGTGGCGCGGGAGTTGCGGCCGCTGGAGTCCGAGTATCGAACGTCTGTGCGGTCCCGAGCTCAGCGGTGCCCCATATTGTTCACGGCCAAACAGGGCGCGGAACGTACCGTGGTCGGTCGGGTGGCCGGCGTCCCGAGCGGTATTGAGGCTCGGGCCGTTCCCATTCTGGCCCGGCGAGCGGGGATGGAACGCGCGTTGTCCTCTCCACCGTTCCTCCTCAGGTCCGACGACGACGCCGCCCATGCCTGACATCGCGCGCTTATTCGCGCGGCGCCGCGCGATATGGCGGTCAATCCCGGGTCCTGGCGGTCAGTCCCGGAGGCCCAGAAACCGCCCCTGACCAGGACTTTCACTGGCGCCCCCGGCAGGATTCGAACCTGCGACCCGCTGCTTAGAAGGCAGCCGCTCTGATCCACTGAGCTACAGGGGCTCGGATTCGCGTTGCTTTAAATCGACTTCGGGGGGCTGACTTTGCACATCGTTACGACAGCCGACCCTCGCTCCGCCGAGAGACGGCTAGGCCCCCGACCGGCTTCCTGACCCATGAGGCTCATGGCCCAGGTTGTCGCCACCACGGTAGTGGGCGACCCTTGCCCTGGTGACGGGGCGCGGCCACGAGCGGAGGCAGGGCAACATCGGTGTTGCTTCACCCGAAGAGATCCTCGATGGCCTTCTCGAGCTGGGTGCGGCTCATCTCCCCGGTGCGGGTGGCCAGAACCTGGCCGGTAGAGGAGATGAAGACCGTGGTGGGCATGCCGACGAGGCTGAAGGAAGCGGCGACCTTGCCGTCGGGGTCGTACCCGGCTGGGTGGGTGACCCCGGTGTCGGCCAGCAGGCGGAGGGCCGCCGACCGGCCGTCCTGGTGGTTCACGCCCACGAAGGCCACCCGCGGGCCCACCTGCTGTGAGACGGCCTGGAAGGTGGGCATCTCCCGGCCGCAGGGCACGCACCACGATGCCCAGAAGTTGAGGACAACGGGCCTTCCCCGGTACGCGGCCAGCTCGACTCTGCCCTCCGGCCGTCGCAGATCGGGCAGAGAGAAGTCGGGTGCTGCCCGCCGGTCCCCACGGGTGAGCGGCGCAGCGTCGGGCGTCCGGCCGGCGAGCGCTCCGATGCCCACAGCGACGGCGACGAGGGTCGCCAGCCCCAGCGCGAGAACGGCCAGGCGACGACGTCGGGGTGGTGG
>JALZJC010000080.1 GCA_030859945.1 Actinomycetota bacterium | reverse complement strand
GTGACGTCGGTGGCCTCCAAGCCGAGCCGGGCCACGGGGGCCGCGGCTGACGCCCACGGCATTGACCTGGAGCACGTCCAGTCCAACCATGAGGGTGAGCTGGTCGAGGCCATACACGGGGCCCGGGGCCGGTGCGCGGCCATGGTGGTGAACGCCGCCGCCCTCACCCACTACGCCTGGTCCATCCACGACGCCCTGGCCGCCTTCGACGGGGTGGTGCTGGAGGTGCACCTGTCCAATCCCAACGCCCGGGAGCCCTGGCGCCACACCTCGGTGGTGGCCCCGGTGGCCGACGGGACCATCACCGGCCTGGGCGGTCTCGGCTACGAGCTGGCCATGGAGGCGGTGGCCAGGCTGCTCCGTGACCGGGGGGAGGGGTGAGCCTGGCGGCCATGGACGTGGGTGGCCGGGTGGAACGGCTCCGCGAGCGGCTGTCCGGGGCCGGGTGCGACGCCCTGCTCGTGACCAACCTCACCAACGTGGCCTACCTCAGCGGCTTCAGCGGGTCGGCCGGGCTCCTCCTGGTGCTGGCTGACGAGCTGGTGCTCGTCACCGACGGGCGCTACCGGGACCAGGCCGGGGAGCAGTTGGCCGCGGCGCAGGTGGACGCTCGTGTCGAGATCGGGAACCTGACCCGTCAACGCCAGGCCCTCGGCGCGGCCACGGCCCCGGTGCCACGACTCGGCCTGGAGGCCACCGACGTCACGTGGGCCCGGCAACGCACCTTCGCCGAGGAGTGGTTCCCGGCCGTGGAGCTGGTGGCCACCGAGGGAGTGGTGGAGGGGCTGCGCCAGGTGAAGGACGCGGGGGAGCTGGCCCGCATGGCCGCGGCGGCGTCGATCGCCGACCGGGCCCTCGACGGCGTCAAGGCCGGGCTGGCCGAGGGGCTCACGGAGCAGGACGTGGCCCTGGCCCTCGACGTGGAGATGCGCCGTCTCGGCGCCGCCGGGAGCGCCTTCGCCACCATCGTGGCCTCCGGTCCCAACGGGGCCAGGCCCCACGCCTCCCCGTCGCCCCGACCCATCGGTGAGGGGGAGCTGATCGTCATCGATTTCGGCGCCGTGGTCGACGGCTACCGCTCGGACATGACCCGGACCCTCTGCGTGGGGGAACCGGCCACGTCCACGCTGGCCCGGATGTTCGAGGTCGTCACCGAGGCCCAGAGGGCGGGTGTCGACGCCGTGGGCGCGGGTCGGCCCGCGGCGGAGGTCGACCGCGCCTGTCGGGAGGTCATCGCCGGCGCCGGATGGGCAGAGGCCTTCGTGCACGGCACGGGTCATGGCGTCGGCCTCGACATCCACGAGGCCCCGGCGGTGGCGGCCACGTCGGGTGATACCTTGGCCGCCGGCCACGTGGTGACGGTCGAGCCGGGGGTCTACCTCCCCGGCCACGGCGGTGTTCGCATCGAGGACACCGTGGTCGTCACCGACGGAGGCTGCCAGCCCCTGACCCTGTCATCGAAGGCCCTGTCACCGGACCAAGGGTCACCCAGAGAAGGCCGCGTCTCATGAGTGTGTCCACCAACGACCTCAAGAACGGGATGAGCCTCGACCTGCCCGAGGGGTTGTTCTCCGTCGTCGACTTCCAGCACGTGAAGCCGGGCAAGGGCGGGGCCTTCGTCCGCACCAAGCTCAAGAACGTGCGCACCGGGGCGGTGATCGACCGCACCTACCGGGCCGACGAGAAGCTCGAGCGAGCCGTCATCGACAAGCGCGAGATGCAGTACCTCTACCGGGACGGGGAGCAGTACGTCTTCATGGACAACGTCTCCTACGACCAGCTCCACGTCGACACGGCCACCCTCGGCAGCTCGGCCCGGTTCGTCAAGGAGGGCGATGCCGTGGTCCTCCAGCTGTACCGCTCCGAGATCGTGGGCGTCGACCTTCCCGCCGCGGTGGAGCTCACCGTCACCGACACCGAGCCCGGCTTCCAGGGTGACCGCGTGTCGGGAGGTCGCAAGCCGGCCACGCTGGAGACGGGGCTGGTCATCCAGGTTCCGCTCTTCGTGAACCCGGGGGACCGCGTCAAGGTCGACACCCGCAGCGGCGAGTACCTCACCCGCAGCAGCGGTTGAGCGTCCGAGCCGGGTGAGCGTGGGGGCTCCCTCCCGCCGGGAGGGCCGAGAGCGAGCCTTGTCCCTCCTCTACGAGGCCGAGGCCAAGGACGTGACCCTGCCGGCGCTGCTCGACGAGCTGCCTGTGCCTCCGACGCCGTTCGTGACGGACCTGGTAGTCGGAGTGAGCCGGAGCCAGGAGAAGATCGACGAGCTCATCGGCCGTTACGCCGTGGACTGGAGCGTGGAGCGTATGGCCGTCATCGACCGCAACGTCCTACGCCTGGCCGTCTACGAGATCCTGGAGCACCCCGACGTCCCCCTGGCAGCCGTCATCTCCGAGGCGGTGGAGCTGGCCAAGCGGTACTCCACGGAGGAGTCCGGTCGCTTCGTGAACGGTGTGCTGTCAGGCGTCGCCAGGGATGCCCGTCCGGGCTGAGGACGTCGCCGGTCCGGTGAAGGATCAGCAGGCGGTGGCGTGGCGCAGCGCGTCGCAGACCTGCTGCATTCGATCTGCTCCCAGGCGAGTGATCCGCTCCGTGCACAGGGACGGCCGAATGGCCGCCATGTTGTCGAGCGTGAGGGCGCAATGGGCGGGCATACCGTCCGCGGTGTCCAGCTCCACCTCGGTCGGAATGTCTCGGATCGTGCGAGTGGCCGGCACCGCCAGGACCCTGTTCAAGACGGGAATGGCCTCGTCGCGGCTGAGGACCAGGTAAGGCCGGCGCCCAACCTCAGGGGCCTCGTACCACCACACCTCGCCTCGGGCTACCACGGTTCATGGCCGTGACCGCGCTCCTCGGCATCAAGGCGCCGGGAGAGATCGGTGGTGGCGCGCTCGGTCATGGCTTCAAGGTCGCCCCAGTCGTCCGCGGCACCCGGCGGGATACGCGTGTAGCCGTCAACGATCCGCTCACTGATCATGCGCTCGCGGTCGGCGTGGAGGAACTCCTCGAGCGCGGTGCGAACGAGCGCCGACCGCGAGACCCCTCGCCGGGTCGCCTCACGATCGAGGAGCGCGAGCAGATCTCTGTTGAGCTGCACGATCGTCTGCACCCGGGCCATATGGGAATCATATGCGTATCAGGGAAGCGCCCGGTAGGGGCGGGCCCCCTGGTAGCCTGGTGCTCGACCGTGAAGCGGGTCCCGTGAGGCCCGAACGGAGGGATCTAGTCAAGAGCATGGCTGAGCGGGAGCGGGTCCTGACGGCGGCCCAGGCCGGCGTGGGAGCGCCGGCGGGCCGGGGCGTCTTCGTTCCCCGAGCGAACGTGATGTCGGCCGACGACGTGCGGCGCGCCCTCACCCGCATCGCCCACGAGGCCGTGGAGCGCAACCACGGTCTGGAGGGCGTGGCCCTCGTCGGCCTCCAGACCGGCGGTGTGCCCCTGGCCCGGCGGCTGGCCACCGAGCTCGAGCGCATCGAGGGCACGGTGGTCCGGGTGGCCTCGCTGGACGCCACGTTCTACCGCGACGACATCGGGTTGCGCCCCCTCGTGCCCGAGGCCGCCAGCGACATCGCCTTCGACCTGGACGGGCTCACCGTCGTGCTGGTGGACGACGTGCTCTTCACCGGTCGCACGGTCCGAGCCGCCCTGAACGCCCTCAACGACTACGGCCGCCCCCGGGCCGTCCAGCTGGCGGTGATGGTGGACCGTGGCCACCGGGAGCTGCCCATCAGGCCCGACTACGTGGGCAAGAACCTGCCCACCCGCCGTGGCGAGCTGGTGGACGTGAGGGAGGACGGCGTGGCCATCGGTGAGCTGCGAGCACCGACGTGACCGGCGCCAACCTGCTTTCCGTGGCCGACCTCGGGCCTGACGGCATCGAGGAGGTCCTCCGGGTCACGGACTCGTTCGTGGAGGTGAGCGCCCGCGCCATCCCCCGTGTCCCCGCTCTCCGAGGCCGCACGGTTGTGTCCCTCTTCTACGAGTGCTCCACCCGTACCCGTCTGTCCTTCGAGACCGCGGCCCGGCGGCTCTCGGCGGACACCATGAACTTCACCGTCACCACGTCCTCGGCGAGCAAGGGGGAGTCCCTCCGGGACACGGTCGAGACCATCGACGCCATGGGCATCGATGCCGTGGTGGTGCGCCACTCGGCCGCCGGCGTTCCCTGGCAGGTCGCCCGTTGGACCCAGGCCTCGGTGGTCAACGCCGGCGACGGGTGGCACGAGCACCCCACCCAGGCCCTTCTCGACTGCTACACGATCCGGCAGTGTCGCCGGAGCATGGGTGGCCAGAGCTTGGGGCCCCACCGCCTGGAGGGCCTGCATGTCGCCGTCGTGGGGGACGTCAAGCACAGCCGCGTGGCCCGCTCCGGCGTGCTGGCCTTCACCGCCCTCGGCGCCGACGTCACCCTCGTGGCCCCTCGCACCCTCCTTCCCCCGAGCGTCGAGGGCTGGCCCGTGGATGTGAGCCACGACCTCGATGCCGTGCTGCCCAAGGTCGACGTGGTCTACCTCCTGCGCCTGCAGAACGAGCGCATGACCGAGGCCCTGATCCCCACCCTCAGGGAGTACACCAGCGGCTACGGGCTCACCCGCCGCCGGGCTGCGCTCCTCCAGGACGACGCCCTGGTCATGCACCCGGGGCCGATCAACCGGGGAGTGGAGGTGGCCGCCGAGGTGGCCGACCTCCCCCGATCGGTGATCAGCCGGCAGGTGGCCAACGGCGTGGCCGTGAGGATGGCGGTGCTCTACCTGCTCCTGGCCGGCGGCGCCACGGCGGAACCGGGAGACGCCGACCTTGGCTGAGCAGCCGCCGGCGGAGCAGCAGCCACTGGTGATCCGTGGGGGAACGGTGGTGGACTCCACCGCTTCTCGCCGCGCCGACGTAGTGGTGCGCGACGGCGTCATCGCCTGCGTGGCGGACGCCAGCGGGACGGCCTCGGACGCTTCCTTGGACGCCGCAGGAGCGAGGGTCCTCGATGCCGACGGGTGCGTCGTCGCCCCGGGCCTGGTTGACCTGCACGCCCACCTGCGGGAGCCGGGGCACGAGGAGGCCGAGACGGTGGAGACGGGCTCCAGGGCGGCGGCGCTCGGGGGCTACACCGCGGTGGTGGCCATGCCCAACACCGACCCGCCCATCGACTCGGCCGCCGTGGTGCGCCAGGTGCTGGGCCTCGGAGCCACGGCCGTCTGCGACGTAGCGGTGGCGGGGGCCATCACCGTGGGCCGCCGGGGTGAGCGGCTGGCCCCCCTGGCCGAGATGGCGGCGCTCGGCGTGCGGCTGTTCACCGACGACGGCGTCGGCGTGCAGGACGGGCGCCTCATGCGGCGCGCCCTCGAGTACGCCTCCGACCTCGACGTGGTGCTGGCCCAGCACTGCGAGGACCAGTCCCTGGCGGCCGGAGGGCACATGCACGAGGGAGGGTGGTCCAGCCGCCTGGGCGTCCCCGGTGCACCTGCCGAAGCCGAAGAGGTCATGGTCGCCCGGGACCTGGCCCTGATGCGCCTCACCGGTGCCCGCCTCCACCTCCTGCACCTCTCCACCGCCGGTTCCGTGGCCATGGTGGAGGCGGCCAAGTCCGAGGGCCTCCCGGTGACGGCCGAGGTGGCTCCCCATCACTTCAGCCTCACCGACGCCGACGTGGCGTCGTACGACACCAGGTTCAAGGTCAACCCGCCCCTCCGGACCGGTCCGGACGTGGACGCCGTGAAGCAGGGCCTGCGCTCCGGCGTCATCGACGCCATCGCCACCGACCACGCCCCCCATGCCCAGGAGACCAAGGAGGTCCCCTTCTCGGAGGCGCCGCCCGGGATGCTCGGGCTGGAGACGGCGCTGGCGCTGGCCCTCACCGAGCTGGGCCTGCCCCTCGATCGGGTGCTGCCCCTCATGTCGTGGCAGCCGGCTCGCATCGCCGGGCTGGTTGGTGCCCACGGTGGGCCCGTGGCCGAGGGCCGGCCTGCCAACCTGTGCGTGATCGACCCCGAAGCCCACTGGGTCGTCGAGCCCGAGCGCCTGGCCAGCCGCAGCCGCAACACGCCCTACGCCGGGCGCAAGCTCAGCGGGCGGGTACGCCACACCGTGCTGCGCGGCGAGCTCGTGGTGATCGACGGGGAGGCTCAGCGATGACCGAGGCCCTGCTGGTCCTCGCCGACGGCACCACCTTCGAGGGCGAGCCGGCCGGAGCGGAGCCGCCGGGCGGGATCGCCACCGGCGAGGCGGTGTTCAACACGGTGATGACCGGCTACCAGGAGGTCATCACCGACCCCTCCTATGCCGGTCAGGTGATCGCCTTCACCTACCCGCACATCGGGAACTACGGCGTCACTCCCGACGACGACGAGAGCCGGCGACCGTTCTGCCGGGGGGTGATCGTGCGGGACATGGCTCGCCGTCCCAGCAGCTGGCGGACGGCCGAGAGCCTCGGGGCCTTCCTCGTCCGCAACGGCGTGCCCGCCATCACCGGTGTCGACACCCGCCGGCTGACCCGCCACCTTCGCCGCTTCGGGTCCATGGCCTGTGCCTTCGGCACCGCCCCCCAGGTCGACCTGAAAGCGGCGGCCATGGCCGAGCCCGGCACCGAGGGGATCGATCTGGTTGCCTCCGTCACCACCGCCGAGCCGTACACGTCGGGCGACGGCCCCCTCCGGGTGGTGGCCTACGACTTCGGCATCAAGCGGGCCATCCTCCGCCACCTGGGGGCCATGGCCACGGTGGAGGTGGTGCCCGCGACCACCCCCGCCGGCGACGTGCTGGCCCGGGGACCCGACGGCGTCTTCCTCTCCAACGGCCCGGGCGACCCTGCGGCCGTCACCTACGCCCACCGGAGCATCGGCCACCTCCTGGGTGAGGTTCCCGTGTTCGGCATCTGCCTGGGCCACCAGCTGCTGGCCGCGGCCCTCGGAGCCGAGACCTACAAGCTGAAGTTCGGCCACCACGGCGGCAACCATCCGGTCAAGCGCCTGGCCGACAACGCCGTCGAGATCACCAGCCAGAACCACAACTACGCCGTCGACGGAGACACGCTCCGCTCCGCGGACGTCACCCACGTGAACCTCAACGACGGCGTGATCGAAGGCCTGCGCTGCCGGGACGTCCCGGCCTTCAGCGTCCAGTACCACCCTGAAGCCGGGCCCGGTCCCCACGACGCGAGGTATCTGTTCGAGACCTTTCGAGAGATGATGACCAGCCACTCGGGCGGCCATGCCTAAGCGCACCGACATCGAGACCATCCTCGTCATCGGCTCGGGGCCGATCGTGATCGGGCAGGCCTCCGAGTTCGACTACTCGGGAACCCAGGCGTGCCGTGTCCTGCGCGACGAGGGCTTCCGGGTGGTGCTGGCCAACTCGAACCCGGCCACCATCATGACCGACCCCGACTTCGCCCACCGCACCTACATCGAGCCGCTCAGCACCGACGTCCTGGCCGCCATCGTCGAGCGCGAGCGCCCCCAGGCCG
>JALZJC010000054.1 GCA_030859945.1 Actinomycetota bacterium | reverse complement strand
TCATCTGGGGCTCGCAGTGGGACGAGCTGCTGGCCCGTGACGTCGACGGGGTGCTGCTCAACAAGATGAACTCCACCGTCGACGGGGAGTTCCAGAAGTACTCGGTGGAGTCCGGGGCCTACATCCGCGAGCACTTCTTCGGCCCTGACCTCAGGCTTCGGCGGATGGTGGAGCACCTCTCCGACGACGACCTGCGCACCCTGCCCCGGGGCGGGCACGACTACCGCAAGCTCTACGCCGTCTACAAGGCCGCGGTGGAGCACACCGGCACGCCCACCGTGATCCTGGCCAAGACGGTCAAGGGGTGGACGCTCGGTCCCGAGGTCGAGGCCCGCAACGCCACCCACCAGATCAAGAAGATGACCAAGGCCCAGCTCCGGACGCTGCGGGACCGCCTCTACCTTCAGGACCAGATCCCCGACGAGGCCCTCGATGCCCAGTTCCCCCCCTATTACCGGCCCCCGGAGGGCTCCACCGAGTTCGAGTACCTGATGGAGCGCCGCCGGTCCCTGGGCGGGCCCCTCCCCGAGCGGCGCTACCAGGCCAAGGCCCTCCCCGCTCCCGACGACAAGGCCTTTGCCGACTTCCTGTCCGGGTCGGGAGGCCAGGCCGTCTCCACCACCATGGGTTTCGCCCGCCTCGTGCGCAACCTGCTGCGGGACAAGGGAATGGGCGCCCGGGTGGTGCCCATCATCCCCGACGAGGCCCGCACCTTCGGGATGGACGCCCTGTTCAAGGAGTACAAGATCTACACCGCGCTCGGTCAGCGCTACGAGCCGGTGGACGCCAAGCTCCTGCTCAGCTACGCCGAGGCCCAGTCGGGCCAGATCCTCGAGGAGGGCATCACCGAGGCCGGATCCATGGCCTCCTTCACCGCCGCAGGAACGGCCTACGCCACCTGGGAAGAGCCCATGGTGCCCTTCTACATCTTCTACTCGATGTTCGGCTTCCAGCGGACGGGCGACCTCATCTGGGCCTTCGGCGACTCGCGGGGCCGCGGGTTCCTCCTCGGTGCCACCGCCGGGCGCACCACCCTCAACGGTGAGGGCCTCCAGCACGAGGACGGCCATTCCCAACTGCTGGCCACCACCGTGCCCAACGTGTCGGCCTACGACCCCGCCTTCGCCTACGAGGTGGCCGTCATCATCCGCCACGGGATAACGGCCATGTACGGCGACGAACCCGAGGACCGCTTCTACTACATCACCCTCTACAACGAGAACTACGAGATGCCCGGCATGCCCGAGGGGGCCGAGGAGGGCATCGTACGTGGCATCTACCGCTTCGCCCCTGCCCCGGAGCGCCGGGAGGGGCCGGGGCGCCGGGCCGCCATCCTCTTCAGCGGGCCGGCCTACGGGGCGGCCATGGAAGCCCAGCGCCTGCTGGCCACCGACCACGACGTGGCCGCCGAGTGCTGGAGCGTGACGTCGTACAAGGCGCTGCGCGAAGAGGCCCTGGAGACGGAGCGGTGGAACCGTCTGCACCCCGAGGAGGCCCCCCGTGTGCCCCACGTCACCCAGGTGCTGTCCGCCGCCACCGAGGGCCCCTTCGTGGCCGTCACCGATTACATGAAGGCGGTGCCGGACCAGGTGGCGCGATGGGTCCCCGGCCACTTCACGCCGCTCGGCACCGACGGCTACGGCCGCTCCGACGACCGCCCCACTCTGCGCCGCCACTTCGAGACCGATGCCGCTCATGTGGTGGTCGCCGTCCTGAAGGCGCTGGCCGACACCGGCGATGCCAAGGCCGAGGAGGTGGCGGACGCCATCGCCCGGTACGAGATCGACGCAGAGGCGCCTGATCCTCGGATCGCCTGATGGCGTCTCTGCGCCTCTCCCAGCACGCCGGCGCCGATCGGCTGTTGAGCGGGGATCCGTTGGCGTTGCTGATCGGCATGGTGCTCGACCAGCAGATACCCCTGGAGCGGGCCTTCAGGAGCCCATATGACCTGAAGGAGCGACTCGGCGGCCGCCTCGACCCTCAGGAGATCGCGGCCATGGACCCCGAGCGGCTGGCCCAGGTGTTCGCACAGCCGCCCGCCCTGCACCGCTTCCCGGCCTCCAACGCCAAACGGGTGCAGGACCTGTGCCGCATGGTCGTGGACCAGTACGCCGGCAGGGCCGCCGGCGTCTGGGAGTCGGCCCGGGACGGCCGGGAGCTGCTGGCCCGCATCACGGCCCTGCCCGGCTTCGGCGAGCAGAAGGCCCGCATCTTCGTCGCCCTCCTCGGCAAGCAGCTCGGCGTCCGGCCCCGGGGGTGGAGAAAGGCTGCCGGGGCCTTCGGGGCCTCGGGCAGCCATCTGTCGGTGGCCGACATCGACGGGCCCGAGAGCCTGGCGCGCGTGCGCCGCTACAAGCAGGAGAAGAAGGCCGCGGCCAAGGCGGTCAAGGCGGCCAAGGCGGCCGCCGAGCGCTGAGCATGCGCGTGGTGGCCAATGGCCGGACCGTCGACCTGGTCGACGGCGCCACCGTGGACGACCTCCTGGGGTCGCTCGGCCTCGGGGGCCGATGGGTGCTGGTCGAGAGGAACGGCGAGGCCGTGCCCCGGGCACTCCTGGCCTCCACGGTCCTGGTCGAGGGCGACCGCCTGGAGCTGGTCCGGGCCGTCGCCGGTGGGTGAGGGTCCCGCTGTCCCCAGCCTTGGCCACCGTCGGCTCTACCTGTGCACGCCCGACCGTCGCGACCTGGCCTCCTTCCTCAGGGCCTGCATCCTGGGCGGGGTGGACGTGGTCCAACTGCGCGACAAGGTCCTGGAAGCCCGCCCCCTGGTGGAGCGGGCCCGGCTGGCCCTGGCCGTGTGCCGGGACCACGGCGTCCCGTTCGTGCTCAACGACCGCCCCGACCTGGCCCTCGAGATCGGCGCCGACGGGGTCCACGTGGGTCAGGACGACGCCCCGCCCGCCCTGGCCCGGCGCATTCTCGGCCCCGAGGCCATCGTGGGCCTGTCGACCCACGCACCTGCCGAGCTGGAGGCGAGCAGGGCCGAGCCCGTGGACTACGTCTCGGCCGGTCCGGTGACGGCGACCCCCACCAAGCCGGGGCGAGAAGGTACGGGACTGGGATACCTCACCTACGCCGCCCGCCGCGCCGGCCGTCCCTTCTTCGTGACGGGGGGTGTCACGCCCACCACCATCGGGCCCATGGTGGAGGCCGGCGCCCGGCGCTTCGTGGTGGTCCGCTGGCTGACCGAAGCATCCGACCCCGAGGCCAACGCCCGGTCCCTGTCCCAGGCCCTCGATCGTGCCCTGCTCGGGTCGGAGTGGCCATGAGGGCAGTGGCCCTGCCCCGCAGCGCGGGCCTTGCCAGGATCCCCCGGCGTGGCCTTTCCATCGGCCGCATCGGCCGCATCGGCGGGCTGGTCACCGCTTTCTTCCTGGTGCCCAACGTGGGCATCGCCCTCGCGCACCGCCTGGCCCGGAAGGACGCTCCCACGCCGCCGAGACGCCTCCCGATCAAGAACTTCGCCGAGGTGGACCACGGGCTGTGGCGGGGGGCGGCTCCCACCGAAGAGGCCTACCGGATCCTGGCCGCCAACGGCGTGACCACGGTGGTGGACCTGAGGGCGGAGGAGAGCGTCGAGGCTCATGACGCCGTCCGGAACCGGCTCGGGATCGCCCGGATGCACCTGCCCCTACGCGACGGCCGGGCTCCGACCCGGGATCAGGTGCAGCAGTTCCTGACCGCGGTGAACCAGAGCCGCGGCCGGGTCTACACGCACTGCGGGGCCGGCGTGGGCCGCACCGGCACCATGGCCGCCGCCTACCTGGTGGCCACCGGTCAGGCCACGGGACGACAAGCGGTGGGGCGGAACCTCTCCGTCGGGCCCCCGTCCCTGGAGCAGCTCGCCTTCAGCGCCGGCCTCGACGGGCGCGACTTCCGTCGCCCCCCGGCTCCGGTGGTGGCGCTCAGCCGGGCGCTCGACGGCCCCCGCCGGATCTGGGCGAGGATCACCAGCCAGCTACACCGCTGAGGCCCGAAGCAGTAGGGCCTGACCCCTCGCCAGCTCAGCGATCGACGGGAGTGACCGAGCGTACGTGGGCGCCGAGCCGGTCGGTGGAGCCGTCGGTGATGCAGCCCCGAAGACGGCGCTCGGCGTACTTGCCGATCTCGGGCCTGACCACCACCTCCACCGCCCCGGGACCGACCTCAGCCATGGAGAGGACCTGGAAACCGGCGCCCAACTGGGTGGTGCACGCTCCCCACAAGGCCTGGGTGGCTTCGAGCGACGAGCGGGCCGGTCCCTTGGCCGACGCCGAGATCACCACCGAGCTCTCTCTGTCGGGCAGGACGACGTCGGGGCGATCCTGGGTCAGGTCGCCCAGCCAGTCGACGCCCACCGACCCGAGGAGCAGGGCGACCGCCGCCGCCGCCAGGTGGGGCGCGAGCGACCTCCTTCGCACCGGCGCGGGGGCCGGAGCGCCCCACAGGGCCCCGGAGGGCAGGGAGAACCGGGCCAGCTGGAGGGAGAGGCCGCGCTCGAGAGCAGGACGGGCGGTGAGGCGCGCCAGGCGCTCCACCAGCCAGGCCACCCCTGAGAGCACGACCCCGGCCCCGAGCAGCACCGGTACGAAGACCGAGGTCCCGCCCGGCCGCGAGAGCCACTCGAAGTTCACCCTGGGATGGGGCGCACTGTCCTCGAGCCGGGCAAGGATGTCGTCCGACGAGACGGCGGGCTTCCCGGATGGGTCCTGGGCTCTCCCGTCGGGGGTGTCGAGCCTTCGCTCGATGGAGCGCAGCCGTTCCAGGACGGCGGAGCCCACCAGAGCGACCTCGGCGATCAGGAACAGCACGCCGGCGATCACGGCCCGGTGCCACTCCCAGCGGTACAGGTACACGAAGAGGTACAGGCCCGAAGCCACCATGGCCCCGCCCACGATGGCGTAACGCAGCTTCCTCACGGGCTCACCGTCTCGGCGAGGCGGACCTCGCCGGTGGTGCCGTCCACCACGACGACCGAGCCCGCCGGGAACCGGCCGAGGGCATCGTGCACGCCCACCACGGCGGGCACCCCGAGCTCCCGAGCGAGGATGGCCAGGTGGGAGAGGACGCTGCCGGTCTCGGCCACGAGCCCGGCGAGGCCAGGCAGCACCGCCGCCAGCCCGGGGTCGAGGGTCCGCACCACGAGCACCTCACCGGCCTCCGGGGGCCCAGTCCCGTGGACCGGCCCCAGCGCCCGTCCCCCACCCGCGCCCTGCCCCTCGTGGGCACCCCCTTGGTGCACCGGGACGACGTCGCCGCCGGCGGTCAGCCGCAGGGCGGCCGGAAGGGGAGCCACTCGAGTGGCCCGGGGCCTGGCGTCGAGGTCGTCGGGCACCACGCCGCCCGTGACGACAGCCTCCAGCTCCCTGGCATCCAGCCAGCGAACGGCGCCGGCGTCGGGCAGCAGGTCACGACGGGCGAGCCGCGACCCCAACTCGCCGGCCACGCGGGCAGTGAGCTCGTGCACCCAGCGGATCCGGAGCCGCAGGTCCTCGCGGGCCGCGGCCAGCGGGTCGGTGGTTTCCTGCTCCGGGACGTTCCCGGTGACGGCCACGGGAGGCAGAGGAGTGGGCACCCCGATCGCCGGCGGCACCAGGGACAGGACCACCGGGTGACGGGCGACGATGCTGGCGTCGTCGAGGCCCCTGGCCCGCCCGTCGGCGACCACCTTCAGGGCCGTGGCCGCCGAGGTGGGCGCGCCGTCCCATCCCGTGCTGAGCATGCCGGAGAGGATCTCGTAGCCGTGGACGGCCAGCAGCGCCTGGCCGGAGCCCCGGAGCAGGGCGAGAAGCTGCTCGTCGGTGAGGCCGGCCACGGGCGGAACGGATGCCAGCTCGGCATCGACCCGCCCCACCACGTCCCGGGCCAGACCGGGCAGGGCGGCACGGATCCGGCCCGTGCGCCAGGCGGCCACCAGACGCCGAGCCGGCGGGCGCGGGTCGAGACGGGACCAGAGCGAACGGCCCGGCGTCATCCCCAGCAGCTCCAGGTCGGCGGCGACCCAACCCCCAGGGGAGGCGATCACCGGCGAGGCGCCCAGGCGACGCCGCGAGACGGCGCCGGTGATGCGCACCGACTCCGTGAGGGCCTGGCGCAGGGGCGGGAGCCACAGGTCCTGCTCCAGGGGGGCAAGGGGGTCGGGAAAGGTCTCCGCCACGGGGCCTGGTCCCAGCACCGGCCCGCGGGCTTCTACGGCAACGCCCACGGCCGTCACCGGGCGACTCTGCAGGAGGAGCAGGTCTCCCTCCTCGCTGTAGGCCCACTCGATGTCCTGCTTGGCGCCGAAGGCCCGCTCGGCCCTGGCCGCCAGCCTGGCCAGGGACCGTCTGTGTCCAGCAGGCAGGCGTTCGGACTCGTCGCCCTCGGCGGACAGGAGGTGTCCGTGACGGGTGAGCGTGTAGCGGACGCCGTCCACGGTGCCGCTGACGAGCTGGTCGGGCCCTCCCCGCACCGCCGCCACCGCCAGGCGATCGGTGCGGCCGGTCACCGGGTCGACGCCGAACAGCACACCGCCCCAGGCGGGGAAGACCTGTTGCTGGACCAGCACGGCCATCGGGGTGGCGCCATCGTCTACGCCGTCGAGGACGACGACCCGCGCCGACTCGAGGACGGCGGCCAGCGCGGCCAGGAACTGGCGCCAGTCGGTCACCCCGAGCACCGACGTGAACTGACCGGCCATCGACGACGTGGCTCCGTCCTCGCCGGGCGACGACGACCGCACCACGAGGGCGCGCTCGCCATCAGCCGACAGCTCGGACCAGGCCCGTTTCAGCGGAGCCGAGACGAGCGGGGGCAGGCCGGCGTCGCCACCGGCCCATCCCCCACCGATGGCGGAGCAGGCGGCCGTGGTGACCACGAAGCCGGGGACAACCGAGAAGTTCAGGCGCCGGGCCGTTGCCAGGTTGGCTGCCTTGCGACCCGCCAGCCGGGGATCGTCGGCTCCGTCCTCGTCGAGGGACGGGACGAACCGGGGCGGCGCGTCCCCCCGGTCCGCGGCGCCCTCGGCTGCGTCCCCGAACCCGGGAGCGTGCCCTGGGCACCGGCGTCTGGACGAGATACGACACGTGAGCCCCATGGCCCAATGCCTCCCTGGACGACGGCCGGTTGCAAGGTTCGTAGGTGCAACCGGGAGGGGACTCTATTTCTTCCGCCGAGCGCAGGTCAACCGACGTTCACCTACGTTACGGGAGGATGAAGTCCCTAGTCAGACGAGATTGGGAGCCATAAATGTCACCATGACGACATCCCGTCATTGAGGTTTTGAGACGGCAAAACTCAGAATTCTTTATGGGGGAACCTCAGCGCTGGCTCTCGAGCCAGCCCAGAAGGACGGCGATGGCGCGGGGGTCGTGGCGCAGGCGGTGCCCGGCGCCGGTGATGATCCGCAGCTCCGCCTGCCCGTCGGTGGCGTCGGCCAGGGCCCGGGCGTCCATCACCGAAACGGTGTCGTCGTCCGAGCCGTGGACCAGCAACACCGGCCGCGGCGGAACCTTGGCCACCAGTGCCACGGGACGAATCTCGGCCAGCTCGCGGGCCCAATCGTCGAAAGATCCCGGGAAGCCCCTGGTGTGCACCGCGCCCACGCTGCGGGCGTGCTCGAGGAAGCCCTCGGGGTCGTCGGCCCAGCGGCCGAACTCGGCGGGTGCGGCGAATGACGCCACCCCCCGGACACGCTCGTCCTCCCCGGCCGCGCACAGGGCCAGTGCCGCTCCGGCGCTGAAGCCGGCCAGCCAGACTCCGTCGATGTCAGCGGCATCGAGCAGATGCTCGGTGGCACGGCGCAGGTCGGTGAGCCAGCCACCGAGCGAGAAGTCCCCCGGGGAGCCGTTCGTTCCCCGGAAGCTGAAGGTCAGCACGGCCCAACCGGCGTCGGCCGCCAGCCGGTCGGCGAGCTCCGGGTAGCTCTCCCCGGCCGTGGCCGCGCCCCGGGGATCGGCGGGGAACCCGTGGCACAGGACCAGGCCTCGTAGAGCTTCGCCATTGTCGGTCCCCGGCGGACGGGCCAGATGGGCTCGAAGCGCCAGGTCCTCGGAGTCGATCGTGGTCTCCACGCCGATCACCGTAGCCAGGCTGGCACCGGCCCAGCGCGAGAAGAGGCCCGAGCGGCACAGCGGCGCACACGCCGAACGCCCGCCCCGAGATGGGGCGGGCGTTCGATGATTGAACAGATTGATTGAACACTGGTTGGACCCGAGTGCCGCCTGCGTCGGATGGGACCAGCCTCCGACCGGCGCCTCGAGCGGTGCCTGGCTGGGATTCGCCGGGTGGTCCAGCGGCCGCCTAGCGGCCAGCCACCTCCGAGGTCCCAAGACGTTGACTATGCAGTTTGGACCACCTCCTTTCCTCGGTACGCATATGAAA
>JALZJC010000047.1 GCA_030859945.1 Actinomycetota bacterium | reverse complement strand
CCATCTTCCACTCGAACCGCCACGTGATGTAGAGGGCGATGGCCAGGAAGAAGAAGATCAGCGCCCGCTGGGCCTTGGCCGTGACGTCGCTTCCCCACGACGGGCCCACCGAGTTGACGTTCACCTGCTCCTCGGGCACCTGGGCCAGACGAGCCAGCGCCTCCGTGACGCGCCCCGTCCTGCGGTCCCTGTCCTCGGGTGATCCCAGCTCGGCCTGGACGCGCAGGACCTCCGAGCCGCGGGGCGGCTGCAGGACCTGGACCTTGGCCTCCCCCAGGCCCACCGGGCGCAGGGCGTCGCGGCCCTCGGCCACGGACACGCCCGGGGCCGGGACCTCCCACACCGTCCCTCCCTCGAAGTCGATGCCGAAGTTCAGGCCCCGCGTGAAGAGGGAGCCCAAACCGAGGAGGATGACGGCGGCGGAGATGGCGAAGCCCCGCCGCTTCTTACCGACGAAGTCGAACTGCGTCTCCCCGTGGTAGAGGCGCTGCCAGATCGACCGCTTGGCCTCGGCCATGGGCTAGGCACCACCGGCGGGGGCGGCGGCCAGGCCTCGGGCCACACCCAGCCAGCGAGCCTCGGTGAACAGCCGGTTCCGGCCCAGCAGCACCACCATGGGCCTGGTGAAGAAGTAGGCCACGATCATGTCCAGGACGGTGGAGAGACCCAGGAAGAAGGCGAAGCCCCGTACAGAGCCCACCGCCAGCCAGTACAGGAGCAGGGCCCCGATGAGCGAGGCGAAGTCAGCCACGAGGATGGTGCGGTAGGCGCGTGAGAAGCCGCGCTCCACGGAGGACCGTATGGTCTTGCCCGAGCGGATCTCGTCCTTCAGGCGCTCGAAGTACACGACATAGGAGTCCACGGTGACGCCCACGGAGACGATGATCCCCACGGCGCCGGCCAGGGTGAGAGCCAGGCCCCGCGTCTCGCCGAGGAACGACACGATGGCCCACATGAGCATGCCGGACACGCCCAGCCCGAGGAACACCACCACGCCGAGGGCCCGGTAGTAGAGGACCATGTACAACAGGACCAGGGCCAGGCCGATGAGGCCGGCGCCCACGCCGGCACGGAGAGAGTCCCTCCCGAGGCTGGCCGACACCGTCTGCACCGTCTCCGGCCTGAGCTCCACCGGCAGCGCCCCGAAGCGCAGCACCAGGGCCAGGTCCTTGGCCTCGCGCTCGTTGAAGCTGCCGGTGATCTCTCCGGAGCCGCCGAACTCGGCCTGGTTGATCGTGGGCGCCGACTGGACGACGCCGTCGAGCACGATGGCCACCTGCTTGCCCACGTTCTTGGCCGCCAGGGCGTCGAACTCCTTCGACCCCGTCTCCGTGAGCGTGAAGCTCACCTTCCACTGACCGCTGTTCGGCTCGACCTCGGCCCGGGCGTCCTTCACGGCCCGACCGGTGAGCTCCGACGGCCCCAAGAGGTAGCGAGCCTCCGCTTCCTCCTTCTTCCCGGGCAGGATCACCTGCTTCTCGGGCCTGTCCTCTTCCCGCGGAGTGATGGCGGGCGCGCCCTCGGTACCGGCGGGAACGTTGGGTGCCAGCACGGGACGGAAGCGGAGCTCAGCGGTCTGGCCCACCACGTCCAGGGCCCGCCTGGTGTCCTTCACCCCCGGTAGCTGGACGATGATGTTGTCCCCCTGGCTGCTGACCTCGGGCTCGGCCACCCCCAGAGCATCCACTCGGCTACGGATGATCTCGATGGACTGCTTGAGCACGGCGCTCGGCACCTGCTGCTCGGGGCGCAGCACCACGGCCGCCCCACCCTGCAGGTCGAGACCGAGCTGGGGGCCGGCCCCTGTCACCACCGTGGCCGCCAAGCCGGCACCGGCGATGGCCACGATGGCCACGAGGGGCGCCACTAGGCGGCGGCGCACTACTCCTGGTCTCCCTCGTCCAGCGCCTCGGGCTCCTCGATGGCCCGGGTCGTCTCCTCGATGCGGGAGCTGACGGCCAGGCGCACGAGGCGCATGGTCACTCCGGGCGCGACCTCGAGTCTCACCTCGTCGCCCTCGAGGCCCACGATCCGCCCCACCACCCCACCCGCCGTGACCACCTCGTCGCCGAGCTCGAGAGAGGCGATCAGCTCCCGCTGGCGCCGCACCCGCTGCTGCTGGGGGCGCACCAGGAGCACCCACATGAGGGCCAGGAGCACGAGGGGGAGGAAGAGCTGGGCCATGGGCGGGCCGGGCCGACGGTGGCCAGGGCGCGAGCAGCGTATCGCAGGGCTCATGGCCCACCCCCCCAGGAGGCGGCGATCTGGTCGCGAAACCCGCCGTAGCGGCCAGCCATGACGGCCTCCCGTGCCCCGGTCACCACCGAGAGCGTCCACGCCAGGTTGTGGAGGGTGATCAGGCGGGCCGCTCCCCGCTCGCCCACCAGCACCAGGTGGCGAAGGTAGGCGCGTGACCAGCGGGCGCAGACGGCACAGGGGCAGGCGGGATCGAGGGGGCGGGGGTCGCGGGCGAAGGCGGCGTTGCGCAAGTGGACGCGGCCCTCCGAGGTGAGCACCGTGGCGTGGCGAGCCAGCCGCGTTGGCCAGACGCAGTCGAACATGTCCACGCCGAGGGCGACCGACTCCACCAGGCCCACGGCGTCGCCCACGCCCATGAGGTAGCGGGGGCGGTCAGCGGGGAGCTCGGCCACGGTGGCAGCCAGGGTGTCGAGCATCTCAGCCCTGGTCTCTCCCACCGACAGCCCTCCCACGGCGTAGCCGTCGAAGCCCACCTCCAGGCTGGCGTGGGCGCTCTGGGCCCGGAGGAGAGGGTCGAGGCCGCCCTGGACCACTCCGAAGAGGGCCTGGCCCGGCCGGCGGTGGGCCATCCGGGCCCGACGGGCCCACGCCGCCGTGCGCTCGACGGCCAGACGCAGCGTCTCGGGCGGCGACGGCAGCGGGGGGCACACGTCGAGGGCCACCTGGATGTCGGCGCCCAACAGCTCCTGGACGGCCACCGCCCGCTCGGGGGTGAGGCGGTGCGACGAGCCGTCGTAGGTGGAGCGGAAGGTCACCCCCTCGTCGTCCACGTCGGCGCCGAGGGAGAAGACCTGGAAGCCGCCGGAATCGGTGAGCACGTGGCCGCCCCACGAGGAGAACCCGTGCACCCCGCCCAGGCCGGCCACCACGTCGGCACCGGGGCGGAGCATCAGGTGGTAGGTGTTGGCCAGCATCACCTCGGCCCCGAGGTCCTCGAGGTCGGCGGTGGACACCGCCCGCACCGCCCCACGGGTGCCCACCGGCATGAAGCAGGGGGTACGGAAGGAGCCTCGAGCCGTCTTGACCACGCCGGCGCGGGCATGGCCGTCGGTTGCCTCCACGGTCATCTCCAGCGTCACCGGCCCTCGGTCGGTCAGTGGGCCGCCTCCCGGCGCCGGGCCACGAGCATGGCGTCGCCGAAGGACAAGAAGCGGTAGCCGTCCTCCAGGGCCACCCGGTACAGGTGGCTCCACCGCCCGCCGCAGAAGGCGGCGAGGAGCAGCAGCAGCGACGACCGGGGGACGTGGAAGTTGGTGAGGAGCACGTCCACCACCCGGAAGGGGTAGTCGCCGTGGATGAACAGGCTCGTCCTCCCGGTGAGGGCTCCGGTGGCCGAAGCCGACTCGAGGGCCCGCACCGTGGTGGTGCCCACGGCCACCACCCGCTCCGCCCGCCGGCAGGCCTCCATGGTGCTGTGGGGCACGCGGTAGCGCTCGGCGTGCACCACGTGGTCCTCGGGCCGCTCGGCGGTGACGGGGCGGAAGGTGCCGAGCCCGACGGCGAGGTCCACGGCGTGGACCTCCACGCCGCCGCGCCGGCACGCATCCAGCACCTCCTCGGTGAGATGGAGGCCGGCGGTGGGGGCGGCCACCGACCCCGGGTGGGTGGCGTAGACGGTCTGGTAGCGCTCGGGGTCGGCCAGGGGCCGGTGGATGTAAGGCGGGAGGGCCAAGCTGGCGTGGGCCTCCGGGTCGGCGAGCAGGTGCACCTCCCGAACGCCGTCGACCCGGCGGTCGCCCACCTCCATCAGCTCGCGGCCGCCGGCCAGCAGCCGGGTACCGGGCGGCACCCGGTCACCGGGGCGGACCAGCGCCTCCCAGGTCTGTCCGTGGAGGCGCTCCAGCAGGACCACCTCCACCTGCCCGCCGGTGCCCTTGTGCAGGCGCAGCCGGGCGGGCACGACCCGGCTGTCGTTGACCACGAGCACGTCCCCGGGCCCGAGCAGCCCTGGCAGGTCCCGCACCCTGTGGTGAGAGACGGCGCCGGCGGGGTGGGTGCCCACCAGCAGGCGGGCCGCGTCCCTGGGCTCGGCCGGCTCCTGGGCGATGGCCGCCTCCGGCAGCACGTAGTCGTAGGCGTCCATCGCCATGGTCACATGCGAGCGTACGGCCAGCGCGCCCCGGCGGGAGAGGGCTAGCTCTGGTCGAAGAGCCGGGCCACGTCGGCGGGCGGCTGGATGCCGAGGTGGCGCCACGCCGCAGGCATGGCCACCCGGCCCCGGGGCGTGCGCTTGAGCATGCCCATCTGCAGCAGGAAGGGCTCGTAGACGTCCTCCACCGTCTCCGTCTCCTCGCCCACGCACACGGCCAGGGTGGACAGGCCCACGGGGCCCCCGCCGAAGCGCTGGCACACGGCGGTGAGGATGGAGCGGTCCACCTTGTCGAAGCCGAGGTCGTCGACGCCGAACAGGGCCAGCCCGTCGGACGCCACCGCCCCGCTGACCACGCCGTCGCGGCGGACCTCGGCGTAGTCCCGCACCCGGCGGAGCAACCGGTTGGCGATCCGGGGGGTGCCACGAGAGCGGCGGGCGATCTCCGCCGCCCCGTCGCCGTCGACCTCGAGGCCGAGGATGGCGGCGGCCCGGTGCACGATGGCCAGCAGGTCCTCCACCGGGTAGTGGTCGAGGTGGGCCACGAAGCCGAAGCGGTCCCGTAGAGGCCCGGTGAGGCGCCCGGTGCGGGTGGTGGCCCCGACCAGGGTGAACCGGGGGAGGTCGATGCGCAGCGAGCGAGCCCCGGGCCCCTTGCCGACCACGATGTCCAGCTGGAAGTCCTCCATGGCCGGGTAGAGGACCTCCTCCACGGCCCGGGCCAGACGATGGATCTCGTCGATGAACAGCACGTCGCCGTCGTGCAGGTCGGTGAGCAGGGCGGCCAGGTCCCCGGCCCGCACCAGGGCCGGCCCGGACGTGATGCGGAAGGTGGCGTCCATCTCCGCGGCCACGATGCCGGCCATGGAGGTCTTGCCCAGGCCCGGTGGTCCGGCCAGGAGCACGTGGTCGGCGGCCTGGCCCCGGCGCCGTGCCGCTTCGAGCACGATGGCCAGGCGTTCCTTGAGCTGGGGCTGGCCCACGAACTCGGCCAGGCGCCGGGGCCGCAGGCTGGCTTCCTCGGCCGACTCCAGCGGGTCAGCGGCCGCGGGCACCAGCACCTCCTCCCGGGGACTCACCGGGCCGGCGCCGCCACCCGGGGACGGTCGCCCGACGCCAGGTGCCGGAGGGCGGAGCGGACCTGCTCCTCGACGCTGGCCACCGGGTCGAGGTCGGCGATGGCCTCGCGGACCTCGTCGGGCCCGTAGCCCAGGCCGCTCAGGGCCGCTCGAACCTCGGACCGAACGGCGTCGTGACCATCGCTCACGCCGACCAGGTGGTCGTCCTCGAGGTCGAAGCGAGGCTTCAGGTCGATGAGCAGGCGAGCCGCCGTCTTGCGCCCCACCCCGGGCACGGCGGTGAGGGCGTCGACGTCGCCGCTAGCGAGGGCCCGGCGCAAGCCGGCAGGCGACAGGACCGAGATCACGGCCAGAGCCAGCGCCGGCCCCACGCCATGGGCGGCGATGAGGGCCTCGAAGCAGCCCCGCTCCTCCCTGGTGACGAACCCGTAGAGCACGATGGCGTCCTCGCGGACGTGGGTGTGAACGTGCAGGAACGCCGGCTCACCGACTTCGGCGGTGGCCACGGCGCCGGCGGCGACGGTGACCCGGTAGCCGACGCCGCCCACCTCGAGCAGCAGCTCGCCCTGGCCACCGGGCCCGGGCAACCGCTCGAGGACGACGCCCCGCAGGGAGCCGATCACGAGCGTGCCTCCGCCCATCGTCGCCGGCGAGGCGCCACCGCCAGGTGGCACAGGGCGAGGGCCAGGGCATCGGCAGCGTCGGGCGGGCGCGGCCACTCGGCCAGCGACAGCTGGGTCATCACCATGCGCTGGACCTGCTCCTTGGTGGCCGCCCCGTAGCCGGCCACCGCCTGCTTGACCTCGTTGGACGTGTACTGGGCCACCTCGCACCCCGCCGCTGCGGCCTCGGCCAGGGCCAGGCCGCTGGCCTGAGCCACCGAGATGGCGGTGCGGGCGTTGGTCTGGAAGAAGACCCGCTCGACGACCACGACCTCGGGGCGACACTCGGCGATCAGGGAGCGCACATCCGCAGCCAGACAGGCCAGGCGCTCGTGCACCGGCGCCGACGGCGACGTGGTGAGCACGCCGGCCAGCTCCGCCCTGCAGCCGGTGAGGTCGCCCCCGGGGCGCGGAGCGCGCACACCGCCGTAGCCGCACCGCGACAGGCCGGGGTCGATCCCGAGCACGAACACTCGTTCGAACCTAGCGCGGCCGGCGGCCGGGCTGGCGGATCCCGGGCCCGGGTGCGGGCCTACGGCCCGGAGCACCACGGGATCACTGTGCGAGCTCCGCCTCCGAGGTGATGACGACGTCGGGGATGTCGAAGTTGGCGTACACGTTCGCCACGTCGTCGTGCTCCTCGAGCGTGTCCACCAGGCGGAGCACCCGGCGGGCGTCTCCCTCGCTCTCGAGGGGCACCACGGTGGTGGGCACCATGGTCACCTCGGCTGAGTCCAGGCCCATGCCCGCTTCCTCCAGGGCCGAGCGCAGGGCCATGAGGTCGGCGGGCGGGCACGTGAGCTGCCAGGTGTCGCCCTGGTCCTCGAGGTCCTCGGCGCCCGAGTCGAGGGCCACGACCATCACCTCGTCCTCGGCCACCTGCTTGGGGAGGATGACCACTCCCTTGCGCTCGAACTGCCAGGACACCGCCCCCGGCTCGGCCATGGAGCCACCGTTGCGGGTGAGGATGCTGCGCACGTCGGCGCCCGTGCGGTTGCGGTTGTCGGTAAGGCACTCCACGATCACCGCCACCCCCAGCGGGGCGTAGCCCTCGTAGGAGACCTGCTCGTAGCGCACCCCCTCGAGCTCACCGGTGCCCCGCTTGATGGCCCGGTCGATGGTGTCGGCCGGCACTGACGAGTCCCGCGCCTTCTGGTACATGCTGCGGAGGGTGGCGTTGGACGTCATGTCCCCACCTCCCTCCCGGGCTGCCACCTCGACCTGGCGTATGAGCTTGGCGAAGAGCTTTCCCCGGGCCTTGTCCTGGGCTCCCTTCTTGTGCTTGATGGTGGCCCATTTGGAGTGGCCCGACACCTGCTAGCAACCCCCCACGAAGAGGTGGTGGAGCCGCAGGTCACCGGACAGCTCGGGGTGGAAGGCGGCCACCAGCACCGGGCCCTGGCGGCACAGCACCGGCCTGCCGTCGACATCGGCCAGCACCTCGACGTCGGGCCCGGCCCGCTCGACTACCGGCGCCCTGATGAAGATGGCGTCCAAGGGTCCACCCGGGAGGCCCTTCACGTGGAGGGCACGTTCGAAGGAATGAACCTGGCGGCCGAAGGCGTTGCGGCGGACGACGACGTCGATGGCGCCGAACGACTTCTGCCCCGGGCGCCCGTCGACGACCTCGGCAGCCAGCACGATCATGCCCGCGCACGTGCCCATAGCCGGCATGCCGTCACCCAGGCGCTCGGCGATGGGTTCGAACAGCCCGGAGGACTCGAGCAGGAGCGAGATGGTCGTGGATTCCCCCCCCGGGAACACCAACGCGTCCAACCCCGAGAGGTCGTGAGGCGTTCGCACCTCCACCGGGTAGGCGCCTACCTCGGCCAGGGTGGTGACGTGCTCGCCCACGTCACCCTGGAGGGCGAGCACACCGACCTTGTGTGCCCCCACGCTTCTCGCTACCAGCCCCGCTCGGCCAACTTGACCTCGATGTCGCCGATGGCGGTCCCGACCATGGCCTGGCCGAGGCCGGCGCTGACCTTGGCCACGATGGAAGGGTCACCGAAGTGGGTGGTGGCCTCCACGATGGCGGTGGCCATCCGGGTCGGGTCGGAGGATTTGAAGATGCCCGAGCCCACGAACACGGCCTCGGCGCCCAGCTGCATCAC
>JALZJC010000042.1 GCA_030859945.1 Actinomycetota bacterium | reverse complement strand
TGCGGGGGAGGCGCTGGGCGTAGGGGTTGCGCAGGAAGTGACGGAAGGCGGCCTCGGCCCAGGGGCTGATGTCGAGGACCTCGAAGGGGCAGGCCCCGGCCAGGTGGCAGCCGACGATGTTGCGCACGGTGTCGCCGCACGCCTCACGAGTGGTGAGTCCCACGCTGGCCAGGTCCCGGAGGACGTCGGGAATCTGCTCCAGCTGCACGAAGTGCATCTGGATGTTCTGGCGGGTGGTGATGTGCCCCCAGCCCCGCGAGTACCTCTCGCACACGTGGGCCAGCATCTCGAGCTGCTCGGGCCTGAGCGACCCGTACGGGGCCTTGATGCGCACCATTTGGTTGTGGCCACCCTGGCGCTGGCCGTAGATGCCGTTGTTGAGGCGGAAGATGCGGAAGCGGTCCTCGTCGACCTCACCCTCGAGGTACAGCGCCAGCATCTTCTCGAACTTCTCGATGTCGGACAGAGCGGCGGGACTGATGGCCCCGGGGCCCACCTCCACGTCAATGGCTTGACTCATGGCGCGCCTCCTCTCAACCAGCAGAGACTAGCCGATTCCTGACCAATCCGATAGAGATTTGCGGGAATCAGCAGCGCCGCTCACGCCGGCTCCTCGCCGATCTCACGCAACGAGGCGGCGATGGCGGCCCGGAGGCGGCGAGCGGTACCTGACGAGAGGTGGGCGGTGATCCCCGCTCCTGCCCCCCCTTCCTCCTCGAGCGTGAGCTCCACCCTGAGGTCCTGACAGCCGTCGCAGTCGTCGACCACCGCCACCGCCCAGGCCGTGCGGGGCCTTTCCTCGTCGTCGGGAGGATGGTCGTCCAGGAAGAAATCGATCGACTTCTTCACCGCCAGATTCAACCACGCGGGGCCGGAGCCACGCCGGCGGCCGGAGATAACCTTCGCCACCGTGGACCAGACATCAGACCAACCTGGCGATCTGCCCCCGGATCAGCCCCCCGACGTCCTGGAGCTGCTGGAGGCGGACCACCACCGGGTGTCAGAGCTCCTGGCCCGGATCGGCGATGGTGCCGGTCCGGTCAGCGAGGTCACCACCCATCTGGTGGCCGAGAGCCAGCTCCTCTACCCGTCGCTGCGTCACCATCTCCCCGACGCCGACGTGGCCGTGGACGGATTGCTCGAGACCGACCACCGGATCGAGCAGCTGCTGGCCGAGGTCGACAGGGGTGACGCCGACGACGCCGTCGCCGCCGAGCTCGTGGCCCTCTTCGCCGAGCACGTGCGCCAGCAGGAAGCCCTCTTCGCCGAGCTGCATCACGCGGCCGAGCCCGAGGAGCTGCTCCGCCTCGGCCAGGCGCTCGGCCCCGTCATCATGAAGGCTCCCACGCATCCCCATCCGCACCTTCCCCGTGAAGGGACACTCGAGGTCATCAGCGATGCCGTGGCCTCGAGCGTCGATCACATTCGCGACGCCCTGAGGCGCGAGGACGACGAGGCATAGGCAGCGCGGCCCGGCGCCGAGAACGGCGCCCGGGGCTGCATCACTCGTGCTGGTGCACCGAGCGGTCGGGGGCCAGCGAGGGAACGTCTACGCCTCGGCGCTGTGGCAGTCGCAAGCGGGCCACGACACCGCCGCCGGCCCGGTCGGCTACCGTCGCCTCGCCGCCGAGGGAGCGAGCCAGCATGCGAACCAGGTACATGCCGTGGGCCCGGTCTCCTCCGATCTCGTCCTCGCCCTCCTGCCGCGGCTCGAACAGGCTCTCGAGGTCGATGTCCCGGAGGCCCTGGCCCCGATCAGCCACCTGGATGTCGATCCAGCCTTGCCCTTCTGCGCCCCGGCACTCGATCGGGCCCCGCCCGTCGCAGGCGGCGTTCTCGAAGAGAGAGACCAGAATGCACACCAGCCTCCGAGGGGCGGTCGTGATCATGAACCCCGGAGGAAGGTCGACCTCGACGCGTCCGCGGTCCAGTGAGGAGGATGCCATCGTGAGCGCCTGCTCCACGAGCCCGTCGAGGGGCACGGTGACCAGCCGGCTCCGCTCCACCGGGGCGGGGCCGATCTTCTGAGGCTTGACGAGCTCGCTCACCACCCCCCTCAGGGCGCGGACCTGCGCCAGGGCCTCGTCCACCGCCGCCTGCCAGCTCGGGTCACCACCTCGGCCGCCCAGCTCGCCGAGGGATCGCTCGATGCCCTCCAGTGGTTCCCGGAGCTGGCCGGCGACGATGGCGTCGAGATGGACGAGGACCTCGAGCGAGCCTTCCAGGTTGCGGACGGCTCCCTGCAAGGCCTGGATCTCCTGGGCTTGAGCCTCGAGGAGGTCGACCATGGCCCGCACATGTCGACTGCTGAGGGTGGCGGTCATGACCATCTGTGTCGGCCATAGCAGCTCCGAACTTGACTGCACCGGGTCGCCAACAGCCAGGGTGGGCTTTTCCAGGACTACGTTCGAGAGCGACCAAGGACCCGGCCAGCGGGTCAGACAGGAGCGCCAATGCCAAGCGATTGCCCGGCGGCCGACGGGTCGAGCCCGAAGCGCCAGCGCTTCGACGCCCCGCCCCCCATGTGCATCGACCCGGACGCGAGCTACACGGCCGAGATGGTCACCACCAAGGGCACGATGACCATCGCCCTCGACGCCTTGGCCGCGCCGAGGACGGTGAACAACTTCGTGGTGCTGGCTCGCTACCACTATTACGACGGCGTCAGCTTCCACCGCATCATCCCTGGCTTCATGGCGCAGGGTGGTGACCCCGAGGGCAGCGGTCGGGGGGGCCCCGGTTACCGCTTCGAGGACGAGCTGCCCAGGCCGGGGCGCTACGAGATCGGCTCCCTGGCCATGGCCAACGCCGGCCCCAACACCAATGGCAGCCAGTTCTTCATCGTGAGCGGTCCGAGTGGCGTGGGCCTACCGCCGCAGTACTCGCTCTTCGGCAAGGTGGTGGGAGGCCTGGACGTGGTCTCGGCCATCGACGCCGTGGGATCGCCCGGCGCCGGCACGCCCAGGGAGCGGGTGGTGATCGAGTCGGTGGCGATCTCCGAGTCCGGCTCGTAGCGGTGGCGGCCGCTACCCGGTCCGTGCCTGCTCGACCACACCGAGGATCTCGTCGCCGAAGCGCTCGAGCTTGGCGGGCCCGATGCCCTTGACCGTGCCCAGCTCGTCCAGAGAGGCGGGCAGCGCGGTGGCGATGGCCTCCATGGTGGTGTCGGCGAAGACCGTGAAGGCGGGCTTGCCGTCGGCCGCCGACCGCTGGCGTCTCCACTCCCGCAGCAGCTGACGGGCTCGTTCCGTCCCGGCCGCGTCGGTCCCGGCCCGGGGGGCTGCGGGCATGGTGGGCCGGGGCTTGGCAGAGGGGCGTACCTCTTTCGCCTTCGCGTCGTCGGCGGGATCCCGGAAGAGCTCGGCGACGAAGGGCGAGGGTGGATCGCCGGCCACCACGGCCAAGGTCTCGATGGCCCGGGTGACGGCCACGTGGAAGACCCGGCGCTCCTCTTCGACGTCGGGGGCCAGGCGGTGGGGCATGAGCCCGGCGGTGGCCTCGTGCACCACCACGTGCGGCCACTCGCGGCCCTTCACCGAGTGGACGCTGGCCAGCACCACGCCGTCACGGGCCCCCGGGCGGCGCAGCTCCTCGCGCAGCCACGACTCGAAGGTGGTGGGGTCGGGATGGAGGCCGGCCAGTGCCACGAGGGCGTCGAGGTCGTCGGTCTGAGCCGAGCGGTCGACGCGCCGGTGTGCCCCCTCGAGCGACCGCATGGCCTGGTCCAGCCCGACCTCGTCGCGCAGCGTGGTGAGCACACGGTCCGCCGGCCGCTCCGCCTCCACCATGGTCGCCAGCCGGACGAGGTCTTCGGCGAAGGCGGACACCTTGGCCGTGTCTCGTCCGCTGAGCCGCTCCGCCAGCCCCGTGAGGCGGCGGAGGCTGCCCTGCTCGCCCATCCACTCCACCACTCGGGGCGACAGGGCGCGAGGTGGCCGGCGGGCGGCGAGCATGACGTCGCCGGCGGCCAGCCGGTCGGCTCCGGCGGCCAGGCGGAGCCAGGCCAGTGACGCCCTCACCCCGCTGCGCTCGAGCCAGGCCTCGTCCAGCACTCTTCGCACGGGCACGCCGGCCTGGGAGAGGGCCACCTGCACCGGCACCAACGAGGCGTTGACCCGGGCCAGGACGGCGACCTGGTCGGCACGGGAGCCATCGTCCAACAAGCGGCGGACATGGGCCGTGGCCGCCCCGGTGGTGCTGTCCGAGGCGGCCTCGGCGATGCCCTCCGTGGTGATCTCCGCGCCCCCGAGGACCTGGAGCTGCAGGGGATCTCCGGACCGGTGAGGGGCGGGACGGATGTGCTTGTCGACCCGCCGCTGATTGCGCCGGAGCAGGCGGTCGGCGGCGGCCACCAGCGGCGGGGGACACCGGTAGTTGACCTCCAGGCCGTGGAGGCCGGCGCCCGGGA
>JALZJC010000040.1 GCA_030859945.1 Actinomycetota bacterium | reverse complement strand
GGGCCGGCCCTCGAAGGGCCGGCCCTCTAGGCTCGCCTCAGCTCAGGACCCGCTGCTTGAAGCGCTGTATCCCCACGGCGGTGAACACAGCCGTGAACAGGCAGAGGACCCCATAGACGGCCACCAGCGGCATGTGGGGCACCGGCGCTCCGAGCGCGGCGCGGAGGCCCTCGCTCACGTAGACGAGCGGGTTCACCAGCACCGTCAACTTGAGCCATGGGATGGGCGTGAGCATGGCCCAGGGGTAGTACACGGCGCCCAGGAAGATGAGCGGCAGGAGGAAGATCCCCAGCAGGGCGGGAACCGATCGAGGCTCGAAGAAGGTGCCGAAGCACAAACCGAGGGCGGCAGAGGCGATGCACGCCAGGGGCAGCATGGTCACGAGCACCGGCCAGTCCACACGCACGTGGACGGGCGTGGCCGGGATGATGGCGGCCACCGGGAACACCAGGACGGCTGCCAGCAGGCTCTGCAGGGCACCGGCGACCATCTTCTCCAACGCGACCATGGGGATCGGGATGGGGGCCAGCACCCGGTCCTCG
The DNA here is from genome assembly GCA_030859945.1 of Actinomycetota bacterium. Classification (GTDB taxonomy): domain Bacteria; phylum Actinomycetota; class Acidimicrobiia; order Acidimicrobiales; genus YB1-3. The sequence goes on along the minus strand of JALZJC010000040.1, from coordinate 10,387 downwards.
ATCTCGTTGGTGGCACCGAACTCGGCCACCATGGGCAGCGCCACCGACTGCATCCCCTGGAAGACGATGGCGAGGGCCACCACGCCGGCGATGAGCACAGTGGAGAAGGCGGCGGGCCCACCGTCCACCTCCACGGTCTGGCCGATCTTGGGAAAGACGTAGGTGAATACGAAGACGAGCAGCAGGGGATGCATGAAGGTGCGGACGAGGACCTCCTTTCCGCTCGCCCTCATGACGGTGAGGTCACGGAGCAGCAAGGCGCGGAACGCCGGCCATGTGGTCTTGGCCGCTGATCGAGCGGTGTCCGGCTGAGGAGAGGAAGCGGGCGTGGCGCTCGTGACCGTCACTCCCTAAGCGCCTTGCCCGTCAGGTTGATGAACACGGTCTCAAGGTCCGGAGTGACGCCGTCGGACGACGGCGGCAGCGGCAGTCTCTTGCCCGAGCTCTTCGGGCCCTCCCCGCTCAGGACGCGGGTGAGACGCTCGGCCAGCCGGTCCCGCAAGCCCTCCCCCTTGCCCACCACCGCCCTCCTTTCCCCGAGGTTGGCCTTGAGCGCCGCCGGGCTGCCCAGTGCCAGGATCCTGCCGTCGTCCATGATGGCCACCCGGTGGCAGAGTCGGTCGGCCTCCTCCATGTAGTGGGTGGTGAGGAGTATCGTCCGCCCGTCCGCGTTCAGTCGGCGCATCACCTCCCAGAGGGCGATGCGACTCTGGGGATCGAGCCCGGCGGTGGGCTCGTCCAGGAAGATGACGGCGGGCTGGTGCAGGATGGCTCGGGCCAGCATCAGGCGCCGGGCCATGCCGCCCGACAGGGCGTGGACCTTCGACTTGGCCCGGTGAGCCAGGCCGAACGCCTCGAGCATCTCGTCGGCCGCGGCCCGCGCCTTCCTGGCCCCCATGGCGAAGTAGCGACCGTGGAAGTAGAGGTTCTCCCACACCGTCAGCCGGCGGTCCAAGCTGTTGGTCTGGGACACCACCCCTATGTGCTGCTTGACCCGGGTGGGTTCGGCCACCACGTCGATCCCGCCCACCATGGCCCTCCCCGCCGTGGGGACGACCCTGGTGGTGAGCATGCCCACCGTCGTCGTCTTGCCCGCTCCGTTGGGCCCCAGCAGACCGAAGATCTCACCCCTCTTCACCGACAGGTCGAGCTCGTCGACGGCAGCCATCCCGCCTGGGTAGGTCTTGCTGAGCCTCTCGGTGCGGATGATCTCGGGGGGGACTGTCGAGGTTGACGGGTGTGAGCGGTCGGGGAGCGCGGTCAAGGGCGGGGCGTCACTCGTCGATGGCGGGCGCGAAACGCCGGCGATAGGAGGCGAACGCCGCGTTCACGGCCTGTGGGGTCAGTCCGAACTGGTCCAGATCATAATGATGCACCCCGTGCTTGTGACGCGGATTGTCGGCGAGCCACCGCTCCATGCGGGCGCCGAAGTCCCCGTCGATCCGGCGGCCCAGCCGCCCGTACAGGGCATGAACGGAGCGGACCGGATCGGCGACCATCTCCCGGTAGGAGACGTCGACGAAGCGTTGGCCGTGCTGGCCGTCCCTTGCCTCCAGCGCCCTCTTCATGGCCGTGGAGAATCGCTCCAGCCACTGGCGCCCGACCTCTTCGGGTGACACCCCGGCGCTGTACGGCGTGCGAACGGCTACCGCCAGGCTGGCGAAAGAGGGTATCGATGCCAGCGGGTTGCGATGACAGTGGACGACGGTGGCGCCGGGGAGGCTCTTCACGAGAGCGTCCAGGTGGCCCAGATGGCTCGGGGACTTGAGCACCCAGGATGACCCCGGCCTGGAATGGGTCTGGGCTCTCAGCTGCAGTGCGTAGTAGTCGTACTCGTCGAACAGCGCGGCCCGGCCGAGCCACTCGGAGTAGGCGTCGGCCCGGAAGGCGATCTCGAAGTGCCAGCTGGCAAAGGCGTTCTGGAACAGGACGTCGCATTCCTCGGGTGTCTGGGCCGTCGAGGCGTGGACGGCGCGGAACTCGGGCGCCCGCTCGTACAGGCGCCGGAGCCATGTCTCGGCCTCTTCGACCAGCCCAGCCTCCGACAGGCCGTTGCTGGGGTCCGGGGGCACGGGTCGCAGCGCCTGCCAGAAGGGAAGGAAGCGGTTGGCGGGATCCAGGGCCAGAAGGCTGTGGAGCAGGGTGGTGCCCGTCCGGGGCAAGCCGGTGATGACCACCGGAGCCGAAAGGGGCTGAGCCGTCACCTCGGGATGAGCGCCGACGTAGGCCTGGAGGTGCAATCTGTTCTCGAGGCAGCGCACCACGTTCTTGTGCAGGGCCCGCCAACCCACAGGGGTGAGCTGGCCGGCCTCCGAGCACGAGGCCAACAACAGCTCCAGGGTATCGGCGAAGCCGCGGTCGCCCCAGTCGCCCAGGCCAGTGTGGGCCGTCGCCTCCTCCATGAGAGCTGAGCAGGATTGGACGCTGCCTTTGGTCATGTCATGGTCATGTCACGCCGAACAGGCCAGCCCCGCGTTTTCGGCCCGGACGCGAAGCGACCCAGAGGGAGGTTGCCCTCCCTCTGGGTCGCCTCAGTTCTTCTCGAGGACTGCAGGCTTACCGGTTCTGCCCCTGGCCCCGAGGCAGGCCGCCTTGGCCTGGGGCGCAGACGGACCGGCCCCGGCCTTGACCCTGCCCCTGGTTCCCGGAGCAAACCCAGATCGAGCCGATGGCGCACTGGCCTGCGGCCGTCTGGTAGGAGAAGTACACGTCACCGGCCTGGCCGGTGTCGATGTCAGCCAGGCCCCTGGCTCCCGCCGGGGTGGCGAACTCCTGCACCTGCCCACTGTCGGTGTCGAGCGCTCCGACGAACTGGCGGGCGCCCGTGGGGTTGGCCGCGGTGCCAGCCGGTGCCGCCGAGGTGAACCAGATGCGCCCGTCGCCCCCGAAGGTGAGCCCCACCGGGTTGCTCCCGGCCGGAAGCGTGTAGTGGGTCGCCTGGCCGGTGGCCGGGTCGAGCCTGGCGATCCTGCCGGTGGCGCCGGTGAAGTAGCGCGGGGTGTTGAAGGGCGCTCCCGGCATGCCGAACATGGGGTTGGCCACCCGCTGCTGCTCGACGTAGTAGATAGCGCCGTCGGGGCCGAGCTCCATGCGGCCGGGGATGTACCCGGCGTGCTGGTCGACCAAGGTCACCTGGCCGGTGTTGGGGTCGAGCCGCACGACCACGCCCACGTCGCTGGCCCGCGTGTCGGTGGGGTCGGGGGTATCGGTGTTGAGCACCGTCATCGACCCCGTGGCCCAGACGTAGCCGTTGGCGAACACCAGCGGGCCGCCGAGCGACGGGCCGGGCTGACCCTCGGGCGTGATCACGTAGCTCCGGGTGGTGCCGTCGGGCCGCACCAGTGTGATCTCCTCAGGACCGGTGAACTCGCTGGAGACGACCCAGACGTCACCGTTGGGGGCCCCGTAGATGCCACCGAGGAAGCTCTGGTTGCCGACCTCGGGCTCGTTGGGGATGTCCACGTTGTTGACGAGCTGGAGCGCCTGGGTCAGTTGCCCGACGCCGCTGGCCACCCCAGTGGGACCCGGGTTGCGATGAGGATTGGTGACGACCAGGTTGCCGGCGGCGTTGAACGACAGGTCGTGGACGTGCACCTCACGCTGGTTCGGGTTGGTGGAGTACGGCCGGTCGGGGAAGTTGAAGATGCTGAACTGGCCGGCGCCTTCGCCCTTCTGGTTGGCCGTCGTCATGCGGAAGACGTCGGACCGCCCACCGTTGCTGAAGTAGATGGCGTCGCCGCTGGGGCTGGCCGTGATGTTCGGGACCGAGCAGCCGGGGCCGCCGGCGGCCGGTTGACCGTCGTCGCCCAACAAGGTCGCCGGTGGTACGTACCCGGTTGTCGTCCCCGCCGCCGGGCGCTGCTGCGCTCCTGCGGGGCTGGCCACCACGCCCGCGGCCACCGCCGTTATGGCGAACACCCTCAAGAACCGTCTCATTCGCACTCCGCCCATGGGCACGCTCCCCTTTCATCTCGAGTTTCTGTCTGCGCTCTCACTGCGCCGGACCTCCCGCCGCAGAGAGGCAAACTAGGCGAAAGGTTGCCATGCGTCAATGGCTGCACCGCACAACTACACGGTCACTAGATGCTCAGAGCATCTAGCGGGGACCCAGGGCCGCCTGCATGCATGAGGTGGAGCCGCCGTCGGGCTGCGGCTCCACCTCACCGGACTCGCAGACGCTCCCTGGGCAGGTCGGCGTCCACCACCTTGGTGCGCAGGGCGGCCCTGTCCACCTTGCTGATCTTGGAGCGGGGAATGGTGTCCAGCACGCACAGCTCGTCGGGGAGCTTGTGGCGGGCCAGCGATCGGCCCAGGAACGACCGCAGCTCGACGAGAGGGGGCGGCTCGGCGCCGGCGGGGACGACGCAGGCGCACACGGCCTCCCCCAGCACGGGGTCGGGCGTGCCCAGGATGGCGCCGTCGGCCACGTCCGGGTGGCGGACGAGCTCCGCTTCCACCTCCCCCGGCGCCACCTTCAGGCCTCCCCTGTTCACCAGGTCCTTGAGCCGGCCCACCACGTAGACGCAGCCGTCCGCGTCCAGCCGGCCGAGGTCCCCGGTGCGGTACCAGCCGTCGGTGGCGGCATCGGGGTCCTTCCAGTACCGCACCGGCTGGCGGGCCCCGAACACGATCTCGCCGATCTCGCCAGGGGGCAGGCGCCGGCCGTCCTCGGGGTTCACGACGGCCACCGACCCGTTGGGCGCCGTGCCCTCGGGGCCACAGAACACCTCCTTGCCCACCGACCCGCGGAAGATCTGGTCACGGTCCGTGGTCTGCGTGAGGAAGCCCTCGGTGCACCCGTAGACGAACAGCAGCTCCACGCCCATCCTGCCGTAGACCTCCTCGAGCAGGGGCGGGGACAGGGCGGCGGCGGCGGCGACGGCCCACCGCAAGCTGTTCGTCCGATGGCGGCTCGGGTCCAAGGCGCCCACCAACAGCTTGAAGTGGGTGGGAGTGCCCGAGACCACCGTGGCCCGCTCCTCGGTCACCAGGCGGAGAGCCTCCGCCGGCGTGAAGCGGTCGAGCATGACCAGACGACCGCCGCTGAGCAGCGCGGTCATGGACAGCTTCAACCCGAAGGCGTGGGCGATGGGCAGGTAGACGAGATGCACGTCGTCGGGCCCCGGGGCTAAGGCGTCGGCGAAGAACCGGAACTTGGCCCACATGGAAGGAAGCGTCTCCATGACACCCTTGGGCTTACCTGTGGTGCCCGAGGTCATGAGAACCAGGGCGGGGTCGTGGGAGCCGAACAGCTGCGATGCGCCATCCGGAGCCGGATGGTGACGGGAAGCCAGGAGCTCGGTCAGCGAGTGGCATCCGAGATCCCGGGTTTCCGGAGCGTCGGCGATGACCTCCACCGACGGGTGCTCGTCACGGACCGCTCGCACAGGTCCCAGGGGATCGGTGGCGTCAGCGCGGGGCTGGAACACGACGGCGGCGGCCTCGGTACGGCCCACCAGCCAGGACAGCTCCGGCCCGGTCAGGTCGCTGTCGGCGCCGACGTACACGGCTCCGGCAGCCCACGCCGCGTTCATGGCCACTAGGTGCTCCGCGGACGTGGGCAGCTGGCAGACGACCCTGTCACCGGGCCGCACTCCGAGCCACCTGTAGGCCCCGGCCAGTCCGACGACCTTCGTCCACAGCTCCTCGTATGTGAGCGTCGTGCCCCGATGGGTCAGGGCAGGACGGTCCGACCACCGCTGGCAGGCATCCTCCAGGGAGGGGGCCAGTAGGGCGGCTTTCATGGGCACCACCTCCAGGTCAGGTCATTCGTGGTCATGTGAAGGGAATGAGGGTGGCGACCATCAGCTGAACCGCCATGGCGAGGCGGGAGCGCAGGCGTCGGGCCCGAGCGGCTCGAACAACGGCGTGAGCCGTGGCTGGGACGGCAACTGCCCGGGGTCGGCGCACACGACGGCGCACGCCACGCCCGCTTCAGCGGCCAGCTCCTCGCACCGAGCGGCCGGATGAGCGCCCATCCGCTCGACCAGCGCCTGCTCGGTGGCCGCCCGGTCGGTGCCCATGTCGACGCCGAACACCCTGGCCAGGCGAGCGAGGCCGGGACCGTCCTCGACGCTCACAGCCATGCTGGCGTCCGCCGTCTGCACCGGGCGGTCGAGGACGCTCCAGACAGGCCGCCCGCCCCGCCGCCCGTTCTCGCGGCTGGCCGCCAGCGCCTCCAGCACCGGCGCCTGGACGGTCATGGCCGCACCGAGGAGAGAGGTGCTCACCTGACAGCCCACGCCCGTCCGCTCCCGCCGGTCGAGCCCGGCGAGGATGCCCTCGCAGGCCAGGAGACCTCCGATGTAGTCAGCGATCAGGAGCCGGGACGGGAACGGCGGTTCGTCCTCCGGGTGGATGCCGTTTCCCACGCCGGCATAGGCCTGAACCATGAAGTCGGTGCCCACCAGCCTGGACGGCCCCGGCAGGCCGCCCCACCCCGAGGCGCTGGCGTAAACCAGCCGGGGGTTGTGCCCAGCCAGGTCCTCGGCGGCGAGGCCCCATTCGGTGGACTTGCCCGGTCGCCAGTTGTGGAGGAACACGTCGGCGCCGGCTGCCAGCTCCTTCAGGTCGGACCGGCCCGACGGGCGGTTCAGGTCCAGCTCCACGGTCTGCTTCCCCCGGTTGAAGCAGAGAAAGAAGGCCCCGGTGTCCCCGACCTGGGGCAGGCCCGAGCGGGAGGGGTCGCCTCCGGGCGGCTCCACCAGGACGACCTCGGCGCCGAGCATCATCATCAGCAGTCCCGCCAGCGGGCCCTGGACCCGATTGGTCGCCTCGACGACGCGGAGACCCTCCAGGGGAAGCTGGGCCGCGGCCTCGGCTGCCGGAGGGGGCACCGGCCGGGGGCGCCCCGGGACGGCGGGCGGGCCGGCGGCAAAAGCCCTGATGTCCGGGTTCACCTCGGGCCGGGCCGCATCGCCCAGCACCTCGCCGTAGCCACGCAGCCTCGACAGGCTCACGCCGCACGCCTCGGCCACCTCCGCCACCCGGGCGAGGGTGTGCCTGGCCGTGGCCTCATGGAGGTGGTGGGGAAGCGTGCAGGCCCCCCGGTTGTACCGGAGCCTGAACACGGTCCAGGCTGGACCCAGCTCGGGCCCGGCCGCTCCCAAGGTCGACCAGAAGGCCCTCCAGGCGCCGGGGTCCAGGGTCTCCATCTCGAACCAGTGCCCGTCGGCCGATCTGAAGGGAGGCCCGGGCGACGGCCAGGCCGGCACCGCCGGCGGGCCATCGGGACAGGTGGCGATGGCCACGTAGTGGGACACGAGGAGCAGACCCGCCTGGAGGACGGACGTCTCTACGAGGCCCATCGGCCGCCCCCGCCGCCGGGCGATCCGTGCCGCCAGGACCCCCTGAGCGGCGAGCAGCCCAGCCGCGGTGGAGGCGATGTCGAGCCCGATGCGCCGAGGTCTCCCCGCGTCCCGGCCGTGGACATGCATGAGCCCACACAGCGCCTGGACAGCGGCTTCGCTGCCCAACCGGCCGGGGGGAAGCCCAGCCGGCCCGTACCAGGACACCCGGCAATCGACGCCGGCCTCGCCGGTGTCTCGCGGCTCCCCCTCGCCGCCCGTCCCCCGGTCCCCACTGGCCACAGTGGACAACCGCCGCTCACATGTGTCCACGGCCAGTGGCGGCCCGGTCACGCTGGTCGTCCGTCCCATCCCCGGAAGGAGAATAGGTTTCCGATGCAGGTACCGACCGGCGGCCACCGTCGCTTCGGTACGGGCCACGGTCAGCTACCCGTTGCCAGTGGGTCGCTGCCCGTGGTCGGGCAGCGACCAGAAGGCGCCAATGGGGAACTTCTCGGTGATCATCATGATCGGCCTCTGGTCGGCGATGACGTTGTAGGTGCGGAAGATCACCAGGTCATCTTGGCCGATGCCGAAGTGATCCGCGCAGCCTCGGGCCGGCTCCGTCCCCCCGGCCAGGATCTCCCGGAACGTCTCGGTGCGGGCTTCGAGGAGCAGGCGCCCGATGGGCTTGTCGGTCTCCACGAGGCCGGTGCGTACGTGTGGCTGGAGGCGGTCGGGCACGATCAGCGACTCGGCGTAGAGGTAGTTGGTGTGGCTCGAGGATCCCTGCAACAGGATGGCTCGCCGCAGCACCGCCTCGTCGGGATGGAGGCTCAGGGCCGGGCCCGCGTCGCCACCCTCCCAGAGGCCGAGGGACTGGTCCAGCTTCGCCACCTTGATGGGCTCGTCGGCATAGACCTCGACCAGCGTGGTCAGGGTGCCGTCTGTGGTCAGCAGGATTCGCTGTAAGGCGCTGAGACCCTCCCAGTGGTCGCCCAGCAGCTCGAGTCCTGGGGCGGGCTGCACGCCAGTGGTCTAGCGCCGATGCTTGCATCCGTAAAGACAGTCGATGGCCACAGAGCTTGTCCTGGACGCAGAACCGGGGGTTCGCAGGACTACCCGCGGTCCGTAACTACCGGTGGGTCCGCATGGCTGCGCTACGGCCGTGCCGGGCCCGCGTTGGCGGCGCCGATCGGCGGCAACGCGCCGGTCACCGAACCCAGAAGGTCCCCGAGGAGCGTGTCGAGCGGGGACAGAGGTGTGGGGCCGTAGGCCCGAGCGCGGTTGCGAATCTCCGGCAGCCGGTCATAGAGGCGTTGGCCCGGGCACGTCGTGGACGTGCCGTCACGGTGACCGGAGACCGCCGGGAATCCCACGCTCCTCCCGGCTCGGTACTTGTCGCTGCCGGCTGAAGTCATGGCGGCCTGGCCGGCGGGGTCGACCCCGTTGGTCCCCAGCATCCAGCCCACCACCCGGGCCACTCCGTCGACGGAGGCCGGGGTAGGGGTGGCCCGGGTGAAGGTGCCGAGCACGGCCACGCCGGTGGAGGCGGTGTTGAACCCCCGGGTGTGGGCCCCGATGGCCCGCTGCCTGCTGCCGGCCCGTCCCTCCCACATCCGCCCGAAGCGGTCCACCACGAAGTTGTAGCCGATGTCATCCCAGCCGTTGGCGTCCATGTGGTAGGCCTGCATGGCCCGCAGCATCCTCGGGACCTCACCGGCGCCGTAGTTGTTGGGCCCCGTCGTGTGGTGCACGAATGCCATCTTCAGGCTCGATGCCGCCGCGCTCGGTCTCCTCGGGGCCCGAGCGCCCCATGCCCCCCGGTCGGCGATGGGCGGGGCGGCGGCGGCCTGGGCCTGGGCCCCACGGCGGGGGCGGACCCGCGTCCCGTTCTCGCGCACGAGGTGCACCTGCAGCGAGTTCGAGGGCGCTTGCAGCTCGTATCCGTCGCCGCCACCGATCCACAGCGGCCGGGTGACGGTGCGCCTGACGCGGGCCTCGCGGGAGCCCGGGTCCGGGCCGTCGTCCTCATCGGCCTCGAGCGTCGTCCACGGACCCCACACAGCTCCCTTGCGGGTTCGCACCCGGGCCTGGTCCGTCGCCTCTCCGGTCCAGCTGGCCCCGATCATGTTGAAAGGAGTGAGGTCCGACTGGACGAACTGCGGGAGGCGCGACCGCAGGCCGGCCACGCTGTCGACCGCGGTTGGCACCACCGTCTCCACGCCCATGGTTCGCTCCGCGGCCATCACCGGCATGGGGATGACGACGGCGGCCGCTCCGATGAGAAGGGCCAGGGAGATGCAGATCCCGAGGCGGTACCTGCCGGCGTGCTTGCCCATCAGCCAAACCTCCAGATCCGGACGTGCCACCCTGAGTGTGTCGAGAGTCACGTTCTATCGGCCGCAGCCAGCACAGCTCCGATGTGTCGGCGCCCTCGCCCGCGAGCATGGCCAAGGAAGTGGGGCATCGTCAACCCGGTGGCGGCAGCGACGGGTCCTGACCTCGTCCTCGTGCCCGTGGCTAGCGTGGCGGAATGGCGCGCGTCCTCGTCCTTGGCGCCGGCTTCGGCGGGCTGGCCGCGGCCAAGGAGCTGCGGTCGATTCTTCCCGGCGGTGACGAGGTCGTCGTCGTGTCCGTCTCGGACCGTTTCTTCATGGGGTTCGCCAAGCTGTGGGATCTGGCCGGTTGGCGCCCGCTCGAGGAGGGCACTCGCTCCCTCGCATCCCTCCGGGACCACGGGATCACCTTCGTGCAGGCCGAGGTGACCGCCATCGAAGCCGCGTCGGCCGGTGTGTCGACGACCTCGGGTGACCTTACCGGCGACGCCCTACTGGTCGCGCTGGGGACCGTTCCCTCGCCCGACCACGTCGCCCTGATCGGCGCCGGTGGAGCCCACAACCTCTACGACGCCCGGGAGCTGCCGGCCATGCGGGCCGCCCTCGCGGAGATCACGTCGGGACGGGTTGTCGTCGCCATCCTCGGTGGCCCGTTCAAGTGCCCGCCGGCGCCGTACGAGACGGCCTTCATGCTGCACGACTACCTGTCGCGCCCGGGCGTGCGCGACGCGGTCACCTCTACGTGATCAGCCCGCTGGGCAA